>JAFSYO010000077.1 GCA_017449925.1 Stomatobaculum sp.
GCGGCGCCGCGACGGCGACCCAACGGTCTCATGGAGCCCAAAGCGGCGTCCGGATCGCTGCGAAGTGAAACCGACAGAGGGAACGCTGTCCTGAGAGCACGCGTCCTTCTTTATTATTCCCCTTATATTTTCATACCATCATCCCGATGATCCGCACGATGAAGGCTGCAAACCAGGCGATGGCGCACTGCCACAGCACCACGTATACCGCCCATTTCGACCCCAGCTCCCTCCGGATAGCCGCCACCGCCGCCACGCAGGGCGTGTACAGCAGGCTGAACACCAGCATGGAGGCGGCGCTTAAAGAGCCGATCGCCGATGCCCCTTCCGGGAACAAGGTCTCCATGACGGAGACTACGCTCTCCTTTGCCATGAAGCCGCAGATCAGGGAAGTGACGATGCGCCAGTCTCCCAGCCCCACCGGTCTCATGATCGGGACCAGAAGTCCGGAGACCGCGGCCAGGATGCTTTCATGGGAATTCTCCACCAGGTTGAAGCTGAAATTAAAGCTCTTCAGGAACCACACGACGATGGTGGCGATCAGGATGACGGAAAACGCCCGGTAAAGGAAATCCTTCGTCTTTTCCCATAAAAGCTGCGCCACGTTCTTCGGACTCGGGAAACGGTAGTTCGGCAGTTCCATCACGAAAGGCACGGCCTCTCCCCGGAACAGCGTATTCTTGAAAAGGTACGCCGCCAGGATGCCGTTCAAGATGCCCAGAATGTACAGGCCCGTGATAATGATCCAGCTCTGTTTCGGGAAGAATGCGTTTACAAAGAATCCGTAGATCGGCAGCTTAGCCGTACAGGACATGAACGGGGTGAGGAGGATCGTCATGTGGCGGTCCCTGGCGCTGGGCAGGGTCCGGGTCGCCATCACCGCCGGGACCGTGCATCCGAAGCCCACCAGCATCGGCACGATGCTCCGCCCGGAAAGCCCGATCTTTCTCAGCAGGCTGTCCATCACGAAGGCTACGCGGGCGATGTAGCCGCTGTCCTCCAGCATGGACAGGAAGAAAAACAGGATCACGATGATCGGCAGGAAGCTGACCACCGTGCCGACGCCCTCGAAAATACCGTCCACCACCAGACTCTGCATCGCCGGGTTCACATTGACCGACTCCATTCCATACCGCACCAGCTCCTTCAGCGCATCTATCCCGTTTTCCAGAATATCCTGGAAAAACGGCCCCACCAGGAAAAAGGTGAGGAAGAACACCAGCGCCATGATCCCGACGAACACAGGAATCGCCGTGTATTTTCCGGTCAGGACGCGGTCGATGTTCCGGCTCCGCAGGTGTTCTCTGCTTTCACGGGGCTTGATGACGCAGGCGCTGCAGACCTTTTCGATAAAGTGAAAGCGCATGTCCGCAAGAGCCGCGTTCCTGTCCAGCCCGCGTTCCTTCTCCATCTGGAGGACGATGTGTTCGAGCAGCTCCATCTCATTCTGATCCAGGTTCAGCTGCTCCGTGATCATCGGGTCGCCCTCGATCAGTTTTGTGGCAGCAAATCTCAGAGGCAGCCCGGTCCGTTCCGCATGGTCCTCGATCAGGTGGCCCACCGCGTGCAGTGCCCGGTGCACAGCGCCGCCGTGATCCTCCGCGCCGCAGAAATCCTGGCGCAGCGGACGCTCCTGGTATTTCGCGATGTGGACCGCGTGGCGCACCAGTTCGTCGACGCCCTCATTTTTCGAGGCCGCGATCGGCACCACGGGAACACCCAGCATCGCCTCCATGGCGTTCACGTACACAGTTCCCCCGTTGCCCCGCAGCTCGTCCATCATGTTCAGCGCCACCACCATGGGCACATTCATCTCCAGGAGCTGCATGGTCAGATAGAGGTTGCGTTCAATATTTGTGACGTCGACGATGTCGATAATGGCCCTGGGATGTTCATTCAGCACAAAGTTCCGGGACACCAGCTCCTCTCCCGAATAAGGAGACATGGAGTAGATTCCCGGCAGGTCCGTGATCAGCGTGTCGCTGTGTCCCCGGATGACGCCGTCCTTCCTGTCCACGGTGACGCCTGGGAAATTGCCCACGTGTTGGTTTGACCCCGTCAGCTGGTTGAACAGAGTGGTCTTTCCGCTGTTCTGATTACCCACCAGAGCAAACGTAAGAGTCGTCCCCTCCGGCAGCGGATCACCGCTGCCCTTCGGATGGAACCTTCCTCCTTCACCGAGACCGGGGTGCTCCATGTGCCTGCGGTCCTGTTGTTTCTCGTCCGCATCTTTCTCGTCTGCATTTCCGTCGGCCTCTGTTTCCTCTCCTCCCGGAATTTCCGGCCCTGTTAAACCGGTTTCTTCAAGAAGGAACACACCGATTTTTTCGGCGTCCGCCAGCCGGAGCGTCAGTTCATATCCGTGGATCCTCAGTTCCATCGGATCCCCCATCGGCGCCAGTTTGATCAGGGTGACCTCCGCGCCCGGGATCACCCCCATATCCAGAAAATGCTGCCGCAGGGCGCCCTCACCGCCGACCTCGATGATCCGCGCGGACTGCCCCGGTTTCAGCATATTTAATTTTACAGGTCTTTCCGGAACCATTTTTTCCTCCCCGGAAGTTTTTTTAGATGTAACTAACTATTCTGATATTGTACTTCGATACTGCAGTTCACACAAGACCAGATGTGGCGTTTTCTTTCTGATTCTGCTATACTCATCCACAAGTTGTGCATTTTTCTTTTCATCCCGGCTGTATTAGGACCGGGATTCAGCCCGGAGGTTTCTAAGCTATGCCCGCATCACAGAACTCTCTTACTGAGGACAGCGTCCTGCGCTCCCTTTTCCGCTTCTCTGTCCCCTTCCTGATCTCCAGCTTCCTGCAGACCTTTTATGGTCTTGCGGATCTTTTCATCACGGGACAGTTCAACGGAGCCGCTTCCATCACCGCTGTCTCTATCGGAAGCCAGCTCATGCACATGCTGACGGTCATGATCGTCGGTCTTGCCATGGGGACCACGGTGCTGATCGGCCACTCCGTAGGCGCCGGGAAACCGTCAGAGACCGCCCGGGGCATCGGCAATACCATTACCCTCTTTGCGGGATGTGCAGCTGTCTCCACGGTTCTGCTTCTGTTTTTATCGGACGGGATCCTCGCCCTTCTGGCCACACCGCCGGAGGCTGTATCTGAAGCCAAAGCCTACGTCACCGTCTGCTTCGCGGGAATTCCCTTCATCACCGCATACAATGTCATCAGCAGCATCTACCGCGGCTTAGGCGACACAAAGACCCCGCTGAAATTTGTGGCTGTGGCCGGCGTCATCAACATCATCCTCGACTGGATCCTTATCGGACCCTTTTCCATGGGCGCCGCCGGCGCCGCCATCGCCACCGTGATCTCCCAGGCCATCAGCGTCGTCCTGGCGGCTTTCTCCCTGAGGCAGATGCCTCCTGAGATCCGCTTCGGCGCATCGGACCTTCCCCCTGATCCCAACGTCTTCCCGGAACTGTTAAGAGTGGGCGTTCCTATCATGATGCAGGAGGGCTTTATCCAGATCTCCTTCCTGGTCATCACCGCCATCGGAAACTTGCGCGGCGTCAACGCGGCTGCCGGCATCGGTATCGTCGAGAAGCTCATCAGCTTCCTGTTCCTGGTGCCTTCTTCCATGCTGTCCTCCGTCGCTGCCCTCTGTTCCATGAACGCCGGCGCAGGAAAACACGACCGCAGCAAGGAAGTGCTGCGCTGCGGCATCCGGATCAGCGTCACCTACGGCTTTATCACCGCAATAATCTGCAACATCTTCCCGGAACAGATTCTCCGTCTGTTCGCCCGGGAGGCTGCCGCCGTCGTTACTGCCGGCGCCCAGTACCTCCGCACCTACGTATCGGACACAGTTTTTGCATCCATACACTTCTGCTTCAGCGGATACTTCAGCGCCTACGGAAAATCCGGCTACTCCTTCCTGCATAATCTCTTGTCCATTCTGCTGTTCCGCATTCCGGGAGCCTACTTTGCCTCCGTCATGTTCCCGGAGACCTTAAGCCCCATGGGAATGGCGGCCCCGGCAGGTTCCCTGTTCTCAGACATCCTCTGCCTGTACCTGTTCTTCAGAATGCAGCGGCAACAGATTAAATGAGGTGACGAACCATGGATTCCGTTCCTGACCCTAAACGAAGTCTTTCCCGCAATCAGCTTAAGCTCATTGCGCTCCTTTTCATGTTCCTGAATCACTTCGCAGTAATATTCCTTCCGGAGGACAGTTTCATTTCTGACCTTCTGATCGGAATAGGCTTTTTTACCATGCCGGTCATGTGCTATCTCCTGGCGGAAGGCTTCCTCCTCACCAGGTCGCTCAAGAACTACCTGCTGAGGCTCTTTGTATTTGCCCTCATCTCCCAGCTTCCCTATGACCTGGCCTTCACCAAGGACGCTGTCCTCAAATTCACGAATTTGAACATGATCTACACTCTGTGGATCAGCCTCCTGCTTCTCGCCGTGCACACCCGTCCCTTCTCGGAGCCTTTGAAATGGGGCCTGTCCCTTCTTCTGGTCCTCGCCACCATCCCCGCCGACTGGGGCATCTTTGCACCGGTCTTCACTTTGATGTTTTACTATGCGGGCAATACCGCCAAAGCCCGGAAAGAAGTCTGGGCCCTGGTGGTTCTGACTATCGGCGTCAACTACGCAAAATGGACTGCTGTCACCGGCCCCCTCCTGGCCGCAGTCTGCGTCATCTGCTTCTACCAAAGTCCCGTAAGAAAAAATGGTATTCCCAGCATGGAGCCGGAGAATCTGCTGCCGGAAAATGAAAATAAAAAAGAGAGCGCTTCCGCGCTCTCCCGCTGGTTTTTCTATCTCTTTTATCCGCTGCATCTTTTGCTTCTCGGCATCATCCGCGTAATGTTGATGAGGTGAATTTAATCTTTCAGAAATCCCGATCTTTAGAGGCCCGGTAATCAAAAAAACGCCCAGCTACATTTGGACTGGGCGGATCGAGGACGAAACAGCTTATGAAAGAATGACAATTCTCAAGTATGGAGCAGCTTTGTCCCGACAGTAAAGAAAAGCATCAATAACGGCTGGTGCAGGACGTAGACCAGAAGGGCGTGCCGCCCGATCCAGGCAGGGATCGCCGCAAGTCCCGCTGTTTCTCCCCGCAGCGCTTTTCCTGACTCAGCTGATCCTTTCCATACTCCATACAGAAAGTATCCGCAGAGGTACAGGAACCACCACGGGATCAGAGAAAAATAATCCGTGGAGAAAAAGTCCGGCGCCGGAAAGCCGAGGAACGCGGTGAAAAGGTTCCGATACAGGCCTGAGGGCAGCGCGGCGAGGCACAGCTTCTCAAAACCAAGAAAACCAATATTTACATTTCTCGTCAGAAAGAACAAAGCTGCACTGATCAAAAGCCCCGCGAACTCTATTCTCTTTCCGAAACATGCTTTCCGACAAGCAGTATCTTGAAGCCCATTCCTCTGAAGGGAAGAATCCTGAGGCCCCTTTCTCTGTACCACTTTCTCCAGCGCGGCGGTCAGCAGCATGCATGCGCCGATGCAGGTCAGGACGCCGAAGACCACCCGGTCCTCCGGCATAAAAAGAATGGTCACCGCAGTGACCAGAAGTCCCAGTGCGGAGACCTGCAGTCCCCGCCGCACGGGATGATGTCCCAGCCGGAAGCAGAAGCCGGAAAGAAGGATGAAGGTCCAGCAGATGGACTGCTGCCACAGATAGCCGGGAAGTTCGTTGTACCAAGGGGCATGGAAGCCGAACAGAAACACTGCGTCCCACATACCGTGGAACAACACCATGCTGATTACGGTCAGTCCCCGCAGCACATCCGGCCAGAGCAGCCGCGCATGTTCCGGCACCGCATCCGCCCGTCCTGTTTTTTTACCTTCGAAGTTCATATCAGCCCTTTTTCTTTTTATCCTGCTTTGCCTTTTCCTTCTTTGCAAAGGAGGCTGCTCTGTCCTTCAGCCCTTCCTCCAGTTCCGCATGATCTTCGATCCGCTCCAGAAGACCCAGAGTCAGGTCCGGAAGGCCGGAGATATACTGGTTCAGCTCCATCGTTTTTTTGTTGCTCAGCTCGAAAGTGATGGGCAGACTGTCAA
This sequence comes from Stomatobaculum sp., assembly GCA_017449925.1. The sequence goes on from JAFSYO010000077.1 coordinate 6,053, forward strand.
AGGGGCCGCCGAGACGGTGATATGCCTTCACAAAATCGCTGTAGGGATAGAACACGCTCCGTCCCCAGCAGGAGAATTCCAGCGCGTGCGCGGTCAGGCGATAGTACATGGTATTTTTCATATGGGTAATGAACAGGCCCACCACTGCCACCAGCAGGATTCCGGCGATCAAAAAAACGATCGCCATCAGCTTCGGATTCCAGGATTCCATCTCCCCGTAAATATAATCGTAGATAAAGTAAAACCCGAACACCATTCCCGCAACGATCGCCATACAAAGATTGCGGAAACGGCTGAAGCGCATACTCGGTCGAAATGTATTCATAGGAAAACCTCCCGAAGAAAATCCAGGAATGATAGTGCAAAAGTGCTTCTCACAGACGAAGCCGCCGCAACCTGCGGCGGCTCCGTGTTCCGTCTGTTAAAAATGATCAGAGACCGGTGTCCAGTGATTACTGAAGGCTCCAGTTCTTCTTGGTGTCCTTGTAGCTCTTCTGGTTCATGGTCAGGTGTCTCGGAAGGCCTGCTACCATCATCGGGTTGTAGTGGCCCTGGATCAGCGGATGCACATAGTCGATGAACTCGTCAGTGACATAATCGCCTTCCTCGTTGATCCACTCTCTCGGGACAACCTTCTCGCCGTTGGCGATGCGGTGCACATCGTACACGCCGGTTGCGCTCTGGTAAGGATCGTCGGACACGCGGTCGATGACGACCATGACGCCGGTGGATCCTTCGTCAGCTGCCTTAACGGTTGCGCCGCCGACAGCAAACGCCTCGTCGACGTCGATCTTGGAAGCAAGGTGGGCAGCGGATCTCTGCAGGGTGGAAAGCTCCACGGCTCTGGTCTTCACACCCAGTCTCTGGTTGACCAGGCCTGCAAGGTAAGCGGCGGTTCCGGTCATCTGGATGTGGCCGAAAGCGTCCTTGGATTCGGAGCCGGCGGTGAACTCGCAGACATACTTGCCTTCCGCGGTCTTGATTCCCTCGGAAACGCACGCCACGACAACATCCTTCTCCTTCAGCAGGTTGTCGACCTTCTCGACGAACTTGTCGATATCGAACGGAACCTCGGGAAGGAAGATCATGTCCGGTCCGTCGCAGTCTTCCTGTCTCGCAAGAGCAGCAGAACCGACCAGCCAGCCGGCGTTGCGGCCCATGATCTCCATGATGGTAACGTTCTTCTTCTTGTAGGAGAAGCCCTGAGCGTCGCGGATGATCTCCTTAGTGGAGGTCGCGATGTACTTCGCAGCGCTGCCGAAGCCAGGAGTGTGGTCCGTGATGGCAAGGTCGTTGTCGATGGTCTTCGGGCATCCGACGAACTTCTGCTTTGCGCCGGTAAGAAGCGCATAGTCAGAAAGCTTCTTGATGGTATCCATGGAATCATTTCCGCCGATGTAGATGAACACTTCGATCTCAAGCTTGTTGATGATCTCGAAGATGCGCTCATACATCTCTTTGTTCTCGTGGATTTCCGGAAGTTTGAAACGGCAGGTGCCGAGGAATGCGGACGGAGTTCTCTTCAGAAGCTCAAGATCCAGCTCGTTCTTGATGTAATCGCCCATATCCACGTACTTCTCGTCGATGAAGCCCTGGATACCATTGCACATACCGTACACTTTATTGAAGCCGCGCTCCATTGCGGTCTTGTAAACACCTGCAAGACTCGCATTGATGACTGCGGTCGGGCCGCCGGACTGTCCTACAACAACATTACCCTTCATAGTTAATACCCCTTTTTTAAAAATAAAATAAAAAACCCAAATTTCCCACCATTCTACCACAATAAAGTGATTATGTATAGAGGCAGAATAGACGTAAATCCCACAGATTTCCGAAGAAATCTGTGGGATTTCTGCTGTTTTTCTATCATATCTTGCGCAGGCCCGGAAGGTGTTACTCGCGGAAGGCCTTGCGGTACATCTCGTAGCCCATCTCGCGCAGGTAGCCCGGCACCTCGCGCACATAGCGGCGGATCATTTCCTTCGTCACCGGTTCCAGTTCCTCGTAGGGCACCATCTCCGGAGAAAGCTTCAGGTCAGGATCCTTAGCCGGGGCATAGCGCCAGCCCTGCTTCTGCTTGTCGCGCATCCAGCGCTCGTGCTCCAGCTCGGAGAGCTGCTCCAGCACCGGTCCGTAAAGGTCGGTGACGGTATCCACAGCGCCGGGAACGATCGGGCGGAGTCCCACGTCCATCTGGAAGGACTCCAGTCTCTGGCCCAGGTAACGGATCTGGGAACGGTGGCCTTCCTTGTAGAACTCGTCCAGTTCGTCGTAGTCCTTCATCTCCGGCTCCGCTTCCAGCTGCTCCATCTGTTCCGGCGTGTATCCAAGCGTTTTCGCCTCCTCGCGGCGCTTCTCCTGGTACTTCTTGTGGGCGATCTCCGCGTACTGGTCGGTCCTGCCGCCCATGATCTGCTCGAAGGCCAGCTTCGCGCGGAAATCCTTCACGTCGAGGTGGATGTCCAGCTGTGCGTCGATCGGCAGGCAGGAAGTCGTATAGCGCTTCGCGCCGGTCAGGCGGCTCATTCCGATCAGCAGCTCGATGGACCGGGAACCGTGGCGGTACTCGGAAACACGAAGCAGCGAGGAAAGAAGTCCGGGGGAAATGTTGGCGTGTCCGCCCGGCTCGTCAAAGATGCCGGGGACCGCAGACATGATCAGGTTCCGGAACAGAAGGGCACGGCGCACCATGTATCTTCCGTCCGTGATCTTCGTGGGGTTTGGTCCCTGAATGTTCAGGATGCCCTTCAGACGGCTCACAAAATCCGGTCCCTTGATCAGCTGGAACTCTGTCTCCTCCTCCTTAGTGGACGGCAGGAACTCCTGGAAGGAAGATGCCGTCGCGCCGGCGAACACGAACACTGCGCCCGGGATCGTGCAAAGCTTTCCGTCCAGGGTGTACTCTCCGTCCTGCATGGGAGCCAGGAAGTACTTCAGCCATCCGCGGCTCACGCCGTCTCTTTCAGCATCAAACTCATCGAAGAACACCAGCGGGATCCTGCCCACCTCGCAGCGCAGCGCCTGGTCCATGGCCTGGAACAGACTGATCGGGTCGTTGTACTGGGACAGGTTAATGGAAGTAATAGTGAAACGGCCGCGGCTCTTGGCGATCTGCTTCACACCGAAGGATTTGCCCGCTCCGGGAGGGCCGAACACAGCGATGGAAAGCGGTTTCACCACTTCGTTCTGAGCAGTGTGTTCGCAGCTGTAAATATAGTCGTCCAGCAGGCCGTTGATGGTGTGGTAGCTCTCGATCTCGTCCAGGTCCACCGTGGTCAGGGCGCCGTAACGGCACACCGGCACATGCTTGAAAAGGTACGCCGGACCATCCAGCACGATCTGTTTTGCCATCTGGAGATATCCGCCCGGCTCGTTCTTGCAGAATTCGTCCAGGATGCAGAACGGCGCCAGTCCGGAAACCAGGGTCTTCAGGCTTCTCTCCGGAAGCTTGATCTTGCAGACATCGCCTTTCTTGAACTTCGCCTGCAGATTCAACATGACCTCATAGAGGTCCGCCTCCGGCTTCAGGGTCAGGTGTTCACTGCGGTTCGGGGTAAAATACAGGGTCCAGAGGCCCTTCTCCCGGATCATTGCGCCCTCTTCATTAAGCAGAACCGCCATATCCTTGTGATTCCGCAGGTCGCGCAGAGCATCGTTGGTCTCCAGCTGCAGCAGGAACTCGTCCACCGTTCTCTCATAGGAAATACCCCTGGTGATCGGGAAGTCCAGCTGTCTCAAATGTTCCATCTGTATCATCGGCGTCTCGCTGATGCCGCAGAACTGCTTCAGCCCTTTCGCCGGATCAAAATTCTTGTACTTTTCTTTTGCTTTCATATCGTTTCCACCTCCTTTGCCAAAGCTGTGGATCTATCTTTCTTTATCATTATAAAACAGTATGTGAATACAGAACAACTCTAAAAAACCTGTATAAAAGAACACTGTAACTGTCCAGAGCATTTAAGCTTCAATGAACAGTTACAGGTTTCCTCGCATTATATTCTGTTTTCCAGATCTGTCAAGACTGTCCTTTCTTTCGAATTTCCTACGAGATTATGAACATCATCCGCAACAAGGGAATGAATATCAGTCCTTCTCCACCACGATGGAGATGATGACTGCGATCATGAGCAGCAGCGGATAATACAGATTCGGGATGATCTCCGCACTGGTCATGCCGGAAAGGCCGGCCGCGATCAGGAGCTGCGCTCCGTAGGGGATGATGCCCTGCCACACGCAGGACACGGTATCCAGCAGGGACGCTGTCTTCTTCGGGTCGATACCGAATTCCTCGCTGATGTTCTTCGCGATAGGCGCTGCCATGACGATGGCTACGGTGTTGTTGGCGGTGGCGATATCCATCAGGGAAGTCAGGATGACGATGCCGTACATACCGCCCTTCTTTCCGTTGAAGCGGGTGCGGATCATCTCCAGGATCGCCGCGAAGCCGCCGAATTCCTTGACCAGTGCGCCGATGGAAGCCACCAGGATGGTGACGATCATGGTCTCGAACATTCCGGAGGTGCCGGCGCCCATGGCGCTGAAGGCCGAGGCAAAGGTCAGGGACCCGGTGATCATTCCGCAGATCAGGCTCAGCACGATGCCGGCGCAGAGGACGATGAACACGTTGATTCCTGCCAGTGATCCTCCCAGAACGATAAAATACGGCAGCGCCTGCAGAATATTGTAGGAATAGCTCTGCATCTCCGGCGCCTTGCTGAGGACGGAACGGATCAGCAGGATGACCAGTGTCACCAGGGCCGCCGGGAACGCGATGATGAAGTTGGTGCGGAACTTGTCCCGCATCTCCACGCCCTGGGTCTTGGTGGCCGCGATGGTGGTATCAGAAATAAAGGAAAGGTTGTCGCCGAACATAGCGCCACCCACCACAGTGCCGATGCAGAGCGGCAGATGCAGCCCTGCGTTCTGGGCAGCCGCCACCGCGATGGGCACCAGGACGCTGATGGTCCCCACGCTGGTTCCCATGGACATGGAAATAAGGCAGGCGATCACGAACAGACCCGGCACCGCCAGGCGCGCGGGAAGGATCGACAGGAAAAGATTCGCAGTGCTGGAGGCTCCGCCCGCAGCGCTCGCAATGCCGCTGAACATACCTGCCATCAGGAAGATGAACAGCATGATGGCGATGTTGTCGTCGCCGATGCCGCCGGCGCAGACATGGATCTTCTCATCAAAGCTCAGGCTGCGGTTCTGCAGAAAAGCCACGATCAGCGCGATGCTGAAAGCCACCACGACAGACATGACGTAGAATCCCATCTGCCCCTCTTCGTGGTTGATGTACTCAAAATAAATGCCCGCGCCGAGATACAGCACCAGAAATACTCCGATCGGCAGCAGCGCGATCGGATTCGGTCTCTTTTCCATGATACAAGTCCCCCCAATTATGTCTTTTTTATTGTCATACCCAGTTGTCTTCCAGGAAAGCCCTCATCTCCGATGCCTTCGGAGGACATCCCTTCAACGTCTTTTTGAAGCAGGACGTGCACTGTCCCACGCCGATCTCTCCCATCTTCCCCTTGTAACCCTGGCCGATGGCGATACGGGTCTTATGCCTCCCCAGAGTACCATCTTCATTCATCCGGTTCAGAGCGTGGATCAGAGAGCCGTAGCAGGCGCTGCAGGCGTCTATCGGCTCTGTGTTCTGGGCCAGTTTCTTCACCCTTCCCGTCATGCGGAAACGGCTGCTCTTCACCGACGGCTCGTTCAGCCGGATGACATCAGCCACGGATGTATCCGCTGTGCCGATGCCCAGCTTCTCCGCCAGGCGGATATAGGGAACATCGTCCACTTCATATCCCATGCTCTCGCATACAAAGGCGTCGCAGAGCACCGGGTCCCATACGCCCAGGATCCGGTCCATCTGCACGGGATTTCCGCCTTCTTCGAAGTCCAGGTCCCCGCAAATATTATCCACCAGGATAAAGCCGCGGGGCGCCATCACGTTCAGGTGCGCGATGGGCTTGTGCAGTCCCAGCGTGTGGAAGCGGCGCTTCTCGGAATTCGGGATGATCCCCTTCATATTCTTCAGGGCGCAGGTCACCGTGGTCTGACAGTGCCCCTTCAGCACCGGCATGTTGATCACATAGCCCGCCTTCATAGGGCGGTCGCAGATCTTGATCTTCATACCGGCGCAGTCGTACTCCCGGAACGTGTCATTCTGCAGGTCCACAAAGGGAACGTCATATTCCCGGCACACCCTGTCGTAGCCCGCGGTCCGGAACGCATACTCTGTCATGCATCCCACCCAGGAACCTTCCATGATGACGATATTCCGGAAGCCGTGCCCCTGAAGATACTCGATGGTCCCCGCAAGAAGCTCCGGATGGGTGGTCGCCCCCTGGGACGGCGCGCTGTCCGTCACCAGATTCGGCTTCAGAACGATCTCCGCCTCCGGCCCCGGGATCTCCGAGGCAATATCCGCCTTCTCCAGAAGCTCCCTCGTCATGGAGACATAGTCTGTTCCGTGGATCATCAGGATCTGATTCTTTTTATCCATAAATCCTCCAGCCGTTATTTATTTTTCAAGTGTTCCCTTGGTGGACCACACGCCCGTGATCCTGGGCTCGAACTGCGTCGCCTGGTCCAGCGCCTTCGCGAAGGCCTTGAATGCCGCCTCCGCGATGTGGTGGCTGTTGATGCCGGAGACCTGGTGGAAATGCAGGTTCATAGCTGCGGAATAAGAGACTGCGTAGAAGAACTCCCGCACCATCTCCGTGTCCATATCGCCGATCTTCGGCACCGTGAACTGAAGGTCCGAAGAATAATACGGCCTTCCGGACAGATCCAGGGCGCAGAGCACCAGCGTCTCATCCATCGGCAGCATAAAATTGCCGTAACGCTTTATCCCGGCCTTCTCGCCCAGGGCCTCTTTAATAGCGGTCCCGAGGACGATTCCTGTGTCTTCGATGGTGTGGTGCGAATCCACATCCAGGTCGCCCTTGCACACCACTTCCAGATCAAACAGCCCGTGCCGGGCAAACCCGTCCAGCATGTGGTCAAAGAACCCGATCCCCGTATCCGCGGAACATTTTCCTGTTCCGTCCAGATTCAGCTTGACCGTGATGTCCGTTTCCTTTGTCGCGCGGTGAATCACCGCAATACGCCCGGTATCCATAGCATACTCTCCATCTTTAATATGAATTATTTAGATTTATAGAACTTCGACAGCCCCGCTCCGTTCAGCCTTACATTATCCAGGTAATCCATTCCCGGCTTCCAGTCAAAGGTGATCATGTCTCCGGAATACGTCCATTCATCTCCCACATAATGGCCGCTGCTGGTCTCCTGCAGGGTGAAGCGGTAGAACAAGTCTGCCCTGCTTCCGTCCTCATGGAAGCCGGACTGCTGATAGGTAAGAATACTCTCACCATATGCGTCGTTCTCGATCACGACATAGAAGTCCGTCAGCTCGGTGTGCATCTCATACCTGCCCAGCAGTTTGCTGCTGACCGCCGCCGGCTTTTCATAATCCGTCGCAGGCGCCTTCACCTCGTCGACCCCGTCCGCCACGGAACGGTACTGGACATAACCGCCCGAGATCCACGCGCCGTCTTCCCCGACGTAAAACCCGTTGATCCAGGTATCACAGTCCATATATCCTTTGTTGTCAAAATGATAGCACTCTGCAATGCCGTCGCCGTTCCCGTCGATCCACTTCCACGAACTGACAGGATAAGTCCCGTCAACCCTCTGCCACCAATAACCGTAATCGTTCTGGTGCCAGTTTCCCAGACCCGCCGCAAAGGCAGCCCCTGCCGTCATCGCGGAAAATGCAGCCGCAAACAGGAAAACACCCAGCATCTTTTTCATGAAATATTCCTCCTTGCCATATACAGTTCTTGAACAAGTATATACGTTCCCGCGCTGAATTACAATGATACTGAGCGCTCGCAACTATGTACCGCAGTCTGTTCAGGACAATTCTGCGCAGTTGAGCTTTGTTACGACAGTTCCTTGAAATAGCGCTCCGTGACGGGAACATCGATCCCGTGCTCCTTCGCCTTCCGGGAGACCGCCCCCAGGAAAGCATCCAGTTCCATTGGACGTTTTGCCTCTGCGTCCCGGCGCATGGAACTGGTGGCGTCCGGCTTCTGAACTGTCATGCAGTGTTCAAACCCCCGCTCCGCGGGGCTTCCTTCGAAGGCCACGCCCTCCGCCCTGCCGACGGCTTCCGCTTCCTGCATCAGCGCCAGCAGATCCTTCTTCATATTCTCGTTTTTCCTGATGGTGTCTGAGTCCGTCAGGTACCTGGCAGTCACGATGTTGAAGCCGCAGTTCAGGATGAACTTCTCCCAGATGCGGGCCTCGATATCCTCTGCGTAACGGGAGTCGAATCCTCCCTCCCGCAGGATCCGGTCCAGAGTCTTTGCCCCCTCGATCCTGCGCTCCTCTTTCAGCTTGCTTCCCACAAAAATGTAGCTGTAGGCGCCCGTCTGCAGCACGGAGCAATCCTCCTTGGCCCCGCTGGTGGTATAGATCAGGGCGTCGCAGACATTAGCCTCCGGGAACAGCTTTCTCAGCCGGTCCCCCGGCTCCACTCCGTTCATCACGGCCGCGACGATGGTATCCGGCCCGATGCAGGGTCTGATCTGCTCCGCGATCTTATCCAGGGAATAATTCTTGACGCAGACCAACACCACATCCTGGATCCCGATCCCCTCGCCATTCTCCGCAATACATGCCGGATGGACTACGCTGTCCCCGTAAAACTCGCTCTTAAGCACCAGCCCCTTTTCCTTCAGTACCTCCGCCCTTTTTCCCCTGGCGATCAAGGTCAGACTCTCCGCATATTTTCTTCCGATCACGCCTGCAAGAAGGCCGCCGACAGCCCCGACACCCGCAATACAGATCTTAAGTCCCTGTTTCATAGCACCTCCTGCTTTATTGTTACAGCCCCCGGGAGACCGGGGGCTGTGTGTCATATCAGATTTACCAAATCAGAACAAATCAGGAATCCCTGAACTGAGAATCCTTGAACTTAGAATCCCAGATCCTCGTTCACCAGGATCACATGGATCCTTCCGGGATGACGGGAGAATCTGGTGATCAGGAACTGGCAGCAGATGGTTCCGTTGGCCTTGCAGTCGGCACAGGCGCCGTTCACATTGCAGGGGGTCTTGATGGGGAAGCGCTGGGCATTGGACGGGGCGGCGATATTGCGCGCGCGGTAAAGGGCGGCGTCCGTATCCTTCGCGATCTTGTTCATACCGACGATCATCACCACATGCAGCGGGCCGTAGGCGATGCAGGACACGCGGTTCGAATTGCCGTCGATATTGACCAGGACACCGTCCTCTGTCACCGCATTGGAGGATGCGAGGAAATAGTCCGCGGAATATGCCGCGATCTCTGCAGCTCTTCTTTCCTCGGGGGTCTTCGCGGTATCTCTGTTCTGTACCTTGTAGTTTCCGTCAAGGATCGCCTGCTTCAGGCCGATCTCCGCAATGGAGACACTGCCGCCCCAGCTGACGCTGGATCCTTCCGGAATGATCTCCAGCGCCTTCTTCAGCGCATCTTCCTTGGTCTCAGCGAAATAAGCCGTCATATTCCTGGACTCAAGACCTTTGATCACCTTTCCCGCAAGCTTCCGGTTTCTCTCTTTCCCGAATGACTGCATAATTCTCTCCTTCTGATACGATCTGAATATGGTGCGATATGAACATCCGCTAACTTTGTTGATTTGTCAATGTTTATTTTACAACATTAATGCCTCTTATTAATACTTCTTTTTGCCTCTTTTTCCCCGAAAGCTTCTCTTCTGTCTTTTTTGTGACTGAACAGAGCGTTTTTCTGTTATGATAGATACAAGCAAAAGCAACGGCCGTTAAAGAAAGATCATGACTAGTTTTCAGCCCTTTTCGGGCGGAAGGAGGACATATATTATGAAAAAAGCTTTTCTCTGCTCTGCTTTATCCCTGGCTCTTCTGATGTCCGGCTGCGGATCCGGAACCGGAGCAAGTTCCACCACTGCTGCAGCCCAGAATCCCCCGGCACAGACAGCAGCAGCCGCTGCCGCCGCGGAACAGGCCGTTGAGAAAGCGGCCGATGCCGCAGAAAAGGCTGCCGGCGATGCAGTTCTTACCTTAGAACAGGCCGGCGATGCCGCCGCTGAAAAAGCAGACAGCCTCACAAGAGGACTGGCCGGCGCAGCTGCTGACAAAGCTGCCGCAAAGACCGTGAATTCCCAGGAAGCTCTCATGGAGACCCTTTCGCAGTGGTCCTTCGAATTCACCAGCGGTGTCGGCGCCTGGGGCACCTACGTGGAGATCGATAAAGACGGGACCCTGAAGGGAGAATTTTCCGACCAGAATGCCGGAGAAGCCGGCGAGGGCTATGACGGCACCCTCTGGCTCTGCAACTTCACAGGAAAAGTCTCGGATGCGGAGCAGATTGGACCGGACACCTGGAAGATCCATTTCTCCGACCTGGAGTACGACACTCCGTCCGGAACCGAAGAGATCGAGGACCGGCTCCGCTACGCATACACAGATGCCTACGGACTTGAAGTCGGCGACACCCTGGAAGTCTACCTTCCCGGCGCCGCAGTGAAGGACCTTCCCGAGGGCTATCTGTCCTGGATCGGGCCGCTGCACTTCAGCACCTATTTCCAGGACCGTTTCATCGATTCCGTTCCGGAAGAGCTTCCCTTCTGCGGCCTCTACAACACAGAAGGTTCCTACGGCTTCTTCTCCATGCCGCGGGATTCTGACCGGAACCTGACCTATCTTGTGAACCGCGGAAGCTTCCCCGGCATGAAGAACGTCACCGCGGAGATGCATGAGGACGGCACCTACCTCTATGAGGATATGGACGATTCCGGCATGCACCTGGTCCGTAACCTCTGCTTCCGTACCCCCGATGATTTCCCGAGCATGTACTCCGATCCGGAAGGCTTCTGCCGCGCCTGCGCCAGCAAGCTTGTCAACGGCGAAGAGCTGAAGGAATTCTACAGCTTCACCTCCGACAAAGAGGCCAGCTCCCTGAACGACTATATGTACTCCCTGGACGGAAAGAATTCCTACTACGCCTTCTGGGACGAGGGGAGCAATGAGGACACCCGCGACTGGACCGCAAGAATGCTGCAGTACGGGGACTACACCTATGTTTACGGCATCTCTCTCAGCCAGTACGACGAGACCATGGCCGGCGAAGCCCGTTATTTCCTCCTCTCCTCCCTGTCCTTCACCGGAAAGCCGGACCGGCTCTCCATGGAGAACCAGGAGGAGGAAGGCGAGAGCCTGACCGCCTGGGTCAGCAGGGATCCCGCGAAGAAGGACAACATCCTCTATGAAGAAGCTGTCTGGGTCTTCTCCGGAGACGAAGAAGCCGTCGCGAAATACGGTCTGGATCCTGCCGACATGGCGGACGACTACGTCATCATGCCCGGTGAAAAAGGCAAGGTCTCCGCATCCTTCTCGAAGGATGCCGCCTGCTACATCCAGTTCCCGGAGGGAGACAGCGTAAGAAGGCAGCGCAGCATTCCTGAGTTCCTGGAATACCTGGATAAGCACTCCGGTTCCGAAGACCGTCTCTTCATGAAGCTGATCCTTGACCAGGACGGCGATGTCGCCTTCATTTACGAGCCCTACAGACCGTAAGCAGCTACTACAACCATAATGCCGGCGCCCTGAACAGGGTGCCGGCATTTTCTATCGTATTGCTTCAGACATTCACTTGAATTATTTCAGTTCAGCTCCAGCTGCTTCCGGATAGCGGAGACCTCAGTCTCCTCCGCCTCCCGGAAGCTCTTTTTTTCTTCCTTGGTTATGACGCCGAAGCGAAGGCGCAGATAATCCTCTTCACACTCCCGTATGCGGATGATGATTTCGTCCGCATCCGCTGTCAAGTCCGCGTTCAGAGTCAGTTCATCCGTGTTAAGCGTGTACTTGATCAGTTTTTTCAGGGCCAGTTTCTGGAGACTGATGAGAAGGGCTGCGTGGGAAAGTCCCGTAAAATCTCTGGCTTCCTTCATGGTCTTCTTGCTTCCGGAGTAAATAAGATACTGGATCAGCTTCACGTCGGGAAGCTCCAGCCCGCACCGCATGGCAGCGGCGTCCAGATAGCGATCCAGGACCTTCCCCGTGTAGTAGTAGTCCGTGAAGACATTGATCATCAGGTCTCCCCGCACCTCCACAGGCACTGACTCCTGGCCCAGTTTTTTCGTGCTCGGGAGAATGGGGTTCGCGCCGTCATCGCCCGCGTAGGCCACCAGGAACCTCATGATCTCCGGCTTTCTCCGGCGGTACTCCTCCTCGTCATAGAGCTTCCGGTAGAAGTCTTTGTAATAATCGACGACATTCAGCTTCATGTCGACGATGCCCTGCACGTTCATCCCCTGCTGCACCAGGGAGCCCTCTGTCTTCACATAATAGTAGATGGGCACCGGCAGCACCGCGATGTTCTCCGTGTGCAGCACGTACTCCATGTTGAAGATGAAGTCCTCGCACCAGTGCAGGCTTTCGTCCATGCGGATGCCGTACTTATTAAGGATCTCCCGGCGGAACAGCTTGTTCCAGAGCACGCCGTAATAATAATCCGCCGGATTCTTCATCATGTAGTCCCCGTATTCTTCGCGGGTGATGACTCTGGAAGTCCAGATGTCTCCTTTTCTGGAAGTGTGCTCTCCCACCACGCGGTAAAAGTCGGCGATGACCATGTCCGCGTCGTTTTCCTCCGCCGTCCGGACAAAAAGCTTCGTCGCGTCCTTTGTGATCCAGTCGTCCGCGTCCAGGAACTGGATCCAGTCGCCCTTCGCCATGTCGAGGGCCATATTTCTGGTGGCGGAAACGCCGGAATTCGGCTTGTGGACCACCCGGACCCTTTCGTCCTTCTCCGCGTACTCGTCCAGAATGACGGGAGACCCGTCCTTGCTTCCATCGTCCATTAAAAGAAGTTCGAAGTCCTTATACTCCTGGTCCAGCACACTGTCGATACAGCGCCGCACCGCCTTCTCCGCGTTGTAGATGGGAATAATGATCGATACCTTAGGCATTTGTCTCCTCCTCGGGCACTTCCTGTGTAAGCCAGTTTCTCTTAATACATCTGCGGAAGTCCCAGCCGTACTTCCAGCTTTCCCCAGCGGGGATCTTCCTGTTCCCGCAGAGCTTGTAGCTCCAGTAGATCCAGCCGGCCGCACTGTCCCAGGCCTGGAGCTCCATCTCCGAGATCTCCCGGTAGCGTTCCCGCTGCTTCTCCTGCAGTGCTTCCTTCCTCTTTCTGAGGAACTGGTCTACATTTTCTTTGAGAAAGTTTTCCACGTTCTGCTCCACGCTCTGCAGGGCTTCCGCTTCTTTTTGCTCCAGCTTCCGGAAGATGCCTCGTTTCCGTTTTGCTTTTTCCTGCAGCTGAGCAGAAAGTTCCGACAATTCTTTCAGACGGGTCCCGAGGATATCAGTCCCCTTTCCCGCGTAGCGGTGATTCTTGAAGAAGGACGCATACCTTGTGCAGATGCACCACTCTCCAACCAGGACTGGCACAGCCTTTTGTGTCTTTTTGATCTGCCGCTCCGCGTGCCTTAAGAACAGGCGGTACACAAAGGGCCGGTGGACCGGCAGGAACATCTCCATGGCCCAGATGTACTGGTGCGTGTCCAGAAAAACATTTGTCATCCCGCTTCTGCGGAAGAAGGCGTTCCATGCAGTCAGGCGGAAACCGTCGTGGAACACCACCGCTTTGTCCTCCGGCATGACTTCCCTGAGCCGCCGGTAAGCCTCCAGGTAAAAACTCCGGAGAAATTTGAGAGGCACGTGGCCCGAGCCCCGGGATTCTTCCTTGTTCCTGGCCCTGCCTGTAGTCGGCGCCGTATGGTACACAATCCAGCTGATGGGCTCGTTCAGGACCTCGATCCCAAACAGTCCCTCCCTGTTTCCGTACCGCTCCCCAAGACGCTGAAGCACCGTAAGGACGTATTCCACCTCCTCCGGATCCCGGTGCCAGCGGCACACACCGACCAGCCCGCCGTTGTCATAGCCATTCTGGTTTCCCGGCGTCGTATGAAGGTCGATAAGCACCTTCAGGCAGGTCCGCTCCGCCCAGAGAAACGCCCGGTCCAGGTATTCGACGCAGCTCGCCGCAGGAGTATCAGCCATATTCTTGTTCTGGCTTCCCTCGAGAGGATGGTCTCCGAAAATAAACCACGGGACCGGTATGCGGACCAGGTTCATTCCCTGAGCCGCGATCCACCGGAAATCCGCCTCGGTGATCCAGCTGTCCCGGTGCTTCTTCAGCCGCCGCTCCAGCTCCTCTGCGGGAAGAAGCCGCCGGAGCCAGGTCTCATCCTCCGCGTCCGTATCCCGGAACAGTTCCGGCTCCATCCACCGCTCCAGCACCAGCCAGTTTCCCAGGTTGACGCCGCGGATCTTATCCCTGGTAATTTCCTTCTCCCTTCCATTCCCCCTATCAGACGCGCCCCGAAGATGCGGGGCGCCGTGGTCTCGATGCTGTCAGAATGTGGAATTACTTTCCGAAAACTTTTTCGTAGTCAGCTTTGAACTTCGCGATGCCGATGTCGGTAAGCGGGTGCTTCAGCATCTGCATCAGGACGCCGTAAGGAACGGTCGCGATGTCCGCGCCGGCCTGCGCGCACTGAATGACATGCATGGAGTGACGGACAGACGCACTGATGATCTGGGTTTCGATGTCACCGTACATACTGAAGATCTCGGCGATATCCGCGATCAGCTGAACGCCGTCGGTTCCGACGTCATCCAGTCTACCGAGGAACGGAGAAACATAAGTTGCGCCAGCTCTTGCAGCCAGAAGGGCCTGCGCCGGGGAGAACACCAGAGTCACGTTGGTCTTGATGCCTTCCTTGCTGAGCACCTTCACCGCCTTCAGTCCTTCGCCGGTCATCGGGATCTTAACGACCATGTTCGGATGCAGCGCTGCAATCGCTCTTCCCTCTTCGATCATGCCTTCTGCGGAAGTGGTGGATGCCTTCACCTCGCCGGAGATCGGCCCGTCGACAATGGAGGTGATCTCCTTCAGGGTCTCAATGTAATCTCTTCCCTCTTTCGCGATCAGGGACGGGTTCGTGGTAACACCGCAGATAATGCCCATATCAGCTGCTTCACGAATCTCATTCACATTAGCGGTATCGATAAAAAACTTCATGTTGCGCTCCTCCTTGTTGTCCTTCTTTTTCCCGGTAGTCAGTGTCTGTGAAACTGTAACTATTATACCTTTAACAGGGTATAGCTGTCAAAACACTGTTTAACTCAGCACCCGGATATTACTTCTCCTCGATCATTGCCAGGGCGCCGTAGATGTTGGAGTCATCGCCCAGCTCGGCGATCTTCAGATCTACGGTGGAACGGATGGAAGGCATGCAGTAGCGGTCCACTTCCTTCAGGATTTTCTCCAGGAAGATCTCGCCGCAGGCTTCGATGACACCGCCGCCGTACACCACAATATCCGGGCTGATGGTATTGATCATATTGCCGGTGGCGATCGCCAGGTAATGGCAGGCGCGGTCCACCGCTTCCATAGCCACCGTATCCTTCGCCGCCAGGGCCTTCTTCAGGATCTTGCTCTTGAAGACGCCGCCCTGGACGCTGTCCTTCATCATGCTCTCTCTGCCGCGGTTCGTCTGCTCCCGGATGTAGGCGGACATGCCCTGCTTACTGGACAGTGCCTCCAGGCAGCCTCTCTGACCGCATCCGCACAGCGGTCCTTCCGGCTCGAGGATCATGTGGCCGTACTCCGCCGCCTTGAACTTGTTGCCCGTGAACAGCTTACCGTCCAGGATCAGGCCGCCGCCCATGCCCGTGCCGGGGAAGAAACCGACTACGTTCTTATAGCCCCGGGCCGCACCGTACTTGTACTCGCCCAGCACACCTACGTTCACATCGTTGCCGATGAAGAACGGCACCCCGAACTTTTTCTCGATCGGCGTCTTGATATCATAATCTCTCCAGGGAAGATTCGGGGAAAAGAGGACGATGCCCTTGGCGGAATCGATGACGCCGGGCGCGCCCGCAGCGATGGCGCTGATGTCCTTCTTCTTGATGCCGGACGCCTCCAGCATCTCCGCCACAACGCTGATGATGACCTCCTCCACGTTCTCCTTGGAGTCGCCTCCCTCTTTCGTCTTCTTCTTCAGACGGTAGACGATCTCTTTGTTCTTGTCGAAGATCGCCCCCAGGACCTTCGTCCCGCCAATGTCAAGACAAATATTGTACTTTCCGGCCATACCTCATTTCCTCCCCGATGATAATTGACGATGGATCTTTCCCTTGGATACGTTTTTGACTGCCGTTCTATTTCTTCTGCTGCTGACCGCAGGATGTCATACTACTAATATAATAGATTCTTTCGTAAAAAGAAACGGAAGAAGCACGAGTTTCGGGTCCTTTTTTGGTACTTTTTTCTCAAAATTCATACAAAAACGTCATCAGCGGCATAGTGACCAGGCACATCACTGTGGTCACGGTGTTGATTGCCGTGGCGTACTGCGGTTCCCGGTCAAAGAGCCGCGCCATCTGGGTAATACTGGTGGCGGTGGGCGTCATGCAGGCAAGAAGACTGATGTACAGCACGGTCTTCCCGTCCGGAGCCATCGCCGCAATTCCGGAAAGCTTCATGGCCAGCACCACAAGTCCCGGAACCACAAGCATCTTCAGAAAAGCAATGATCCAGATCCGTTTTCCCTGGAGCATCTTTTTCATGTCAGTGCCAGCGAAGATCATACCCATGTTCAACATGGTGATGGGGCCGATGGTCCCGCCCAGCGACTTCACCGCTCCGTGGAGAAGCGGAGGGAATTTCAGCCGGAGCAGGAACATGATAAGTCCTATGAAACAGGCCATCAGATTCAGGTTGGTAAGAATAGCTTTCAGATCCATCCCCCGCTTTCCTTCGATGATGGATCTTCCGTGGGACCACATGATCCCCTGCTGCACAAACATGAAAGCACTGGCATAGATGACCCACTCTTCTCCCAGAATTGCCAGGACCAGGGGGATGATCAGATTGCCCGCATTGGAATAGATGAGAGAAGCTTTTTCTATCCCGGAAAAACGGAACGGAATACTCAGCCCGTAGACCACCAGGAACACCAGCGCGTGGATCATGACTCCCGACATCAGAGCCAGCTTGAAATTCTCCACGACTTCCGGTGCGTAGTCGATCTGGAACGCATTCAGTATGTTGGCCGGGCATATGATATAGACTATGATGATCGAAAGCGCCCGGCTTTCCTCTGCCTTTAGTATCCCCAGGCGGACGACCATATAGCCGCAGAGCATCATCAGGAACATCTGGATGATCTGCTGTGTCAGAAGCAAAGACATAAAAAACCCCCGTAGGAAAAAACAACACCTTTGGACCGGCAAAAACCGCTGCTCAGAATTCCGGGTTCCCGGTCAGGAACCGCTCCAGTTCCTTCATGGTGTCGAAAATGATGTCAGCGCCTGCCTCCTCCAGCTCGCCTTCTGCTGCGTAGCCCCAGCGGACGCCGATGCAGGGAATGCCGCACTTTCTCGCTCCGCCCACATCGTACTTTGTGTCGCCCACCAGGACAGAGTTTTCTTTTTCCGCGCCGCATTGTTCCATGGCCCGGGAAAGGATCTCCCATTTCTTATCGTTGCCGGGTCCGATCCTGCTTCCCACCACGACGTCAAAACATTCCGTGAGCCCGCCCTTCTCTATCAGCTGCTCAGCCATGTTCTGGGGCTTCGAGGTCGCGACACCGACCTTCAGCCCGGCTGCCTTCAGCGCCAGGAGGAATCGTTTGATTCCCGGAAACGGCTTGCTCTCAAAGATGCCTATAGGCGCGTAGCGCTCCCGGAACACCCTCACCATGTCAATAGCGTCCTGCTCCGACACGTGGTACACTTCCATGAATTTATCCGCCAGCGGCGGCCCCGCGAACTTCCGGAGCTCATGAAGCTCCGCGTCCATGCCGCGCTGCCGCAATGCGTACTGAATGCTCTTCGTGATCCCTTCCACGGTATCGTAGACCGTTCCGTCAAAATCAAAGAAGACATATTTGATCATTCTTACGGATCCCCTTTAAGATCATTATTGATCCTTACTTTTCCAGGGCCAGCTGAACCAGCCTCTCTTTTTCCCGCTTTCTTTCGCCCGGGAACTTCTCTGTAACTGGAAACTCTTCGCATCCTGCAGCCGCAGGATCCGGGCGGCTTTCTTCACGTGACTGTCCTGCAGCCCGCCGTGCTCCCCTTCAAACTCCGTCCGGATCCAGTAGGGGTACAGGCCCTGCTCTTTAAAATCAAAACTGAAGTCGTCGAGGATCAGGATCTTCGTGATCTCAGGATGTTTTTCGAGATACCGCCAGATCCCGGCGCCTCTCTCCTCCCATTTGTCCTCCGTTTTCGCGGAGATCTTCATCCCGAATTCTCCGAGCTTCTCATCCAGGTAGACGCCCTCCTCGCCGTAACCGCTGCCGTCGTCACAGTTTTCCGGCTCCCAGGCCTCTTTCCAGGTGGAGGTCAGAACGATCACCGGCTCCTCCGAAAGGTCCCAGATCTCCCGGAGGCGCGCTACCATTTCATCCTCAACTCCGATGATCTTCCTGCCGGGAATCACCACCGATGTCTCCAGATTATTCAAGACACCATCAATATCAAGAAAAATCGCCGTCATGCTCCCGACCCTTTCGTCCCATCACTCCTCTTCGTACGTTTTTGAAAAAACATCCTTCGCGATGATATATACATCCTCGGGGCGGTCTTTCTGGACTGCGATCCAGTCGCCGGCTTTTCCGTAGATATATTTCTGCTTGTCCCACATAGTAAAAACATGGGTCCGGCGCGTGAGCTGCTTCGCGTAGACCAGCGAACTTCCCAAAGAAACGCATTCCTGTGTCAGCGAAGAAAGGTCGACCTGGGACCCGCTCATGTAATCCCGCACAGCAGGAACGTAATCTTTCGAAAATTCGTATTTATTTCCAGTAAGGTGATAACTCTTGTTAAAAGTGTCGCGGGTGATGGGATATGTTTCAGCGTTCACACCGATCATCAGAAGCTGGTTCAGATTGACCGTAATGTCAATGTCCCCTTCCAGGGTCCGCAGCATCACTTTCGTATTCGGAGAAAACACTGTGTTCAGGTCAGCCATTCCCGCATGAACAGGAAGCTTTCGGAACAGGCCAAAACCTGTCATATCCAGTTGCCGCCCTGCGTACACGGTGTCTGTACTGTCAAAATAATGCCGGAGTCTCGCGATCAGAACTTCCGTGAAATCAGCGGAGTCCGGATATACCTCCCGCAGAGCGTCGCAGAAGATAACACCTGCCGCTTTGCGCATATGTCCGCCTGCAGCTCCGATTCCGTCAGCGATGACCTGCACCAGCTCATCGGCACGGAACTCTTTTGTGCAGCTTCTGGCAGAAAAGCGGATAATGTCATTGATGGCTGCATATGCGACACAAGCGTCGATGGAATCTACCTGCAGCAGTGTATCACTCACTATACCGAGGATATTGCGGTCGCGGGTATGGACTTGCGTGATCGCAAACCGATGCTCCTTCTCCACCCGATGGGCCGCAAACGCGTCTCCGATGGCGGTAAGATCAGAGGAGGCTATGTTGGAGTTTTTCAGAACATTCAGAATGCCTTCGTCCGGCTGCAGAGCGTCCCACATATCTTTGTCGGCAGGATGCCAAAGTTCCTGAAACTGGCTGGTATCCATGTACAGACCGTATAACAGCGCGGTCTGCAGCGGAGTTTTCCCGGACATATCGTATCCGTCCCGCAGGAACATCCCGTAGATGACAGTCGAACAGGAGCCGTAGTTCTCCAGGACTTCATACATGTCGGGGAGTTTCGCACGGTCCCGCACCTGGTGGTGGTCGATGACACATATCTGTTTCGCATGGAACTTCTGCACGTTCTTCTCTCCGTACTGGCAGTCCGTCATGACCAGAAGCTCCGGCTCGGAAAGCTCCGTGACATGCTCCACCGGAATCTCAAGAAGATCCTTCATGAACTGAAGATTCGGCTTCAGGCTGCCGTTTCGCCCACCGTAGATGAACCTGGCCTGTCTGTCATGGTCCCGAAGCCAGCAGTACAGAGCGAAGCCGCTGGCAAGGGCGTCTGCATCCGGTTCATCATGACACTGGATAACAATATCGTCATAATTCAGGATGGTAGATATTTCCATTTCCTGCACCTCATAGAATTATTCCTGATCGCTGACACTGATCAGATAATCTGCCTCGCTGCCGCTTTCCACCGCAATGTAGTAAACAGTTTCCGGTTCCAATGAATCAAACATCATAAAGCGCGTTGTCCCGCTGCTGTCCGCATCCATCCAGGTCGCCTGGAAATTATACTTTGATGCCTCCAGGACAGTACCATACTCGTCGTAAACACGCCCGGTCAGAATACTGTTGTTTGATGAAAGGTTCTGAAGCGTGACATAGTACTCCGTATATTTTTTGTTTCCTGTCCTGAAAGCAGTCCAGGCGAAACCGCTTTTATAATGTCCCTGATATTCCTGATTGATCGTGAGGACAGGCGCGCCGTCTTGATTGGAGGCACTGTAAAAATCATCCGCAGACGCAATAGCATTCTTGGCCGTACATATGGCCTTCTGCTGCCCTCCCTCAGATACGGACAGCGAGTATTCAGCCTCGCTGCCTCCTTCCACCTGAATATAGTATGTTTTATCCGGCGTAAGAGAATCAAACATCATGGAGCACGTCGTTCCGCTCTTGTCCGCTTCCATCAGCGTCGCCTGATGATTATATTTCGAAGCTTCCAGAACAGAACCGTTTTCATCAAGAACCCGTCCGATCAGCATACTGCTGTCCGCGGTCAGGTTCTGAAGCGTGACATAATACTTCACGTCTTCTTTGCTGCCCGTCGTGAACTTCGCCCATGCGAATCCGTCTGTGTACTTCCCTTTGACCTTTACAGACATCGGAAGTTCACCCGCGTCCGCCTGAGATGCTCCCGCGGTAAATGCAGCATATAAAGAGTCTGCGGCACCTGCGGGGCCAATTGTCGACTCTGTTTCCAGCTCCAGCTGCAGAGCCTCTGTTTCAGATGCACCGGCCGTTTGTCCGGCGGCTCCTGTTTCCTTCTCAGCGGCAGCTGTTTCCTGCCCGACGGCCTGAGTGGTTTCCTGCACAGATGTACTCTTTTTCTGCCCGTTTATAAAAACAGCCATGAAAGCCACTACAACGGCACAGATCACGGCAGGAATCCAAGACTTCTTCCGCGGTATTACCTGTTTCTCCGAACCGCCCGGTTCTTCTGTTATTGCTGTATCTTCCGGAATTGCCGCCTTCTCCGACTCTCCCGGTTCTTCCTGCATCTCTGTTTTTTCTGTATATATAACAGTATTTGTTTTCCCGGAGTCTGAGAGAGCGGCCTGGCTGCCTTCCGTCCTTGCTCTTTCGATAAAGGAATAGAGCCGTTCAAAAAAGCTTTCAGAATAGACCTGAATATAAGGGATGGCATTGTAATCCTGTACGAATTCCAATCCCTTCGGCATTTGTTCCGGCCAGGAAAAATCCTCTGAAGTGACAGGAATGATGGCAAGCTTTTCCTCTATTGCCGCCAGAATCTCCAGGCGGACATTATCATTCGGATTGCTGCAGCGGTTCAGGGCGTTCTTTGTGAGGACCAGCAGAAAGATGTCGCAGTTCTGCATCTCCTCATGGATGTTCTTCCGGAAGTTCCCGGCATTCAGTGTCTGCACATCCAGAAAACACCGGTAGTTCTTTTCAAGGCGAAGCCTGTCATAGAGCATCCGCGCCATTGTGCTGCCGGTGTCACGCCTGTAACTGATAAAAATCCCATGATTCATGCCGATTCTTCCCCTTTCGGGAGATCAAACCAGAAATCAACGCCGCCGGTGTTATCAGCGTCATCAGTATTCACTGCGCCGTCAGCGTTATCTACAGCAGCACCATACAATGCTGCTTCCTCCGGCGGCACGTTCCGCACGCCGTATCCCATGCCGTGGGCTTCCATCACCGCCTTGACGATGGACAGGCCGATGCCGGTGCCTCCGTAGGTGCGGGTGTGGGCTTTGTCCACTTTGTAGAACTTGTCCCAGATGTGGTCGATGTCCTCCTCCGGGATGCTGCTTCCGGTATTGAACACGTGGGTCCGCACCGTACTTCCCAGATCCTCGGAGGTGACAACGATGCTCCCGCCCTTATTTACATGGTGCGCGGCGTTGCTCAGGTAGTTGGACAGCACTTCCTCGATCTTGAACTCATCTCCCCGTACCATGACCGGGATGCCTGTACCCGTACCGCCGTCTGTTTCCGAACCTTCGGAGACGTCTTCTCCATCAGCACTCTTCACCCTGAAATTAATGGACGCTCCCTGTTCCTCCGCCATCACTTTCATATTTCCGATCAGATTGGCTGCTGCCTGGGCCAGGTCGAAGGTCTCCAGGTTCAGGTCCGGTGTACCGGACTCCAGCTTCGAGAGAGTCAGAAGCTGCTTCACCAGGCTGTTCATCCGGTTGGATTCGTCGATGATGACGTCCAGATAATATCTCCTGCTCTCCGGGTCCTCGCAGAGTCCGTCGTTCAGCCCTTCGGCATAGCCCTGGATAAGAGCGATGGGGGTCTTCAGTTCATGGGAGACGTTGGCGATGAATGCCTTCCGCATCTCATCGATCTCTTCCTTGCGGCGGATATCCTCCTGCAGCTGGAAGTTGGCTTCCTTCAGGAGTCCGTTGGCGTGCTTCAGCTGCAGGTTCTTTTCCTTCAGTTCCCGGAAGGTCTCCTCCAGCTTGGCAGCCATAAAGTTCATGTTGGTGCCCAGCACCCCGATCTCATCCTCCCGCTGTCCTTCGTAGCGTTCGGAAAAATCCAGGCCGCCCATCTTTTCGGAAATGGCGGCGAGGTGCCGTATGGGCTCCGTGATCTGCTTCGTCATGAAGAACACCAGAAGGAATCCGACGATCATGACGCAGACGCCGGCAAAACTCAGGAATCGGTTCGCCAGGTGGACACTCTCCTGCATATTGGCCACCGGTGTGGACATTAAAAGCATCGTCTGGTTGTCGCCGCAGAAAGCGAAGCAGTCGATAGCTCCGGCGCCGTACTTTTCCTCCTCCGTCATCATGATCGTATAATTCTTTTTTTCCAGGAGGACCTTGGACTTATCCCGGAACTCCTGGTTGAAAAGATATTTCTGGATCCGCTGATACAGGAAATCTCCGCTCCGCTCCGTGGACTGCAGGGACTGGGAGTTGGCGGAATCGATCACTGCAATACTGATGTTATGGGCGTCGGAGTATTCTTCCAGCACACTAAGGAGGCGGCTGCTGTCAGCCCCCTCCTCCATGACGATCTCGTTCAGCACCTCATAGGCCGCCTCGATCTCTTTTATTTTATGGTTCCTGTAAAAGCGCTCCAGTCCGAAGGTGTTCATGAGAAACAAGGCCAGGAGCACCGCCGCGATCACCGCCAGGAACAGGCAGGTGAAGCGCACCCGGATGGACTGACGCATGACAGTCACGCTTTCTCTTCGTCGGGCTCGAACTTATAGCCCATCCCCCAGATCGTGCGGATCAAGGCGCCCTTTTCACCCATCTTCGCCCGCAGCTTCTTCACATGGGTGTCGATGGTACGGGCGTCCCCGAAGTAGTCGTAATTCCAGACGTTGTTCAGGATCTTCTCCCTGGACAGGGCGATCCCCTGGTTCTCCATGAAATAGGACAGAAGCTCGAACTCCTTGAAGCTCAGCTCCACCGGGACTCCGTCGATCTTCACCTCGTGGGCGGTCTTGTCCACCACGATGCCACCGGCAGAGAGGATGTCCTGCTGCCCCGCGCCCGGCAGGCTTCTCCGGAGCAGCGCTTCCACTCTCGCCACCAGGATCTTCGGGCTGAAGGGTTTGGAAATATATTCGTCCACTCCCAGCCTGAATCCCAGGAGCTCGTCCCGTTCTTCTCCCCGGGCCGTCAGCATGATGATCGGCACGCGGGAATACTGACGGACAGCCTTTACCACTTCCCAGCCGTCCATCTTCGGCATCATGACATCGAGGATCAGGAGGTCGATCTCCCGGTCCGACATGAAGCGTTCCACTGCTTCTTCCCCGTCACCGGCTTCCAGGATCTCATAGCCCTTGGCGCTCAGGAAATCCTTCACCAGCTTCCTCATGCGGGGTTCATCATCCACCACCAGAATTTTAATCGTATCCATAATATCTGTTTCGTATTATTCCTCTTCCGTCGTGAAACGGATCGCCAGCTCGTCGAGCTGTTTCTTTTCCACAGTATCCGGCGCGTTCATCATCATATCCGACGCGTCCTTAATCTTCGGGAAGGCGATGACATCGCGGATCGTCTCCGCGCCCACCATCAGCATGACCACGCGGTCCAGGCCATAGGCCAGCCCTGCGTGGGGCGGAACTCCGTACTTAAAAGCCTCCAGAAGGAATCCGAAGCGCTGCTCCGCCACTTCTCTCGTCAGTCCCAGCACCTCGAACATCTTCTCCTGAATGTCTGCCTGATGGATACGGACAGAACCGCCGCCGATCTCCGTGCCGTTCAGGACGATGTCGTAGGCCTTCGCGCGGACAGCGCCGGGATCGGAGTCGATCTTGTCCCAGTCCTCTTCCATCGGCATGGTAAAGGGATGATGCATGGCTTTGAAGCGGTTCTCTTCCTCGGACCACTCTAAAAGCGGGAACTCCGTGACCCAGAGGAAGCGGAAGTCGTCCTTCTTCATCAGGCCCAGCTGTCTTCCCAGCTCCAGGCGAAGGGCTCCCAGCACATCCCAGACCACCTTCGTTTTGTCCGCGGCGAAAAGAAGCAGGTCGCCGGGTTTTCCGTCCATGGCCTTCACCAGGGCGTCCATCTCCTCCGGCTGCATAAACTTCGCGAAGGAGGACTTCATGGTACCGTCCGCCTGAAGGGCGATGTAAGCAAGGCCCTTCGCGCCATAGGTCTTCGCGAACTCAGTCAGGGCGTCGATCTTCTTTCTGGGCATGCCGCCCTGGCCTTCCGCGTTGATGCCCCGCACTGTGCCGCCGGCCTCGATGGCGCCGGTGAACACGCCGAAGCCGCAGCCCCGGACCAGGTCAGTCACGTCGTGCAGCTTCATCCCGAAGCGGAGATCCGGCTTGTCAGAACCGTACTGGTCCATGGCATCCTGCCAGGTCATTCTCAGGAAGGGAATCTGGAGGTCGATATTCAGAACCTCCTTGAACAGCCGCTGCATCAGTCGTTCGTTGACATCGATCACATCGTCCACGTCCACAAAAGAAAGCTCCATGTCGATCTGGGTGAACTCCGGCTGACGGTCCGCCCGCAGGTCCTCGTCGCGGTAGCAGCGGGCCAGCTGGAAGTAACGGTCATAACCGGAGCACATCAGCAGCTGCTTCAGAAGCTGGGGCGACTGGGGCAGAGCGTACATGGTGCCGGGATGAACGCGGCTGGGGACCAGGTAGTCCCGGGCGCCCTCCGGCGTGGACTTGATGAGGGTCGGAGTCTCGATCTCCAGGAATCCGTTCTCCGCCAGAAACGCGCGGGTCTCCGTGGCGATCTTGGAACGGGTGATGATGTTCTTCTGGATGTCGGGTCTTCTCAGGTCCAGGAAACGGTACTTCAAACGAAGTTCCTCCCTGGTCTTTGTATTCTCCTCGATGGGGAAGGGCGGGACCTCCGACTCGGACAGGATGCGCAGCGTTTTCGCCACCACCTCGTACTCGCCCGTGGGGATCTGCTTGTTCGGCGCCTCGCGCTTCTCCAGCGTTCCTTCCACCGCGATGCAGAACTCTGCCCGCAGATCGGCCGCTCTCTCAAAAACAGCGGTGCCGCACTTATCTTCCTCGAACACGATCTGAAGAATGCCGCTGCGGTCTCTAAGATCCGTGAAGATGATGCCGCCCTTGTTGCGGCTTCTCTGCACCCATCCCATCACAGTGACAAACGCGCCCTCGCCCGCACTCACGGTCTCGGCGCAGCGGTGGGTCCTGTGAAGACCCTTCATTGACTCTGCCATAACTGTATCTCCTTTTGCCTGTATATTCTTAAGTATTGCGCTTTCGGAAGCGCTGTATTATTACACGAAGTCCACGAACTCGGTGTATCCCTGCAGGGACAGCTGCTCGCGCTGGAACTTCTTGTTCTTTGCCATCTTTACCACCAGGACGTCCGCGCCTTCGGCCCGGGCCTCCGCCGCTTTCTTCAGGACCTCTGCGAGCTGTTCGCCGCCCAGCTTCTTGTCGAAGAGGAAAGCCTTCTTTTCTCTCTGTCCCGGGATGCGGAATTCAGTGTCCATGAGGATGGTGATGATCCGCTCAAAGCCGATGGAAAAACCGCAGGCCGGCGTGTCCTGGCCGGTAAAGCGGCCCACCATCTTGTCGTAGCGTCCTCCGCCGGCCACGCTGCCGCCGAAACCTTCCATGGATACTTCAAAGATCGGGCCGGTGTAGTAGCCCATGCCGCGCACCAGGGTGGGATCAAAGGCAATGCCGAAGACGCCGCCGGTGACCTGGGACACAGTCTCCATGATTCCGGCGAGATTCTCCGCCGTTCCCTTTTCCAGGTGCTCTCCCAGCGTCTCCGCCAGTCCTCGGACCGCCGCTGCGTCCTTTCCGAGGGAAGCCAGAAGTTTCAGGTATTTGTCGGCGGCATCGCCCGCGTACCCGTTTTCTATCAGCTCCTGTTTTACGCCCTCTTCGCCGATCTTATCCATCTTGTCGAGGGTGATGAGCACGGAATCCGCCGCGTCTTCCGGGAAGCCAGCCCAGGAGACCAGGGCCTTCAGTATCCTGCGGTCGTTCACCCGGACCGTAAAGGAATTGTCGGGGCAGATGCGCTTCAGCGCCGTGCCGGTGGCAGTGATCAGTTCGATCTCCGCCAGACTGGAGGCTTCTCCCAGGATGTCGATGTCGCACTGGGTGAACTGACGGAAACGTCCCTTCTGGGGCCGGTCCGCTCTCCAGACAGAGCCGATCTGCAGCGCCTTGAAGGGCTGCGGCAGCTTCGCGCCGTTGTTGGCGTAGTAGCGGCTCAGCGGCAGGGTCAGATCGTAGCGCAGACCGCTGTCCGCCAGGTCGTTTTCCGTCGCCTCACTGCTGATCACCAGCTTCTCGCCGCGCTTCAGGATCTTGAAGATCAGCTTCTCATTGTCTCCGCCCTGTTTGGAGGTCAGGTTCTCGATGTGCTCCACACAGGGAGTCTCCATGGGGGTGAAGCCGAAGCTCCTGTACGTATCCTTGATCATGCCCATCAGGTAATCCCGGAGTTCCATCTCCTCCGGGAGGATGTCCTTCATGCCGGTGACCGGCTTCTTTTTCAGTGCCATACTTCTTGTCTCCTATCCATCTATATAGGCGAGCCGCATGTAACGACTCCGCCTGCCTAACCAGCTGTCCAGCAGCCTGCGTTTTCTCTCGATCATCTCGTCGACTTTCTGCACGTAGAGCAGGGGGTCTTTGACGTTCTCGGCGCGTTCGTACCGGTTCTCTTCCGGGAACATCACCCGCGTGGTGGTGCCGGCGCCGGTGCCGACGATGGTCTGCAGTTCCTCCATGATGAGGATGTTGTAAAGGCCTTCTCTTCCGGGCCTGCACCAGCCCACATTTTCCAGGTTCCCGGCCATGTTTTTCTGGCGGTACAGGTAGTAGGGGTGAAGACCCATGGCGCCGCAGTACTCCGCTGCCAGAGTGATCATATCCGACGCGCTGCCGTACTGCACGTCGGCGTAATCCTCCCGGCGGGTGTTCAGGCGGGAAGCCCGCTTCAGCGCCAGACTGTGGATGGTGACATCGTCCGGGGCAAGTTCCCGGATGCCCTCCATGGTGCGCCGCATGTCCTCCGCAGTCTCGTTCGGGAGCCCCGCAATGAGGTCCGTATTGATGTTGTCAAAGCCCAGGGACCGGGCCAGGCAGAAGCACTCCCGGAACTGGTCCACGGTGTGTCTTCTGCCGATCAGGTCCAGAGTTTCCTGCTTCAGGGTCTGAGGGTTGATGGAGATCCTGGTCACGCCGCATTTCTTAAGCGTCTCCAGTTTCTCCGCCGTGATGCTGTCCGGCCGCCCTGCTTCCACTGTCAGTTCCTTCAGGTACTGCAGGTCGAAATGATCCCGGACCGTCGTCAGGATCCTCTCCAGTTCAGAAGCTTCCAGACTGGTGGGGGTCCCGCCGCCCATGTAGATGGTCTCGAGCTTCCTGCCCCGC
Source organism: Stomatobaculum sp. (assembly GCA_017449925.1). The sequence continues at coordinate 34,195 of JAFSYO010000077.1, forward strand.
ATTATCTCCGCGACGGCGCGAAGCTCTCCGCACAGGGCGTCGATATAAGCCGTCACCTGATCCGGGGAGGACTTGTCCCCGGGCACGCTTCTCTTCTTCCTCGAAGCCGCAATGGGGTAGGAAGTGAAGGAACAGTAGAGGCAGGTGGTGGGACAGAAGGGGATCCCGATGTACAGGCTCCATCCCTTCTTCAGGTCCAGCCCCTGCACCGCCTTCAGCTCATTCTCCGCGGTCCTGACGCAGAGGTCGTTCCGCAGGTCGCTGACAAAGTAGCGCTCCTTCAGGTGGTTCCGCACCTCTTCCGAAGATACCCCTTCCATCAGTTCTGTCAGGGCCAGCTTCGCCGGGCGGATGCCCGTGAGGGTCCCCCAGGGAAGGGTGCGTCCGTTCTCTTTACAAAGGGTCTTGTAAAGGGCGCGCTTCAGGGCGTTCTTGGACCAGAGGCGCTCTTTGTAGCGGACAGAAGAAAACCGGTAAGATCTTCCGCCGACAGAGAGCGTCATGCGGTAGATGCCTTCCGCGGAATCATCCTCCGCTTCCGGCGCGGTCTCCGGAGCCGGCGCATCGTCTGTCTCCGTGTATCCGGCACATGCATCCGCGTCCTCTCCCGCCTCTGCGGTGAAGCGGATCTCCGCCGCCGGATCGTCTACATAAATATACCCTTTTCCAGGATAAAATGCCATAAACAGTTCACGGATGTCCTGTTCAAACGGGACATCCGTTATTAGCAGTGCGATCATAAAATGGGATTATACCTCTTCTCAAAACCGATGGTCGTCTCTTCCATATGGCCCGGGAACGCGACCACATCGTCCGGGAGAGTCAGGATCTTCTCCTTCAGCGATTTCTGCAGATCCGTGAAACATCCGCCCGGCATGTCGTATCTGCCGAAGGAAGCCTGGAACAGCGTGTCGCCGGAGAACAGCACCTTCTCTTCTTCGATGTAGAAGCAGCAGGAGCCTGCGGTGTGGCCCGGGGTCCAGATGACCTTCCACTTTTCACCCAGGAAATCCAGCACATCCCCGTCGTGGAACCACACGTCCGCGGCGAGGGTCAGTCTCTTGCGGTAGAAACGGGCGTCGCCGTTCAGATACGGATCCGCCAGCGTCTCCTGCTCCTTGTCCAGGGCGTAGATCTTGATGCCGAACATCTTGCGGACCTCATCCGCCGCGTCGATGTGATCAAAGTGGCCGTGGGTCAGAAGGATCGCCACCGGCGTCACTCCCAGCTTGTTCACTGCCATGCGGATCCGCGGCGCGTTGTCCGCCGGATCAATGATCACGCACTCCTTCGTCTCGGGATTGCTGACAAAGAAGACATTGGTCTGGACTGGTCCCAGCACCATTCTCTTGATATCGATCTTCATGTTTTCTCCTTCTGTCTTAGCCTGTGCTCCGCTCCACTTCCATCACGCCGCCCACCTGACGCAGCTTCGTGATCAGCGACTGAAGCTCATCTATACTGCCGATCTCAAAGGACACCATCACCGTGGCGATCCCCTGTTTTGAAGTTCTGGTATTGATTGTCAGCATGTCGATCTCCCGCTCCGTAAAGATCTTGGAAATCTCTACGAACAGGCCGACCCTGTTGCGGGCGATGATCCGGACCTCGGTGCGGTACTTCACTTCATCTCCTGCCGCACTGGACTGCCACTCGGCGGGAATCAGGCGGATCCGCTCGTCCTCAGGCAGATTGATAATGTTCACGCAGTCCGTCCTGTGGATCGTGATGCCGCGGCCCCTGGTCACGAAGCCGACTATCTCGTCTCCGGGCACCGGCGCGCAGCACATGGAAAAGCGCACCGCCAGATCGTGAACGCCCCGCACCACGATGCCGTTCCCGGTCTTCCGGACCGACATCTCGGGGGTCGTCTTTCCCGTCGCGGCAGCCTGGGCGTTCGCCAGCACCGTCTCGTCGGAGATCTGCTTCTGCAGATCCTTTCTCCGCTCCTCCATCATCCGGTTCACGACCTGACCTTCCTTCAGGCCGCCGTGTCCGATGGTCGCAAGACAGGATTCCCAGTCCTTCAGGGCATAGCGCCGCAGCACTTTCTCCTGATACTCCGGTTTGTTCAGTTCCACCCAGTCGTACCCCTTCTGCCGGCAGTACATCTGGATCAATTCCTTTCCGCGGACGATGTTCTCTTCCTTCAGAAGGCTCTTGAACCACTGGTTGATCTTGTTCTTCGCCTGGGTACTCTTTACGATCTTCAGCCAGTCCCGGCTGGGTCCCTTGGAGTTCTGGGAGGTGATGATCTCGATCCGGTCACCGTTCTGGATCTGGTAGTCGATGTTCACCAGCTTTCCGTTGACCCGGGCGCCCACCATGCGGTTGCCCACTGCAGAGTGGATCGCGTAGGCGAAATCCACCGGCGTAGAGCCCATGGGCAGATCCTTTACGTCTCCCGTGGGTGTAAAGCAGTACACCGTGTCCGAGAACAGCGACAGTTCGCTCTTGATGTCCGAGAGGAATTCCTTGTTGTCGGACATGTCCTGCTGCCACTCAAGGATCTGGCGCAGCCAGGCCATCTTCGCGTCCTCGGAGCTGTCCGCCGCCGCGTTCTTCCCGGATTCCTTATATTTCCAGTGTGCCGCGATACCGTATTCAGCGATGCGGTGCATTTCAAAGGTCCGGATCTGGATCTCGAACGGCTGGCCGTCCTTGCCGATCACCGTGGTGTGCAGGGACTGGTACCGGTTGGGCTTGGGCATCGCGATATAGTCCTTGAACCGC
>JAFSYO010000078.1 GCA_017449925.1 Stomatobaculum sp.
CCGTCCGGAAGCTACCGGTTTCGGTGCTGTTTACTATCTGCAGGAAGTCCTGAAGCATGAGAACGATCCGATCGAGGGCAAGAGAGTTGCTGTCGCCGGTTTCGGTAACGTTTCCTGGGGTGTTGCGAGAAAGCTCTGCGAGCTCGGCGCAAAGGCTGTTACCCTGTCCGGCCCGGACGGCTACATCTATGATCCGGACGGCGTGGCTACGCAGGAGAAGATCGACTACATGCTCGAGATGAGAGCTTCCGGCCGCAACAAGGTCCAGGATTATGCTGACAAGTTCGGCGTGCAGTTCTTCCCGGGCCAGAAGCCGTGGGGCCAGAAGGATGTCGACATCATCATGCCGTGCGCTACCCAGAACGACGTCAACATGGACGAGGCCAAGAAGATCGTCGCCAACGGCGTGAAGTACTACATTGAAGTTGCCAACATGCCCACCACTAACGATGCTCTTCGTTATCTGCTTGACCAGAAGAACATGATCGTTGCTCCGTCCAAGGCTGTCAACTGCGGCGGCGTGTCCGTCTCCGCTCTTGAGATGTCTCAGAACTCCGAGAGACTGTTCTGGGATGGCGAGGAAGTTGACAAGTGGCTGCACAAGATCATGAAGGGCATCCATGACTCCACTGCTGCTGCAGCTGAGAGATATGGACTTGGCTACAACCTGGTCGCCGGCGCGAACCTTGCTTCTGTCGAGAAGGTCGCTAACGCCATGATCAAGCAGGGCCGCGCATTCTAATTCACCGCGCAGGCGAAACTTTAAATCCGGTACCCCTGAGAAATATCGATAGAAGCCCGGGCATCCCGATTCATACCGGGGTGCCCGGGCGGTTTATGAGTATAGAACAGGCTGTTGTGCAGGCCGGCTATTATTTTTAGCAATAATAGGATGCCGGCATGCAGAAAATGCTGGCTTTACAGAGGGGTAAAGAATTTGTAAAATAGAAATCAGCAGAAATGCCGCTTTTTACGGTACTGAAAAACCATATGGCAACCGAAAGGAGATCTGACAATTATGAAATGTCTCATCACTGATGCGGTCTATCCCGGCATCGCGAAAGAACTGGAGAAGTATATCGATGTAACAACCACTAACGGCAAGCCGCTTTCCAAGGCAGAGATGATAGAGCAGATCGGTGATTACGATATCCTGATCATGCGTGTGGACCCGAAGATCGACAAGGAGATCCTCGATGCGGCGAAGAACTTGAAGATGATTGGCGTCTGCGCAGTCGGCACCAACCACATCGATGTGGACTATGCGAAGGAAAAGGGCATCCAGGTCTTTAACGCTCCCGGTATGAACGCGAACGCGGTCGCCGAGCTGACTATCTGCAAGATGCTGGAGATTTCCAGAAATACCATTCCGGCATGCAACGATGTCAAGATCAACCATAACTGGGACAAGTACACTTTCGTCGGAAGAGAGCTCCGCGGCAAGACCCTGGGCATCATGGGCTTCGGCCGTATCGGCCGCCGTGTCGGAGAACTGGGCAAGGCCTTCAAGATGAACATCGTGGCGTACGATCCTTATCTGAAGCCCGAGCAGTTCGATGCGGAAGGCGCAAAGGGAATGAGCGTCGAAGAGCTGATCCGCATTTCCGATTTCATCTCCATCCATGTCCCGCTGACCCCCGAGACCAAGAACATGTTCAATAAGAAGTCCATCGCCACCATGAAGGACGGCGCAGTGGTCCTGAACATGAGCCGCGGCGGCATCGTCAACGAGCAGGATATGTACGAGGCGCTGAAGGAAGGCCGCATCGGCGGATACGCTTCCGACGTCATGGAGAACGAGCTGGCAGGCTCCGGCCTCACCGGCAACGATGAGTTCGCCTCCCCGCTGTTCGAGTGTGACAACTTCATCATCAGCCCCCACCTGGGCGCGCAGTCCACGGACGCTTCCAGAGATATCGGAATCTACATCACCGGCAAGGTGAAGGACCTCCTGGGCCTGAACAAAGAGCAGTACTAAGAACAAGATATTTGACATTTTCCTCTGGCAGAGAAAGACAGGGCGTTTTTCGGCGGTTATCAAATTTCCGTACCCCCTAACAGCGAAAAAGACTGCGTTTTTACGCTGATTCTGAAGTGTTCTGGCAGAGTGTGGGCGTTTTCAGAGAAAAATCAAAAATCCGTACCCTTATTTTTCAAAAAACAGGGGTACGGATTTTTTAATTCTTCAGAAAAACGCCCGATCAAAGCTTCCATGAATCAAAATTCTCTTAAAAACGCCCGAAAGTGCCGGCCAAAGGGGTGCGTATTTTTCAAAACAGCCGAAAAACGCCCGGCTCCTCCCCTTTTCTGTTATTCAGGTGTCCCGGGCCAGCTTGATGGAGACCACCTCTTCATTCTCCGTGATGAGATTGTGCAGCATTTCATCGGTGATGTCCTGGCTCAGCTTCAGGATCATGATATAACGGGTATGAGTCTCGTCCTCCTTGCGGATATGGGTCTCGGACACGAGGGCTTCCCACTCCGCCAGCTTCTGGTACAGCATTTTCGGGTAGCTGGAGCCGTCCTGCAGAACGATATCCAGACGGACATCGGAGACATGCTCGTTGCCGACGGCGGTCCTGTGCATGAACAGCTGGAGGACGACAATGAAAAGAGTGGTGAAGACCCCGACCAGGTAGAGGCCGGAACCGATGGCCAGGCCGATGCCCGCCACAGCCCAGATGCCCGCTGCGGTGGTGAGTCCCTTAGTGTTGAAATTGCGGTCTCGGTAGATGATGCCGGCGCCGAGGAAGCTGACGCCGCTGACCACCTGTGCCGCGATGCGGGCCGGATCTCCGCCCCGGACACCGTCGAAGTAAATGTCGCCCTGGGAGAGATCGGCGAAGCCGTATTTGGAGACGATCATCAGGAGGGCAGCCGTACACGCGACGACGCTGTGAGTCCGGATGCCGGCATCCTTAAAACGGCGGCTTCTTTCCAGACCGATGACCGAGCCGCAGATGGTGGCGACAATGATGCGAAACAGCAGTTCTGCCCATTGAGGCGCAGTAAAACTGTCCAGAAGCAGGCCGTAAAAAGTCATGGGGTTTCCCTCCTCAGTCAATGTGTTGATTTTTCTGAGTAACCAGCACTTGGACCCGGGTCGCCGGTTATATATACATTTTACCACTTTCCTTCTGGTATGACACAAAAGTCTTGTGAAAACAGGAGACTTGTGAAAACCGGACACTAAGTATATGATGTTCTAAGCGCTGCGAGAGCGCAGAATGTAAACTTAGAGTGGAGACGGAACAGAATGATACATCTTACTCCGATAACATTTCTGATCGTGTGCCCGATGGTCTTCCTGGCGGGCTTTGTAGACGCCATAGGGGGCGGAGGCGGGCTGATCTCCCTGCCGGCGTATCTTTTCGCGGGGCTGCCTGTCCACAACGCCGTCAGCACGAACAAGCTGTCTTCCTGTCTGGGGACCGGCATAGCGACACTCCGCTTTGCCAGAAAGAAAATGATCCGCTGGAAACTGGCGCTGCTGACCATTCCGGCAGCTGTTGCTGGTTCCGCCATCGGGGCCCACATCTCCCTTCGGCTCAATGAGAGGATCATGCTGATCATCCTGATCTGCGTGCTTCCTATGGTGGCCTTTGCGGTAAATTCCAAAGTCCTGAAGGACCGGCCGAGGGAAAGTGAAGTCCTCGACGCAAATACATATATCACTGCCGTCATCGCCGCCTTTGTGATCGGCATGTACGATGGGATCTACGGGCCGGGAACGGGAACTTTCCTGATCATCGCGCTGACCATCTTTTCCAGGCTCAGCATGGCGACGGCCAACGGCCAGACAAAAGCCATCAACTTCACCACGAACATTACTTCCCTGGTCGTATTCCTCAGGAGCGGAACAGTGGTGATCCCTTTGGGCCTGGCGGCCGCCTTATGCAATATGGCGGGGGCTTACCTGGGGTCCGGCATGGTCATGGAGAAGGGATCTAAGATCGTGAGGCCCATCCTTCTCATTGTGCTGGTGCTTCTGTTCATCAAGGTCCTCAGGGAACTTCTCGCATAGTAACGAATAAAACTCCGCTGTCTGAAGCGGTTTAAGGAACTCATGGTTTCGATCGTATGAGAATACAGAAGGGAACAGACTATGGCCGAGTATAATGCAGACAGACCGGGCAGACAGCTGAAGCCGGAGGATTACGCGGATCCGCAGTGCCCCTTCAGCGGGGAGGGGTATGGAGTGACAGCAGAAGTGCGTTCAGTCCCGCAGCATCGGATCATCGGGAAGCTGGACGAATATATGAGCCGCCGGGACTACGCCGGGGCGGAACGCCATCTTCTTTACTGGCTGGAGGAGGCAAAGCTTGGAAAAGACCTCCGGGGCGAGCTGATGCTCCGGAACGAACTGACGGGATTCTACAGGAAAGTACGGGAGAAGGAGAAGGCGCTGGAGAACGCCGGCAGCGCTCTGGAACTTTTAAAGGAACTGGGGATGGAGCAGACCATCAGCGCAGGGACCACCTATGTCAATGCGGCGACGGCGAACAACGCTTTCGGAGAGAACGAGCGCTCTCTGGAACTGTTCCGGAAAGCGCAGGCGATTTTCGAAAACAGCTCTGTCAGGCAGGATTCTGATCGTGCAGAACATGCTGCTGCTTCGCAGGACGCTGCCGGTGCCGGAGTCAGTCCTGAGTTCCTGGGGGGCCTTTACAACAATATGGCCCTGGCGGAGACGGCCCTGGGGCATTACGCGGAAGCGGAGAAGCTGTACGGAAAAGCCTTGGGGGTGATGGAGACAGTGCCCGGCGGGGAACCGGAGCAGGCCATCACCTGGCTGAACATGGCTCAGACAGCGGAAGCGGCTTACGGCATGGAAGAGGAGGCCGCCGAGAAGCGGATCCAGGAGTTTCTGGAACGCGCGAAGGAACTTCTGGACAAGGTTTGGGAAGAAGTTTCCGGCAGCGCAGGAAACGGCGCAGTCAGCGGCACCCGGAAGGGCTACGCCGCCTTCGTATTCGAGACATGCTCTTCCGCATTCCAGCACTGCGGGTGGTTCGCGGAGGCGAAAAAACTGAAAAAGCGGGCGGAAGAATTATACAGAACGACATAAAGAGCGGAGGAGTGAAGCGGGCAATGAAAATCTACGGCCTTCAGAAAATGACTTTGCTGGATTTCCCGGGGAAAGTAGCTTGTACTGTGTTCCTCGGGGGATGTGATTTCCGCTGCCCCTGGTGCCATAATTTTGAACTGGTGGTGGGCAGCACAGAACCGATGATGGACGAGGAGGAATTCTTTTCCTTCCTGAAAAAGCGGAAAGGTCTGCTGGACGGCGTGGCCATAACCGGAGGAGAGCCATGCCTGTACCGGGATCTTCCTGTATTTTTAAGAAAGATCCGGGAGCTGGGGTTCCTGACGAAGCTGGACACGAACGGCGTCCATCCGGAGCTTCTGGAGCAGCTCCTCCGGGAAGGGCTTGCGGATTATGTTGCCATGGATATCAAGAACAGTCCGGAGAAGTACCCTGCCACCGCGGGCCTGGACCTGAATGCTGCGGGGCGGGAGGCGCTGCTCGGCCTGATCCGCCGGAGCATCGGCCTGATCATGGAACTGGCGCCGGACTATGAGTTCCGCACGACAGTGATCAGGGAGTTCCACGAAGAACAGGACTTTGAAGGGATCGGCGGGATGATCCGCGGAGCGAAGCGGTATTTCCTTCAGAGCTTCACGGACCGGGAGACTGTCCCCTGCGAGGGACTTGGGGCTCCTGAGCCTGAAGAACTGAAGAAGTACGCAGAGACGATCCGCCCCTTTGTGACGGATGTACAGATAAGAGGAATGGAGTAACCCTATATATAGGGATTATGATCATTTTTCAGTGCATGAGGCACAACATATTGACAGAGGGCCCCCCCCCGTATTATAGTAGAACCGTTCGGAGTCCTCCGCTGAAGCGTGAGGGCTCCTGAAATGAGGATTATACTGCACGGGGGGCGTTTTCATGTATCAGGTAGTAAAAAGAGACGGGAAAATCGCAGAATTCAACATCGGGAAGATCAGCGCAGCCATCACGAAGGCTTTTGAAGCGCTCGAGAAACAGTATCATCCCAGCGTGATCGAGCTGATTTCCCTGCATGTGGCATCAGATTTTGAGACTAAGATCCATGATGGAAAGATCACGGTGGAAGAGATCCAGGACAGTGTCGAGAAAGTCCTGTCCCAGTCCGGATACGCAGATGTGGCGAAGGCCTACATCCTGTACCGCCGTCAGCGGGAAAAAGTCCGCAATATCAACTCCACTCTTCTGAACTACAAGGAGCTGGTGAATAATTATCTGAAGATCAACGATTGGCGCGTCAAGGAGAATTCCACTGTCACGTACTCCGTCGGCGGACTGATCCTTTCCAACTCCGGCGCCATCACCGCCAACTACTGGCTCAGCGAGGTGTATGACGACGAGATCGCCATGGCACACCGCAGCGCGGCCATCCACCTGCACGACCTGTCCATGCTGACCGGCTACTGCGCAGGCTGGAGCCTGAAGCAGCTGATCCAGGAGGGCCTGGGCGGCGTTCCCGGAAAGATCACATCCTCCCCGGCGAACCACCTTTCCACCCTCTGCAACCAGATGGTGAACTTCCTCGGCATCATGCAGAATGAATGGGCCGGCGCCCAGGCATTCTCCTCCTTCGACACTTATCTGGCCCCCTTCGTAAAGATCGACGACCTGAGCCAGAAAGAAGTGAAGCAGTGCGTCCAGTCCTTCGTGTACGGCGTCAACACGCCCAGCCGCTGGGGCACCCAGGCTCCCTTCTCCAACATCACCCTCGACTGGGTGGTGCCGGAGGACATGAAGAACCTGCCGGCCATCGTGGGCGGCAAAGAGATGGACTTCACCTAGGGTGACTGCCAGCGGGAGATGGACATGGTCAACAAGGCCTTCATCGAGATCATGATCGAGGGCGACGCCAACGGCCGCGGCGTCCAGTATCCGATCCCGACCTAGTCCATCACCAGAGACTTCGACTGGTCCGAGACCGAGAACAACA
>JAFSYO010000079.1 GCA_017449925.1 Stomatobaculum sp.
CAAAGGTCCGCCGCACGGGGGCCCCCACGTCAACACCGCTTACCACGGGCTGCTTCACAACGCACGCACCCGGGGCGAGACATCACCCCTGCTGTAGCGGATTGCAGGTACAGGGAACCGCTATCTCCCCGGCTGTGCGGAATTTAAGTATAAATTGAGGAAACGGGTTTGTCAAGATGAGGCAACAATGTCAAATGTCAGGGATGCTTTGTAATAGTCCCCGTCGATCTCGATCTTGAACTCTCCTCCCTGCAGCTCTGTCAGCGAACGGGCAATGGAAAGTCCCAGTCCGCTTCCTTCTGTAGTCCTGGAAACATCGCCCCGCACGAAACGCTCTGTCAGTTCCTCCGGACTGATGTTCAGCGGGTTCGCAGAGATGTTCTTCATGGTGAACCGCACCTTGCCGTCGTGCTTTTCGAATCCGACATACACTCTGGAATTCTCCATGGCGTATTTGAAAGCATTGTTGTATAGATTCTCCAGCACCCTCCACAGATGCTGGCCATCGGCGTGGATCAGGATCTGTTCCTTCGGGAAAGTGCCCACCAGCGTCAGGTTCCGTTCCAGGAACCGCTCTTCGAACTCGCCGTTGGACTGCTCCGCCAGTTCTACGAAATCAATATCCGCGAAATTGATCTGGATGTTTCCGGTGGAGGCCTTGCTTGCTTCCACCAGGTCTTCCGTCAGGGTCTTCAGGTGCTGGGATTTTTTATCAAGGATCTCCAGATAGGAGAGGAGCACCGGATCCTCCGGCTTTGCCCTCTTCATCAGGTCCACATAGTTGATGATGGAAGTCAGCGGCGTCTTTATGTCATGGGAAACATTGGTGATCAGTTCCGCTTTCATGCGTTCGCTGCGGACCTGGGTCTCCAGGGCAGCCTGAAGGCCTTCGTTGACATGGTTGATCAGTCCGGCGATCTCGGCCTCTCTTCCTTCAAAATCGGCAAGATCCAGGATCTCCGCTCCTGCAGAAGTACCCAGCCCGCGGATGGCTACCGCCAGCTTATCCAGTTCCTCCTGTTTCTTGTAGAGCTTCTGGAAGAACCACATATCCAGGAGCGCCAGGATCACCAGGGGAACGAACATTATCAGCCTGGACAGAAGAGAATTCCTGCAGAAAAGCAGCCAGGCAAAGATCACGATCAGCGCAATGTTCAAAAAGACAAAGGCGGAATAATATATAAAAAACCGCCTGGAAAAAGTGATATTCCTGGAGAATTCAGCCGCCATGACCTGGAGACGTTTTAAAAAGCTGTTCTCCCACAGGATCCCCGCCTTCATGGCCCGGGTCAGGGAAAAGAGCAGCGGGAGGAAACAGAGATAGATCACCACATCCGTGATCATCTTCTCCCCGAAAACCCAGAACTGTTCCGGCGTCACCATATGCATCAGCCGCGCCGCAGTCTTGTCCGCAAGAAACACAAGGACGATGCAGGCAGCCCCTGCAGACAGAATATTCGCTTCCGGCATCCTGCGGTCGTACCTGGTCAGCGTGATCTCCGCTGTATCATTCTCCGTGTGCCCTGCAAGGCGGAGAAGGAGGAACAGTGTAAGGAGAAGGATCGGTGCCCCCGCCATCGCAAGCACCAGCCCCACAGCATAGGTGCGGCGCTGGCGTCCGTAATCCTGCAGCCCTGCATAGAACGCGTCCTGGTAAGGGTACGTCGTATCCACAGCAAGGATCATTCTGTAGCCGGCGGAAGGATCTCTGCTTTCGTTCCGGAGCAGGCTCCGGAGCATGTCAGGAGTTTCGGAAAGGTTGTTGTCCGGTTCCGGACGTCCGGAGTCCAGGATGACGTATTTCCCGAAGCTCTTCGCCACATCTTCCGTCAGCCCCGGGCGGTTCGTGTAAGTGCGCCTTCCCTCCAGCTCGATATTATAGAACAGATTGGAATTACCGCTGTTGTAACGCTGCTCGCTCCTTCTGTAATCTCCCAGGATCGTCATGACTTCTCTCGTCATATGATCCAGCGTCACGAAAGCCGATCCCGGTCCCGCCAGCTTTTCCTGGCTCCTGTACGCTCTCCAGGTCACCGGGTAGGTCATTCCGTCCCCCTGGAGGGCGGAAGCATCCTGCTGGACATTGAAATCATTGTCGAAATAATAGCCGTGCTGCTCGGCGTACTCCAGCACATTGTTGATCGTCCAGATCTCTTCGTCCCCGGCCCCGGTGGAGTAGGCAAACACCTCGTTGTCATAGTCCATCTCGCCGCCGGTCTCGAACACATCGCGGTAGCGGACATAATTCAGGATCTCGGCTGTCTCCTCCGCAAGAAGCGTGTTAAAGGCAGGACTTTCTTCATAGCTTACTGAATTCATCCACTGCAGTCCTTTTTTGAAGTTGGCATTGCAGTAGATCATGGAGACGCCGGCCACGAATACCGCCAAGGCAGCAAGATGAATGACCAGGAGGATCAGTTTCTGCATGCCTGGACTGCTGTGCTGTTTTTTCTCGTTCTTCATGGAATCTCCGGCAGCGCTCAGGGCTGCTTCTCCACTTTATATCCGACTCCCCAGACCACCTTCAGGTACCGGGGTTCTCTCGGGTTGATCTCGATCTTTTCCCGGATATGACGGATGTGGACCGCCACGGTATTGTCCGCGCCGATGGCCTCCTCATTCCAGATCTTCTCGTAGATCTCATCGATAGAGAACACTTTTCCGGCGTTCCGCACCAGAAGGAGAAGAATATTGTATTCGATCGGCGTCAGCTTCACAACGTTGCCGGAAACAGTGACCTCCTTTGTTTCGTCGTTGATCTGAAGGTCGCCGACGCTGAACAGGTGGGAGTTGTCCCGGGCGTCCATGTTGCCGAGTTCCGTGTAACGGCGCAGCTGGCTCTTCACCCTGGCTACAAGCTCCAGAGGATTGAAGGGCTTTGTAAGATAGTCGTCTGCGCCAATGTTCAGTCCCAGGATCTTATCGTTGTCTTCAGACTTTGCTGAGAGAATGATGATCGGGATCGAACTTGTCTCCCGGATCTTTAAAGTCGTGCGAATACCGTCCAGCCCCGGCATCATAACATCGACGATCAGAAGGTCCACCGGAGTCTTTTCCATGATCTCAAGCGCTTCGAATCCGTCGTATGCCTGAAGGATCTCATATCCCTCTCCGGACAGATAAATGCTTATCGCCTCAACGATCTCTTTGTCATCATCACAGACAAGAATTTTCTGCATATCGAATCTCCTTTGAATCACCCGGCAGCACCATATGCATGCCTGCCGGAAATATAGTATACTAATACCTGTTCCGCAGTTCACTAAAGTTTACTTATGTGAACTGTACTTATCATACCACAATTTGATTGAAACGCCAAAAGTACTGAGACCACGCAAAGCACCAGGTGAAAAAAATGACAGATGAACAGTTTATGAAAGCAGCGATCCGGGAAGCCCGGAAGGCCGCTGCCATCGGCGAGACGCCTATCGGCTGTGTCATAGTGCGGGAAGGAGAGATCTACGCCCGGGGATACAACCGGAGAATGACCGATAAAAGCACGCTGTCCCACGCTGAGCTGAACGCTATTCGTAAAGCCTGCAGGAAATTCGGGGACTGGAGACTGGAGGACTGCACGCTCTACGTCACACTTGAACCCTGCCCCATGTGCGCCGGTGCGATCGTGCAGGCCCGGATCCCCAGGGTCGTCTTCGGCTGCAGGAATCCCAAGGCCGGCAGCGCCGGCTCCTGTGTGGACTTGCTGCATGTCCAGAGCTTCAACCACCAGGTGGAAACCACCGAGGGCATCCTTGAGGAAGAATGCGCCGCCCTCATGAAGGATTTCTTCCGGGAGCTCCGCGCCCGGCGGAAACTTGCCGGCGCCCTTTCGGACCCTGCATATAAGAAGGAAGCGGCCTCAGACTGAGGCCGCTGTCCACATAGATACACCGTCTTCCATCGTTTCCTCCACCAGGCCGCGCCCCTTCATGTAATTCAGGCAGGCGTATGTCTTGTAGAGGATCAGGATATGTGAAACTCTCTGCATGTCCGTCAGCTGTTTTTTGTACCTGCCATAGGCACGGGAACTGACGCCCCAGATGCAGAGGGGTTTCTCCGACTTCCGCAGGATGTCGAACATAATGCTGCACTTGTCGAGATATGTCCCGATCACGTGGTCCACCTCTTCCTCCGGATGGCGGAAGGGTGTCCCGTGTCCCGGGATGAACAGGCAGTCAGAAAACTGGTGCTTGACCTTGCGCATGGAGTCAATATAATCCTCCAGCGCGTTCGGATAATCTCCCGTATCAGCGACGATGGGCGACAGGCCGAAGACGATCTGGTCGCCGCTGAACACGATCTTCTTTTCTTTGTCCCATAGGCCCATGTGCCCTTTCGTGTGTCCCGGCAGCCCCACCGTTTCCAAGGAATACTCTCCGTAGTGCACCGTCTCCCCGACAGGAAGAGGGGACCAGGTAAAATTCCAGCAGTTCTCGTAGCCGGCGGTAAAGCGCTCCGCCGCCTTGCAGAACTCATCGAAGACCTCCGGCGCTGAAAGGCAGATCCCCAGTTTGTAGAAGAGGGCCTCCCTCAGGTCCGGATGGAGCATTTCGTGGTTGACCAGATCCTCTTCCCCTTGCATGTCTTCAGGATTCACAAAGACACGGCTTCCCATCCCATTCAGGAATTCCGCCTGTCCCACGTGGTCCCGGTGCGCATGGGTCAGTATGCAGTCCAGCTTCTCCCATTCAAGCCCCAGTTCCTCCACATCCTGGATCAGTCTTTCCTTACAGACGGGCGACACTGTAGTCGGCAGGCCTGTATCCACCAGAAGACTCCGTTCCTTTCCGGGAATAAAGCAGAGATTCAGCTCCTTTACTCCCATCTTCCCGGTTTCGATACTGTCGACAAAGATTCCTTCTGCAGCTTCTTTCAGCATTTTTCGCAGCTTCCTTCCCAATGCTGTACCAGCGCCCTGGACTCGGGTCGCTTTGCGACCCTCGTTGTCGGTGGCCAGAGTCGCTTCGCGCCTTGACCACCACGGAATTATGAGCAAAACCTGTCTGATGAGCAAGCTCCCCATCCAGCTTTTCTCATAATTCCGTGGGTGCTGTTTTATATCACATCACGAGATGCACTGCTCCATAGATCCCGGCGTCATTTCCCAGCGCAGCAAGGACTACATTTCCGTGATTTCTGGAGATCGTCGTATATTCATTATAGTATTTCCGCACTTTTTCGAGCAGGTAGCTGCCCGCCCGGGAGACCCCTCCTCCGATGATGAACACATCCGGGTCCACGGTCATTTCCACATGGGAGATAGCCAGCCCCAGGTAACGGCTCACCGTCTCCATCACCTCGTCCGCCAGCGCGTCGCCATCCCTTCCAAGGTCGCAGACATCTCTCGCGCTTAAAAGATCTCCCAGTTCGCGCATCTTTGATTCCGCTTCACTTTTTTTCAGGATCCTCTTTGCTTCGCGGACGATTCCCGTGGCGCTCGCCACCTGCTCCAGGCATCCTCTTCCGCCGCAGTTGCAGAACTCGGTCTCTTCGTCCCGCACATGCATATGGCCCAGCTCTCCGCCGAGGCCGTGTTTTCCTGTAATGATCTTCCCGTTGACGATCACGCCGCCGCCGACGCCGGTCCCCAGCGTGAACAGCACAGCGTCAGAAGCGCCGCCTCCTCCGCCCTTCCAGGCTTCGCCGAGGGCAGCAACATTGGCGTCGTTGCCGGCTTCCACCCGCACGCCATCCAGAAGGTCTGAAAGCTCCCTGCCCGGATACCTGTCCTTCCAGCGCAGGTTCACGCAGACCTCGACATATCCTGTCGGCTGGACCGGTCCCGGCACTCCCATACCTACGCCGTACAGGTCCTCCAATGAATAACCTTCCTCTTCCAGTTCTTTCCGGATAGAGGCGGCGACATCCGGAAGGACGTTGGCGCCGTTATTCTCCCTGTCGGTAGGAATCTCCCATTTTTTAATGAGGTTCCCGTTTTTTGTAAACATGCCGAGCTTTACAGAAGTTCCGCCCACATCCACACCGATTCCAATCTTTGCCATTTTGACTCCTTTCTACGTCACCAGTTATTCTCTGCCTGCAAACAGACCGCGGCGCATTATCGCAGGCGCACTCCTTTGAGGTTCGTCGGTCCCGCCATCAGGAATTCTCCCGGCACTGTCCCCTGCCGCATCTCCAGCACCGGAAAATCCAGCGGTCCATGAAATTTTTCCACTCCCGCCGTGTTCAGGATCATACCGGAGGAAGAAGAGAAAACAAACACATAGTCTCCGTCCACTGAGGCGTTCACGTAGGTATCGTCAAAAGTCTTTTCCAGCACTTTTGATCCGTCCGGTTTATACAGCTCCAGGCGGTACCGTTCAGCGGAGGAAGTATTATTCAGAATCACTCCTACATAGCTGTCATTATAGAAAAGGGAACGGATCTCATCCGTTTCATCCACCTGTTTCACAAGTTCGGGCGATGTCAGGTTCCTGGAAGAAAAGAAACAGAGTCCCTTTGTGGATGCAGAGAAAGAAGCCACACCGTCCAGATAGTGGACGTCGGCGATCAGGCTTTCTCCGAAAGGTTCGTCGAACCCTCCCACAAGACGGTTCGGGATATTTTTCCCGATCTCCGAAAAATCGTAGAATACCACCCGGCCCCGCATCACACCGCCGTTCAGGTATTCGAAGCCCACCATCAGCCGCGTCCCGTCCGGTGACAGGGCAAGGCTCGTGGGGTAACCATCTCCTGAAAGGATCGATCTGATCGATACATCAAGGGAACTCCCGTCCTTATTCAGGAAATAAATATAGCTGGAGGACGCGTCCTCTTCGATGACCGCTGTGACTCCTGTTCTGGAGACCGCGGCTTTGAGAAGCGGAAGCTGGGTCGTAGTCTGTCCCACACGTCCGCCGCTTCCGTAGATCCTTACCTCGTTCCCCTGGCTGTCAGCAATAACGGCATACTCCCCGTTCACTGAGATCACCGGGCTTTTCATTTCATAGGTATCTACCCAGTTCTCAGCCCCGCGGCCTGAGATGCAGGTCACGCCGTCCTTGGAATATTTAAGAAAGCCGTCCCCGAAGGGTTCATAGCCCGTCAGGCTTCCCTGACTCAGATCCTTCTGCCAGGAGACTGCGTAGGTATCATATCTGGCAAAACGTCTCATCAGAAGAAATCCTACGGCGATCACCACAACGGCGGCCGCCGCAAGTATTATCCTGCGCCTTTTCAGGCTCCGTTCACTGTTTTCTGTCATTTCTCCGTGTTATCCCTGTCTTTCGCAATTCTGTTCGTCCTGTATTCTGTCATGGCATCCGTCAGACTGGAAGCCGCCCCGCGTGTCAGGATGTCGGACAGGGCGTCGATTTTCTCTTCTGACATGAATTCCTTCCCGAGACGAACCTCGTACTGATCGGTCAGCGCAAGCTTCTTCTGCTGCCTCTCTGTCCCGACCTCCCGGAGACGGCGGTACGCCTCGTCGTGAGCGCTCATCAGCTGCCCGATCTTCTCCTTGGAATTCTGCGTCAGCTCATCCGTAATAATGTTCTTTGTCACTGTATCAAAAGTGGTCAGGGCTTCCTGTTTCTTTGTGTTGGTCTCGCTGATCTCCTGGGTCACCCTGGCGATCTCATCGTCGAAAGACCCGAGATCGTATTTGTCCTCGTCCTTGTCCCTTCGGATCTGCTTCGTGAGCTTCCGCACAAGCTTTTTGTTCTTTGCCAGATCGTCCCAGGTTTCCTTTCCCATCTGCAGCATGTCGGAGTACTTGCTTTTTGAGGAATTCCCGATATAGGTGTAAAGCCCTCCGAAGATAAGGATCGAAAGCACGTAGATAACGACCAGCACCGGCGCTGATCTCAGCGCTTCAGGAATTGCCAGGAAATAGATCCCGCAGGGGAGCGCCACAAAAAACACGCCGACAAACAGGAGGAGCACCAGGATATCGACCGGTTTGTGCGGAAAATGAAGCGCATAGTACAGCCGCGTCGCATAGTAAGACGGGATCTTCTGCTTCTGGAAAGCGTTTACCATTTCTTTCTTTTTCTCAGCGCTGTCCTCCAGGATCGGTTTCGTCTCTTCCCTGATCCGCTCCTCGATCCCTTCGTTCTTCGCCTTTTCCCTGCGGGCCTTCGCCTTTTTCAGCTCGTCCTTCTTTTTGGCGATTTCCGAGTCATAGGTCGTGTTGATCTCCTGCAGGCGTTTCCGGAGCGTGCTGTCGATCTCATCCTTCAGGGCTTTTTCCTCGGTCTCCAGCTCCCGGAGCGTCTTTGCCTCCTCTGCTTTCAGCCGTTCCTCTTCCTGCTCCAGACTGTTCACCTCTGTAAGCGCCTGCCTGGCTTCCTTCAAAAAAGCAGTACTGTCCTCGATCTGTTGTGTCATTTGGATCACCTCCGCCTGTACAGATTGTTGTGAGATACTCCCGCTGCGCCGGCACTCTTTTGACACCGGCTTATAATTCCGCTATGATGTTTTCATGCGGCAGAAAGACCGCGGGAAGGAGAGCTATGTTCCGACTTTGGGGAAAATGTGTGAAACAGAACCGCCTGCTCCGGGATATTATTGTCTGTGACAACGATTATTCCAAAAGCCGCACCCAGATGGTAATGGACGCCGTTTCGGAGGTCTGCCGGAGTTTTGACCTCGCCGAGCCCATCTGGCTGGACAGCAATATCGATGAATTCCGGAGGCTGGATCATACCCGTTTCCGTCAGGACAGTTTCATCGAACAGCTGGATTTCGATTATCTGGAGATCCGCGTGCTGGAAGAATGACCTGACTCCCCGCTGATTTCAGTATACCAGAATCAGAGCTTTCTCACCATAGCCAGCCAGTCATTGCTTTTTCCTTCGTGTAAGATTAAGATGATGATATCCGCTGGTTTTTATCATTATACTAGTTCACCGGAGGTTGTTCATGAAAAAAATCATTCTCACCGGCGGCGGAACGGCCGGTCATGTGACCCCGAATATCGCTCTTCTTCCGAGGCTGAAGGAAGAAGATTTTGAGATCCTGTACGTCGGTTCCTACGAAGGTATTGAAAAAAAGCTGATCACCCAGGCGGGGATCCCGTACCGCGGCATTTCCTCCGGAAAACTGCGCCGCTATTTTGATGTGAAGAATTTTACCGATCCTTTCCGGGTACTGAAGGGTTTCGGGGAAGCCTCTTCCATCATCAATGAGTTCCAGCCGGACATCGTCTTCTCCAAAGGGGGCTATGTCGCCGTACCCGTGGTCCGGGCGGCAGGCATGAAGCGCATACCCGTGGTGATCCATGAATCCGACATGACACCCGGCCTGGCCAACAAGCTCTCCTACGGCGCCGCCACCAAGATCTGCTGCAACTTTCCGGAGACCCTGAGTCTTCTCCCGGAGGATAAGGCCGTCCTTACCGGCTCCCCGATCCGGGAGGAACTGCTCACCGGAAACAAAGAAAAAGCCCGGGAACTGACCGGTTTCTCACCGGAAAAGCCCGTCCTGCTGGTCATCGGCGGCAGTCTCGGCTCCCGCGTTGTGAACGAAGCGGTGCGCCGGGATCTTCCATCCCTGCTGGAGGAATTCTCCGTGCTCCATCTCTGCGGAAAAGGCAACCTGGACGAAGCACTTGTCGGAACAGAAGGATATCTTCAGTTCGAATACGTCCTGGATGAACTGAAGGACTACTTCGCCCTGGCGGATATCATGGTCAGCCGGGCAGGAGCGAACTCCATCTGTGAGATCCTGGCGCTCCGAAAGCCGAACGTCCTGATCCCCCTCTCTGCCAAAGCCAGCCGGGGAGATCAGATCCTGAACGCCCGCTCCTTTGAAAAGCAGGGCTATTCCCTGGTCCTTGAGGAAGAAGAGCTGAGCGACCAGAGTCTGATGGACGCGGTCCACACGGTCTGGTCGAACAAAGACTCCTACATTGAAGCGATGGAACAGAGTAATACCGGAAACGGTGTCGAAAACGTGATCCGTCTCCTTCTCAGCCTGACAGGAGAAAAATGATGAATCTTCCGGTGTCTGTCATCCGAAGCAAAAGGCGCACACTCTCTCTGGAAATACACCCGGACTGCTCCGTTGTCGTGCGGGTGCCCCTTTCCTGCCCGGATGAGGAGATCCGGCGTTTTATCATGCTGAAAGAATCCTGGATCATGAAGCACCTGGAGAAAATGCAGGCTCAGACAGGCCCGGCCTCCCCCGGCAGTACTGCGCCGCAGCATTTTTCCAGAAAGGAGCTGGAAGCTCTCGCGGAAGAAGCCATGAAGGACCTGCCGGAACGCTGTGAAAGATTTGCCCCGGTGGTCGGAGTCCGCTACGGACGCGTCACCATCCGGAACCAGAAGACCCGGTGGGGAAGCTGCAGCGCCGCGGGCAACCTGAACTTCAACTGCCTTCTGATGATGGCTCCTCCCGAAGTGCGGGACTACGTCGTAGTCCACGAACTCTGCCACAGAAAAGAAATGAACCACTCCTCCTTTTTCTGGTCGGAAGTGGAACGCGTTCTCCCCGACTACAAAGAACGGCGGAAATGGCTGAAAGACCACGGAAATGCACTTATGGCGCGGATCGTATGATTCCGCGCCATTTTGTAATTATTCAGCACCCCCGGAATTATGAGCAAAAACTGGATGGGGAGAAAAGCTCACCAGACAGATTTTGCTCATAATTCCGAGGTGGCCAAGGCGCGAAGCGCCTCTGACCACCGACAACGAGGATTGCGCAGCAATCCGAGTCTGGGGTGCTGAAAAGTTATGCCATTATTATTTTACAGGGCCTTTTTCAGTTTTTCTGCGATGATCTCCTGCTCTTCCGGGACTGTCGTGCCGGGCGTCCAGGCCACGATCTTCGGTCCGTTCTCATAACGCGGGATCACATGCACGTGGAAATGGAACACCGTCTGTCCGGCTTCCGTTCCGTTGTTCTGGACCACATTGAAGCCGGCGGCGCCGAGCTCCTGTTTCATAGCCTTTCCGATCCTTCCGGCCAGGAAAAGCGCTTTTCCGCACCAGCTCTCGGGCAGCTCTGTCAGGTCTTTGAAATGCTCCTTCGGAAGGATCAGGGCATGGCCTTTGGATGCCGGTCCCAGGTCCAGGATGGCGCGGAATTCTGCGTCCTCATAGACTGTGGAAGAGGGGATCTCCCCGTTCGCGATCTTGCAGAAAATGCAGTTGTCATCTCTCATTTCTATACCTCCTGCTGTGAATGCTTTGCATTATTATCATGGATCGTTCAGCGCTTCAGATTATTCAGGATCAGGATCTCAAAGCCTTCCGCTTTTCCCTTCAGGCGGATCGGCGGATCCAGGACTGTGACATCGGCCCGGTCTCCCAGAAGGTCGGCGACAGCCCGGGAAATATAGACTGTCCCTCCGGGAGCGTTCGCCTCCAGACGCGCGGCAGTATTCACCGTGTCCCCGATGGCAGTGTAGTCCATACGTTTCGGAGCTCCGATGTTTCCGACGACGGCAGGACCCCAGTTCACGCCGACGCCGAAACTCACGGTACGTCCGTACTGCTGCATCAGTTCCTCGCCCAGCGCCTTCGATCCCTCTACCATATCAAAAGCCGCGCAGCACGCGAGGTACGCCGGATCCTCCTGGGCCACAGGAGCGTTCCAGAACGCCATGGTGCAGTCTCCGACGAATTTATCCAGTGTCCCGTGGTTCTTCATGATGCAGTCCGTCGTCAAGGTGAGATACTTGTTGATGATCTCCACGACCTGCGGCGGCTCCATTGCCTCACTCATGGTTGTAAAACCACGGATATCCACGAACAGGACTGCGATGTCATGCAGGCTGCCGCCGAGCTCCAGAGCGGAACTTCCCTGTTCCAGCAGCTGTTTCATGACCGCCGGGTCCACATAGTGTCCGAAGGTATTGCTGATCTTCTGTTTTTCTCTCCACGCCCTGACATAGTTCAGCGCCACCGAAACGATGAAGAGCGCTGTCACTGCCATCGGGATCCACAGCACATGGAGCACGATCCCCGCCGTGGAATAAAGAAGCTTTGCCACGCCGAACCACAGGGCGCAGATCCCCAGCCATGCGGTCAAAGCATGCAGGATCCTCCGGTCATAAAAGAAGAAGAGCGCCGCTCCTGACACAAGGAACAGAAGCGTAAGCTGCATCTTCCGCGGCATTTCCTTCGGGAAGAAATTCTTTTTATAGGCGTCTATCAGGTTCGCGTGGACTTCCACACCGTACATAGGCTCCGCGTGTTCTATGGAGGTCCGGTAATCGTCCTGCATCGCCACCGCTTCCGGCCCGATCAGCACGATCTTCCCGCTGAAGAACTCCGGCGGCAGCGTCCCGTTCAGAACATCCGCCACAGAAATGTCCTCGGAATACCCCCCGGGCTTTTTCGTAAACGGAATATAGAAGAAACCTCCTGTCGTCTCCGGTTCCGGGTTCGGTTCTATTCCTTCGGAAGCGCACCACGCTTCATAAAGCGCCCTGGAAAAAGACGGTACGCGTTCCCCGTCCGGCAGGTCAATATGGAGAAGTCCGTGCCGGAGTATTGCGTCCGTGTCCTCCATCGTATTAATGTGCGCTGTTTTGGCTGTCTGGTGAAGCTCCGGAAACGG
This sequence comes from Stomatobaculum sp., assembly GCA_017449925.1. The sequence continues at coordinate 12,508 of JAFSYO010000079.1, forward strand.
CGGCTCCCAGCCCAGGACCTTCCGGGTGTCGATGTAATACTCCCCGTCTTTCTCCCCGAGTCCCGAGCCAAATTCCGCAGCTCCTGCTGCCACTACGTTGCCCCCCTCCAGCGCCGCATATGCCAGGTCGCGGTCCGCTGAAGGATCCATTCCTTCCCCTGTATACAATATATCCAGGCCGATAGCTGCCGGGCGGGATCCGTCCTCCGCACTGTTCAGGGTGCGGATCACCTCTGCCATAACACTGCGGGACCAGGGCCACGGCCCCAGCTCCTGCATGGCACGTTCGTCGATCTCCACGATTACGATATCTTCCCCGCCCGCGCTCTCATGCTGATAGAACGCGTCCGAGACAACGCTGTCCGCCGCATCGGTCGCCCCCGACGATGCAGCTGCCCAGACCAGAACTGCGGCGAATAATGCCGCTGCAAGACGACGGAAAAGTTCTTTATTCTTCAAGGCGTATTCTCCTTACTGAAAAAGCAGCTTCTTCATCTCCCAAATGGTTCTTCCCAGGGGGAGCCCCACCACACTGGTGTAATCGCCCCGTATCCCCCGGATATACTGTCCGAAAGCTCCCTGGATGCCGTAAGCTCCGGCTTTGTCCAGCGGGTCTCCGCTTTCCACGTAGGCGCGGATCTCTTCCTCGCTTAAAGGATACACCTCCACGGCCGTTTTTTCAAAGAAACTTTCTTCCCGGAAAGCCGGAGCCCCGTCCTTTTCCTCCTCCGCAAGGACCAGAGTCACGCCGGTATAGACATGATGCGTCCTTGCGGAAAGGCTCCGGAGCATCCGCGCCGCGTCTTCCTTGTCCTTCGGTTTTCCGAGGACCCGTCCCTCCAGGACCACGATCGTGTCGGCGCCGACCACCAGCGCCGGCTTTTCTCCGGCCGCTGCCGCGATATCCTCCGCCTTGGTCCTGGACAGCGCCTTCACCAGCGCCGCCGGCGTTTTTGCCCGGGAGCGCTCCTCCTTATGGCTGGGGAGGATCTCCGGGAAAAGTCCTGCCTGATGGAACAGCTCTCTTCTTCTCGGAGAGGCAGAGGCAAGAACGAGGCGGATATTCCGCCTCGTAAGATATTCCTGCAATGATTCTGTTTTTTCTGTTTTCTGCATCATACCGGTCATCTCAGTATCTGATCTCCGTCTTTTTCCACCACATGGGTCTTTACGCCCATCTGCCGCATCCAGCTCCGGGCTTCCAGCGTCTTCCAGGGACCGCTGTTCATGCCGCCGCCGTTGTCGTTGTTCCAGAGCCATTCCGGGCAGCACCACAGACAGATCTTAGGCTGAACGGCTTCGTAGACGTTGTGGTCCACGCCGTGTTCTCCGTGATGGGACATTTGCACGATATCCGCCTTGAGCTCATGCAGCTCATTCCTGTACTCATTCAGGAAGCTGTTTCCGGCCGGGATGCCCATATCCCCCAGGAACAGGATCCTTTTTCCGTTCATCTCCACACGGAAAGCCACAGAGGAATTGTTGATGGCATTCGTCTGGAAAAGATACGGCTGGTTCATGACACGGATGTTCACATCATCCACGGTGATGATCTCACCCTTCTGGATGTTCGGATGATTCTGGGAGGGGCTCAGTTTTGAAAGCGCTGCCATGCAGTCCTCCACCATCTGGGCACGGTACTCCTCATTGGCGTGATACCACTGCATATCCGCGAAATTATAGTAGACAGCCTCGACGGTGATCCCGGAAGCCGGATCGTTCAGGATCTTCGTCAATGCGCCGACATGGTCAGAATGGGGATGCGTGATCAGCCAGGCGCTGACATGGCCTCCTTTGTTCTTCAGGACCTGCTTCAGGTGCTCCGTCTCGTTTTCTGTTCCACCGTCGATCATGATGAGCTTTCCGCTCTTTGTGGTTATAAGAAAACTTTCCATCTGGCTCGCAGAATCAGGAGAAAGCATCATCAGCTCTCCACCGTCGAACAGTGTACTGGTGACCACCTTCGGTCCGCCGGCGTTCGCGCCCGCGACCGTTCCCACCGCCCCAGCCGGAGGAACTGCCTGGATCACTTCTTCATCCTCTCCGGCGCTCTTCTGGCCCGCCACGGTGCCGGCGGTGGCGTTCATTCCTTCCACCGCGGCCGTTTTCGGCGCGTCCTCCGAGGAGATGGCTGAGGTCTCCACGATCACTCCGACGGATTCCGCGGCTGCGTTCGCTATTCCCGGGCCCCCTGCCTGCACCACGTCCGCATGGACCGGCGCCGCAAGGAATAAGGTCGCTGATGCCGCGAGGACTGCCAGGATCCCTGCTGTTCTTCTGCTGTGGATGTCTGTTCTTCTGTTCATGGAGCCTCCTGCTATTTCCGGTTACGGGTGCGCTTCGTTTCCGGATTCGGTATTTTTCTGCTTCCTCACCGCTTCTGCACTTTCATACTCTGCTGATGCGCTTTCCACATATGCGGTGTAATCTCCCGTATAGTTTCCTCCGGGGATCCACTCCGGTCCTTCCGTCATCATGACTTCCGCGATTCCATTGTACTCTGAAAAAGGAACCACTTTTTCCCTGGCGCCTGCCGGTATGATCATGCTGACCAGGTAATTCTCCGGTTTCAGGATATCGCTCCCCCTGAAGACCTGCAGATTGATGCTGTAGTCTTCATACAGACCGCCGTAATAATTTTCATCCGACACACGGATGGAAAAATCCTGCTGCGCGCATGCGTCGTTGAACGCCTTGATCAGGAAGGTCCCGTAGCGGACTGCATCCTTTTCCGTCGCTTCGTTCTGCAGCGGCCAGATCAGGTTCACGATCTTCCGCTCCTCGTCCACATAGGTGTCGATATAATCGTTCAGAGGATACTCCTCGGCGAAATCATCCACCAGTTCCTCCGCGGTGGACTGGGCTTCGTCAAAATCAAGCTGGATCCCCTCGTGGATCTCCGTATCAGGTGTTTCCTCGGCAGCAAGAGAAGCCACGACGGATTCTCTCAGATTTCCTTTTTTCCCGCATGCCTGAAGGCCTGCCAACGCTGCAAGCACAGTCATAAGGACCGCTCCGCGGACCATTAATTGTCTCAGTTTCATTTTCTTATTTCTCCGTTCCATAAGTCTTTCCCACACAGTATATTAGAAGAAGCACTGTTTTTACAGCTTTTTTTGCAATCGTAAGATTTCTTTCCGAAAAGTGTAATGTTTCAGCCCTGCAAAATGCAGTGTTTCAGCCTTACAGAAACAGCTCCGAATCAAAAAACTCTCTGGCGCTTACCCGCAGTCCTTCAAAAACTGCCTCTGCTGTTTTCATCCCCGGATTACCCCGCTCCGGATCCAGCGCCGACTGCAGGGTGGATTTCGGAAGGCCGGCACGTTTCGCAAGCTCATAAAGAGTCAGATTTTCCCGTTCGCAAAGCTCCAGCACGCGAAGAATAAAAGCGCTTCTAAGTTTCATCGTTCTTCGGCACCGCTCCCTTTCTCCGGATCATCGTGAAAATTCATCGTCTCCTCGATCAGGTAGATAGGCCTTTCCTTGACCTCCTGGAAAAGAATGCCGATATACTGGCCGATGATCCCGACCAGGATAAACAGGATCGCAAACATAAAACACATGACGACGATCAGCGTCGTATACCCTGCAGGGGCTCCGTACCTCACCTTCATCACAATGGAGTAGATCAGCAGGATGATCCCCAGGAGCCCTGAGAATCCGCCCGCCCATATTCCCAGGCGGAGCGGCATGTCTGAAAAGCTCATGATGGTGTTCATGGAAAAGCGGAACAGCTTCCGGATGGAATATTTGCTGTGTCCCGCCGCTCTGTCCGCCGCTTCGTACTCCAGTACGGTCCGCCGGAACCCGATCAGCTGCACGTAGCCCCGGAGGAACCGGACGCGCTCCCGGTATTCTTTCCTCACCACTTCGGCCGCTCTGCGGGACAGTCCGAAGAAATCGGAAGCGTTTTTTTCAAAATTCACTCCGCTCAGGGTGTTGATCACCGCGTAAAAGCCGCCGGAGGTGATATTTTTGATCAAGCCGGCGGAACGGTTCGCGGTCCGAACCATACTGATCACATCGTACCCGTCCTGAAAACGCTCCAGCATTTTCGGAAGGACCGCGGGCGGATGCTGAAGGTCCGCATCCATGCAGATCACGGCGTCGCCGGAGGCGAGATCGATCCCGGCGATCATGGCGGCTTCATGTCCGAAATTGCGGCTGAAATGAACGACCTTTACATGATCGTCCATCTTTGCCATGCGGTACAGGATCGACCGGCTCTCATCTGTACTTCCGTCGTTCACGAAAATCAGTTCGTAATCCCAGTCCTGTATCCCCAGAACGCTTCCTGCTTCCTTGTAAAACAGAGGAAGCGCTTCTTCCTCGTTGAACACGGAAACGACGACGGAAACTTTTTTTCTTATCTCATCCATAGATCCTGATCTCCGTGCTTCCGTGGGACGGCCGCCGTTCTTCCTTCGGCGGCAGCGTCATGTAGTCTCCGTAAATACTTGTCAGTACTTCGTCGTAATGTGTCGGGACACTGAGCGTCGTATCCTCGAAACGCATCCTCATCCGCTCCTGCACCCAGCTGTCCTTCAGGCGGATATCGATAAAGCCGGGCTCGTAGTTGGAGTAATACCAATACGAAGTCTTCTTTCTGTTCGCGCACTTTGCCAGTTTTTCCTGTATTCGGAATATCTGCCGCATAGGCAGCATCTTCCCCGCCGTACTGCCGCCCAGTACCGGCAGTTTCAGCTTCACAGGGTACTTCTTCATGTCCAGATGGAAGCGGTGTCCCATGGCCAGGAGATAGAGCGCCTTATGCCTGAGGAGCACGGCCCTGGCTGCGGCAGGACTGTCCGGAAGCCTGTCCAGGATAAAAATATCCACCCAGAGATGGTTCAGCTTCCCGTCGTAAAAGGCTTCTTCCTCGCCCGGTTCCCGCCGCTGGGAATACTCATACACGATGCGGGGCGTAAAATCATAAAACCGCTTTCCTTCCCCGTAATCGTCAGGAAGGACCAGCTTCATCCCCTCCGGAAGCTCTCTGGAAGCCACTTTTTTAAAAGCTTCCCATCCATTTCTGGGCATCACCACGTCAGCGTCGTCATCCCATGGAATAAAGCCTCCGTGGCGGACTGCCCCCAGAAGAGTGCCCGCATCCAGGACATAAGGGATCCGGAACTTTCCGCAGATCCGGTCCAGTTCCTTCAGTATCTTCAGGTTCGCCTCCTGGACATGCAGAAGGCCGTAGGCATTGTTCATTTTCCTTCCTCCGGGACGTAAATATCCGCAAAAACATTCAGCCCCCGCGCTTTCAGAAGATCCAGCGCCTTCCGGGTGCGGACAGGATCATGATACTGCAGCACTTCTTTCAGTTCCTCGTCTGTACGGGACTCAAAGTGCTGCGCAGTATCCCGCATCGCGATAAAATGCTCTTCCCGGTAAGGAGCCATATGGATCTCCCTTCCCGTCGTAAGCATGCTGCCCGCAAGGAAAACAGCCGTGATCAAAGCTGCCGCGCGCCTTTCTGTTTTTGCCACAGCGAGGGTCAAAAGGATCCCCGCGATCCCCACCTGGTACTGCAGTGCGTAGCGGGAGCTCATCCCGTAAGCATCGTTCAGGAAGATCCAGCGGGAAGCCGTCACCAGCACATGGTTCAGGAAACCGCTGGTCAGAAGAAGCAGGGGAAATGTCGTTTTTTCGTAGATCCTCTGCCGGAAATTAAGATAGAACGCGTATCCGTAACATCCCAGCACCAGAAGTCCCAGAAGGATGCTCAGACCCTTTCCGATCCCCCAGTGCTCTGCCGCCTCCGCCCCGATCACCATGGAGCTGAAGGAGCGCACAAAAAACACCGGGAGAAGCCCAGGCCTTGCCGCTGCCACAGTCCCTATGGATTCCGTGGTGGCGCCGGCGCGTTCTTCCACGGAATGGGCCCTGCTGAGAAGATACAGGCAAAGCGGAATGAATGTGCATCCCATGCGGAGCAAAGCTGCCCGCAGACTTTCCTTTCTGTTCTCTCCTTCTTTCCCCGGCTGACGGTATCCGACAGCAAGGAGGAACAGGTCAGCGATCAGCAGGGTCACGGCGTAGACGCCGCAGTAGGGTCCTGAAAAAAACGGGATGATGATCCAGGGAAGAAGGTACAGCAAGCGCTCCCTTTTCCGGGAAGTTCTTGTCCCGGACATCACCCTGTCATATACCAGATAGTGATGCCAGAAGAGGCCGAAGGCTACGAAATGCACCCATCCGGATCCGTTGGTCAGCATCTCCCACTTGTTCAGGGAGAACAGGAACAGGATCACCGCGCCCGCAGTCCAGGGGGACAGTTCCCGGTCTTCACAGTACCTGCCGGCGATCAGCGCCGACAATGTGAGCCCTGCGGCTCCCAGCATCATATCGAAGGTGGTGCTGTAGTGAAACAGTTCCACGTTGATGATACGCTCCAGGTAATTCACCGGGATCCTCGTCAGGATGTCTCCGTGCATGTAGGGCGCGAAGCTCCAGACGTCCTCCAGGTAAGAATTTACGAGGCGGATATAGTCTGTATACACCACATTTTCTGTGGCGCTCCGGATATACGCCGTGAGAAAGAGGAAGCCGAACAGCGGCAGCAGCCGTGTGATCATTTTTCTGCCCATAACGCTCCTCCTTTCCTCTTTTTCCGCACGTCAGTATAGCACAGTTCCGCTTTTCTGCAATCAGACGATTCTACTTTGTGGTGAACTCCACCAGCATGGACAGCCGGTCTTCTCCCCGCTGTTCCGCTGCATTTTCCACATAGAAGTTCTGCCTGAACTCCAGCTCCACGATCTGCCTCGGCTGGGCAGTAAGCGTAAATGCCGCTTCATTCGTGCGGAGATTGAAGGCATACTCCGTTTTTCCTCCCCGCACAATGGTGATGGTCTCATTTCCCTTCAGATTTCCCGGATACATCACATGCATGGAGATCTCGCCGCTCTCCCCAGTCATAATGCGGATATGGGCTTTTTCATCCATCCAGCCGTCCCGGTAGTAGCCATAGTCGACTCCGAGCTTGATGCTCCGGATCAGATCGGTGGCGTCCGTAAAGCTGTTGTGCGCCGGATCTTCCTTCAGTACCAGCATGTTCTCGGTCACCTGGCCGAAATCCAGCATGCTGTCCACATGGGTCACCGTGGTTCCCTGCCCGGTCCTCTCCGGGTCAAAGGTCTTGAAGAAGGTCTCCGCCGTGAAGTCGCTCATCTCGTAGCTGTTCCCGATGATGACGATCTCTTTCCCCAGGATCTCCTTCCCGTACTTTCCGTAAGTCACATCCGCCAGGGAATTGTACCTCTCCTGGTTCGGGAACAGATAGATCTTCGGCCAGAAGTTCCGGTAATAAAGCTGCGTCATCACTGTAAAGAGCATCACGATCCCCAGGATCAGCGCCGGAAACCGGTCGGCGATCCTGAATCGCTCCTCCGCCTCGGGGTCCGCGTCCCTTAAAAGACGGATCTGTTTCCGCGCTCCGAAAAGCTCCGCGATAAAAAGAAGAGCGAAGGCGTACATCACATAGATCCAGCGCATTTCCACCCGGATCGTCACCGCGGAACTCACCGCGCAGCCAAGCAGAAAACCGGAAAACAGGAGAAGATTCACGATCAGCTGCGTCAGGGAAAACTGATACTTCCGTCTCTGCATGAGATCCAGCACTGCCATGCAGAGGAACAATCCGAAAAACACAAAGGGAGAAAGCACCAGTATTTTCCACAGCACCGGCGTCTGGGCCCAGGGAAGTCCGTTCAGATGCTCCGGCCCAGCGTTGATGCCCAGAAGATACAGGAATTCCGTCACGAAATTGACGACGACTCCCTGCTTTGTGATGGTCTCCGCCACCTGTGTGCCTCCGGTCCCCGCCGGAGAAAGACTTCCGATCATTGCTTTCCTAAGCAGGAGCATCAGTGCGAAAGCAAGGACCGGCGCAGCCCAGCGCAGTCCATCCCGCTCCTTTTTGACCAGAAGGGCAAAAAAGAACATGGGAAGAAGCACCATGTAGCGCTCGTGGGTAAAGCAGTTCAGGAAATAGACGATCACCGCGGCGTACCAGAAGCGCCCCTCGCTGCCGCTTCCCTTCCTGCCGTCACCGGCCTCTTCGTTCAGGTACCGGTACAGACAGTACGCCATGAGCACCGCGAAGAACAGCCCCATAGTCTCCATCATCCCCAGGAGCTGCCCCACCTGGTAGTAGGCAAAGCGGGAAACTATGAACATGATCCCGCCGAAAAAGGCGATCAGCCTGCTGCGGGAGATATCCCGCATAAAGAGATAAAGGAAAGCCGCAAGTCCCGCGTTCAGGAGAAGGTTTACCGGGACCACCCAGGAAATGTGGTTCCCGACGAACAGAAGTTCCGCCCATGCCGCCAGCCAGTAGACGAATCTGCACCGGGTGGAGCCGACAGGAAATACATACTCCAGGAAGCTCTGTTCTCCCCAGCAGGACCACATGTACAGGTCATCCATGTAATAACCTGAGATCCGTATCTTACGGTTCACAAAAAAGGTCCAGGCGAAAAGAAGACCGATCAGGAGCAGATCCAGTCTCCGGTCCGCCGTTCTCTGGGTGCGGTCTCTGGGTACTGCTGCCGGCCTCTTCTCAGGAACTGCTCTCCTGGAGCGTCCCCTAGTCTCTGATTCCCGCGTGATATTCATAAAGTGTACATCCCCCTTGCGTGATGACGACAGTGATGCTGCCGTCCTCCTCCATATACCGGACGATCTCTTCTGCCCTCGGGTGTTCCGGCAGGAAGCGGTCCTCCGTATACAGATAGGCGATTCCCGCCCACTCCAGGTAATCCTTGAATTCATTCAGCGTCTTCACCAGACGCA
>JAFSYO010000080.1 GCA_017449925.1 Stomatobaculum sp.
GATGACTTCATTGCAGGCCAGCAGCAGGTGGGAGAACTCCTCCATCAGGTAGCTGTAGCCCTTGCCATAACCGAAGCTCTCGATGCCGGGCTGGTTGTACTTCTTGCAAATGAAGTCGGTGCACATGTTCTCAGCCCAGTCAGCGGTATCGATCACCAGCGTTTTGCAGATGCCGGGATTGGCGGCGACCTCTTTGATGAGGGTGATCAGCTCTTCCCAGTCCTGCGGTTTCTGCAGGCGGCGGACATCCAGATGCGCTGTGCCGCCTTCTGTGTCGATGAACACCGGGTCATCGCACTGGGCGGCGAGGCTGGTCTTGCCGATGCCTTCCGGCCCGTAAATCACAATCTTCTGTGGGCGGGCGATCCGCCCGGAGGTAATGTTCAGCACGTTTCGTTCCTCCTCTTATCTCAGGTAGCAGCTGGTGCCGGTCACACGCTCCGCGCCGGGTACACTGTTTCCGGCATCCAGCAGCTTCCCGACATACAGCTTTGAAATCTCCGGATCAGGAATCCGGTAACAATCGTCGTGCCCGGTTTCCTTCAGCCACTTCAGCGCGGCATCCTTATCCGTGATCTCCACATGGGTGGTTTTCCGGTAGCACAGGGTTGCCACACCCAGGTCGGTCTTTTCGCCGCCACACTCACGATCCAGAATGGCGATCAGGCGATCCTGCTTCTGCTCCATCCGCTGGCGGCGGTCATGCAGACGCTTCTCTTCGGCCTTCATGGACTGAACGGTGGCCTTGGTGTTCAGGGCCAGCTTGGCCAGGTACTGGAGGATGTCCTCACGCTTCAGAGCCAGAGCGTTGATCTGGGCGATGATTTCATCCTCGTTCGCGGGAATCTCTCCGGTTTCCGGATCTGGCTCCAGCTGGGTCAGCAGGTTTTCGATCTGCTGGTTTACTTCATACAGCTTCACAATTGCGGTCTCCCTTCACTTCTTTGATCTCCACGGTCTTGACGGTCTCTCCCGGCTTCAGTACCAGGACTTCGGCGCAGTCTCCGAACAGAAAGCGTATGAGCCGCCGGGGGATGTGTTTTATCCCACTCTTGATCACAGGCAGGTTTCCGTCTGGCCGCGCCACATGAATGCGCACCGTATGCTGGATACTCATGGTGCCTTCCTCCTTTCCCAGTGATGGGGCTGTCTGAAAAACTTCCCCTCACTGAAAGGACAAAAAAGAAACCCCCTGCCCAAAGACCGTTGAAAATCAAGCCTCCGGGAGATCGAGCAGTTTTGCAAGCCGACGGAGAATTTTGTCCCGGCGGTTCCGGATGGCGACCGGAGTCACGCCCTGATCCCGGGCGATGTCCACATAAGACCTGCGGAGGCCGTACAGCTCATGAATCAGATCCTTCTGGCTGTCCGTCAGCTGTTCGATGGCTTCACAGAGCCGTCCCAGCATTTCCGGATCATCCGCTTCGTCGGGAAACAGGATCCGGGAGATATCAGCCGCAGGGTCTTCAAACTGATGAAAGGGATTCACGGCATTTTCATCTCCGGAGCGGCAGTACTTCGCCATTTCGTTCTGAAAGCCATAGTCGGCATTTCGCATCTGATACAGATCCTGGAGGTAATTCTCGTTGTCGTTCTGCTGCAGAAAATAGATCCATTTTTTCGTAACACCGTCTTTGCCGACGCGGATCGTGCTGGTGCTTCCGTCCACGGACTCATAGGTATAGGAAGTAGGATTTTGATTCTTTCTCAGGGTTGCCATTTTCGCGTTCCTCCGTTCGTGTTGGTTCAGAACGGAGCGCGAAAAGGGTGCATTTAATAACGCTGC
>JAFSYO010000081.1 GCA_017449925.1 Stomatobaculum sp.
AAGACTTAGGCTCTATAGCCCCACGGCTTTCACAAAACGAGCAAAATCCAGAAATCAACCGACTGAAGAATGGAGTGCAGTTGAGTAGTTTCGCATATACCCCCAAATCACTGAGAAACACCGCTCTCACTCATCGGGCCGATATACTTGTCCAGGATCATGTTGGTCTTCAGGGAATCTTTATGAAGAAGGATGCCCTGCTTATCCAGCGCTTCCATGATCCGGTCGCGCATCATCTCTGCCTCTTCCCGTGTGTCACATTTTAAAGACAACTCCGTAACATAGCTTTTCTCTCCGGGTTCCTCGCCGTCGACCGGCTCATCAACCGGCCCGTCGGCCGGCTCGTCGACCGGCCAGATCTCGATGTCGATCTCCTGTTCTTCATAGATTCCCGAATACTTTAAGTACTTCAACGGTCCGGCCGGCAGCGCTTCTTCCATCCTGTCCTTTCCCCAACCTGAAGAGATCCAGTTATCTTCTTTTTCCGGCATGCACTTTTTTGCCATAAGAATCAATTCCTGTCCCTCCAGGGCCGAAAGACTCTTCAGCGATTCCGGCTTGACCTTTTCTTCCGTTACAAAACTCAGCCTCATCTTTTCGTATCCCCAGTCTGCCTGTGCTTCGTATCCGGGGTCCTCAATATGAAAGCCCTGTTCTGCGGCGGATAAGAGTGCGGCGTCAATATCCCCCTCCGGAACGTCAAAGCGTTTCTTGAAATCCAGTTCGTACTTCTTCTTCCCTTCCTTCAGTCTTATGCGGTTGATCCAGCCCTCCCGGAAGAAATCCCGGTCTTTTGTGTCCAGATATACAAGCTCCACTCCCTGGGGCTCCTCTTCCACGGAGAAAAGATTCCTGTATTCCTTAGAAAGCAGATGATCTTTGTCGGTCACTCGATCGGAATCGAGCAGGAACTTGAGTTCCCAGGACAGCTTGGGAGCCTTCTCCGCTTTTGGACCTTTCTCTGCCTTCGTAATTTTCTCCGCCCTGACCGGCAGCGCCGCTGCCGCCGCAGTAAAGAACAGCGCCAAAAGAACAGCTGCATGCCAGTATCTTTTAATTAACATGTGTGCCTCCTCTATGGTTTCCAGACAAACAGTCCCTCTCCGGCAGAAATGACCCTGATCAGATCCAGCAGCTTCCCGTCCGGGTTATAAACGGTCAGGTTGGTATCATCCGGCTCGGAAACGATCATCGCATCATCCACCAGAATACAGAGATACCTGCTGCGCATTTCCCGGGCGATCCGCTCCGGAGAAGGATTCACTTCCGTTTCTTCATCCAAAGAAATGTCCCTGTAACAGTTCAGCTTTAATATGACATTGATATGTTTCTGCTTCAGCTCCGTGAGCCGGGGCTCCGAAAGATAGTAATCCTCCACGGCAAAATACTGCCCGGGGCTGTCCGCAGGAACCTGCTCAGGCAGAATATCCACGACCCAGTACGGCATCTCGAGCAGTTCATCGATAGTCTTTTTCACGTTGTCCTTCCTCCGGTTATATTATGACATACTTTTCCGGCAAGCGCAAAAAAGCCCCGGTGATCTCTCACCAGGGCATATCTCTTTTATTCTTATTTTGCGTTCACCACGTTTACCGGGGTCCCGGCCTGGAAGGCCTTAATGTTGTCCACGGTGATGTCCATGATCCTCTGGCGCGCTGCCTGGGCTGCCCAGCTGATGTGGGGAGTGATGATGCAGTTCTTCGCCTTCAGCAGCGGGTTGTCGCTCTTGATGGGCTCGGTGGAAACGACGTCCAGACCTGCAGCGTAGACCTTGCCGCTGTTCAGCGCGTCCGCCAGATCCTGCTCCACCACCAGCTGTCCGCGGCTGTTGTTGATGATGATGACGCCGTCCTTCATCTTCGCGATGTTGTCCTTATTGATGATGTTCGCAGTGCTGGGGAACAGCGGGCAGTGCAGGAAGATCACGTCGGAGCGGGCGAACAGCTCATCCAGCTCCACATATTCCGCTACCTGCTTACCGGCATCGCTCTGGAACGCGTCGTAAGCCAGCACCTTCATGCTCATGGCATTCAGGATCTTCGCGGTGGACTGGCCGATCCTGCCGAGGCCGATGATGCCTGCGGTCTTTCCGTACAGCTCGATCATCGGATAGTCCCAGTAGCACCAGTCCTGGTTGTTCTCCCATTTCCCCTCGTGCACAGTCTTATCGTGATGGCCGTAGTGGGAGCAGATCTCCAGCAGGAGGCCCACCGCGTACTGGCCCACGATCTGGGTGCCGTAGGTCGGCACGTTGAGGACCGCGACGCCCTTTTCCTTCGCGTACTCGTAGTCCACGACATTGTAGCCGGTGGCCAGGACAGCGACAGCCTTCAGGTTCGGGCACTTGTCGATGGTCGTTTTGGTGATCGGGGTCTTGTTGATGACAGCGATCTCCGCGTCGCCGAGGCGCTCTGCGATCAGGTCCGATTCCACATAAGAGGTGCGGTCATACACCGTCACTTCTCCCAGCGCCTCCAACGGCGCCCAGCTGAGATCTCCGGGGTTCTCGGTAAAGCCGTCAAGCACTACGATCTTCATAGCAGTTTCCTCCATAGTATTAAAGAAATATTGATTGTATGAAAGAAATATCATTTATGCACCCCGGATCGGGATGCTCTGTCAGGGATCTTTCCGGTTCTCCCGGTGATCCCGGACTTCCTCGAGCATCAGTCCCATATGCAGTGCTTCCGCGCTGCGGAACTGCCGCGGGTCGTAGCCGGTCAGGTCGGCGATCCGCTTCAGACGGTACTGGAGCGTGTTCTTGTGAAGAAACAGCTTCTCCGCCGTTTCCTTCAGGGAAAGATCGCACTCAAAATAGACCTTCAGAAGCTCCCGGTCCTTCTGGTCCAGATGTTCCGTGACCTTCCGGAGATAGGCGTCCCGCACAAGGGGCGGGACCGAGATCATCAGGAGTTCCAGGTCCAGGTCCTCATAGCGGACGATGTTTCCTTCCGCGCGCATGCTCTGCAGCACCAGCCGCGCAGAGTCATAGGACCTCTGCTGGCGGACCAGACGGCAGCTCTCTCCCGCCGCGATCTTCAGAAGGCCGCGCCGGTTCTGAAGAAGCTGCTCGAACAGATACATCTGTTTCCGCAGCCGGGCGCTCCCTGCGATCAGGATGTATTCATCCGGATAGTTGAAGGTGTAGAGGCACGGCTGGAGCTGACGGAATATCCTGTAGATATCTTCCTCGATCCCCGAAAGCAGATCAGGCTGGATCCGCGGATTCAGGTGGATCAGGAGCGTGGTGTACATTCCGCCGGGCTCTGTGATCCCGTAGCGCTTCAGCACCTCCTCCAGGTATTCCCGGTCCGGCGTTTCATTATTGATCATGGCGCGGATCACATGGTTCACCTGCGTCCGGCGGATATGATCCTCCACCTCCACCTCATGCTCCCGGAGGAGCAGGACCGTGATGCGCTGGGCAAGACGCGCGTAGCGCACCACCTCCTCGGGATCTCCCGTGATGCCGATGACCGCCACTGTCTCTCCCTTGTAGCGGATCGGCTGATTGATGCCGCGCCGGGTCCCGGTGACCGGATCATCCTCCGTCACGATCTCCGCTGTGCCAAGGGCCGCAGCGCGCCGCGCTGTCTCATGAAAATCCCCGACCCGGGACGCGTCCGTACTGACCAGAATATGGCCGTCGGTATCGATAAAATTAATATCATAATCGCAGATCGAACGGATCGCGTCAACGATCTGCTGCGCAAGCTGGTTCCGCACAGGAAGGGCCATGATGTTGCTCCGCTAAGATTATTATAAGTAAAACGATGTGTTCTGTATTGGTTTATCATACCATATTTTCCCGTATTTTTGTTATAAATAACATAAACGAAGATATGGTCCATCGTTTACAATACAACTAAACAACGCAGCAGATAATCTATTCATATCGTCCGGAGAACAGGAGGATCCCCTATGAAATTCTTATTTGCATCTGATTCTTTTAAAGGAACTCTTTCCAGCGACCAGACCATCTCTCTTCTGACCCGCGCCGCGAAGGAAGTTTTCGGAGAAGTCGAGTGCAGCGGCGTCGCCGTCGCGGACGGCGGAGAAGGAACCACTGATGCTGTCATCGCAGCCGAGAATGGGGAGAAGGTCCAGGTCTCTGTCCACGGTCCCCTGATGGAAGAAGTCACCGCATATTATGGAAGCTTCAGCGGAACCCGCGCCGTCATCGAGATGGCCGCCGCCTCCGGCCTTCCCATGGTCCCGGAAGAAAAGCGCAACCCGCTGAACACCACCAGCTACGGCACCGGCGAACTCATCCGGGATGCCCTGGACAAGGGTTTCCGCGATATCTCCATCGCCATCGGCGGCAGCGCGACGAACGACGGCGGCATGGGCTGTGTCCGCGCCCTGGGCGTGAAGTTCTATGATCAGGAAGGGAACCTTCTGGAAGGCTTCGGCCGGGATCTGGAGCGCATCGCGAAGATGGACGTCTCCGGCCTCGACAGCCGCGTGAAGGATGCGAAGATCACTGTCATGTGCGACGTCACGAACCCGCTCTGCGGCAAGGACGGCGCTACCTATACTTTCGGCGCCCAGAAGGGCGGCACGCCGGAAATCCTGGACCGTCTGGAACAGGGCATGCAGAACTACCGCCGCCTCATCATTGAACAGTTCGGCGTCGACCCGGACCAGATCCAGGGCGGCGGCGCTGCCGGCGGCCTCGGCACCGCGCTGAAGGTCTTCCTCGGCGGCGAAACGAAGCGCGGCATCGACACTGTTCTCGACCTGATCAATTTTGACGCCCGCCTGGAGGGTGTCGACCTGGTCGTCACCGGAGAAGGCAGGACCGACTGGCAGAGCTGCTTCGGCAAAGTCATGCAGGGCGTCGGCGTCCGGGCGAAGGCAAAGGGCGTCACCGCTGTCGGCCTTTCCGGAGGCCTCGGGAAAGACGCTTCCCAGATCTTCGACTACGGAATCGCCTCCCTCATGACCACCGTCGACGGACCGATGCCCCTGAAAGAAGCCCTGGACCGTGCAGAGGAGCTCTATTATCTCGGCGCCGTCCGCATGTTCCGCTTCCTCAAGGCCGGCATGGAAATGGCAAAAAAACAGGCCTGACCATTGCCGCAAAAGTACTGATCTGCTTAAAACCGGATCTGCTTTTCATGCCCGGTGACCGCCGATCTGCCGGTTCCTTTCCAGTGTCGTCGCCCCTTCCAGCATGTTCATGCCCTTGAAGACGGCATTGGCCCCGTATTTTCTCCGGACCTCCAGCATCGCCCCCATGAGCCTGCGGTCCCGTTCCAGAACATCGTAATCCACGAACATGTTCAGCTGGAACACCCCGTCGTCCTCTGAAACATCACTGGCGCAGACGCCTAATCTCCGGTAGAGCAGCCGATGATCTGTCTTCTCGTCGAACTGCTTTACCAGGGGCCCGGAGATCGTCCGGAGATCATTCGTCAGCGTCTTCAACCTTACGGTCCCGTTGCTGTGCTTCGGATGAAGTCTTCCGTAAAAGTCCAGACAGACAGGACCGTCGTAAGCCGGGCAGGCCTCCAGGCTCTTATAGTCATAGGAGACCCACCACGTGCAGCTCCTTGTTACCAGGTTTTTCGTGAACAGGTCCGCGCAGAGCACTTCGATCATCTCCCGGAAGACAAGCCTTGCCTCCGGGTACTTGTAAGGTCTCGGCAGGACTTGCCCGTTGGAAAGGCTGTGGCCGTCACTTTTGTAGGATTTGATGTCCGCCATCGTGACCGGCTCGATGCCCCAGGCATGGTCGATCAGGATCTCCCCGTCGATGCCGAAGGTCTTGTAAAAATACTCCTCGTCCCACTGTGTACGCTGGGCGATATCGCCCATAGTGTACATGTAGGACCTGTAGAGCCGCCTCGCCTTTCCCGGTCCGATCTGCCAGAAGTCCGTCAGCGGCCGGTGTTCCCAGAGCAGGAGCCTGTAGGATTCTTCATTCAGCTCCGCGATCCGGACGCCGTCCTTGTCCGCCGGCCGTTTCTTGGCGACGATATCCATGGCGATCTTCGCAAGATACAGATTTGTCCCGATCCCCACCGTCGCCGTGATGCCGGTGACCGCGAGGACGTCCCGGATGATCGTCATGGCCATGACATGCGCCGGACTTTCCCCCGTCCTTTCCGCTTCCGTCCGGTACATCTGCAGATATCCGCTGACGTCGATAAAACATTCATCGATCGAGTACACATGCACGTCATCCGGGGCCGCGTAACGAAGATATATTCCGTAGATCTGGGCGGATACCCGCTCATATTCCGCCATCCGCGGCACCGCGATGATATAGTCCACCTTTCTGTGATACAGCGCCTCGTACTCCCGGATCTTCTGCTTCGCTTCAAAGAGTCTCGGTCTTCCGGGGACCCCGATGGCCTTTAAAGAGGGTGATACCGCCAGGCAGATGGTCTGGTCGGAACGCTCCGGATCCGCCACCAGAAGGTTCGCCTTCAGCGGGTCCAGTCCCCGGTGGACGCATTCTACAGAAGCGTAGTAGGATTTCAAATCGATACAAATATACGTCCGTTGAAGAAATACATTCTCTTTTTCCATAACTTCATGTTACCAAACGTATGTTCGACTTTCAAGAAGTATTTTGCCCATGAAAAAGACCTGCTCAAAATATTGAGCAGGTCTCTTTTTACAGCCTACAGTAGTTTTCTTCCCGACAGTCTACAGGGCCTTTCTCTTTGACCTCAGATAGAACAAGCCGTTTTCGGTACGGGCAGCTTTTTTTGCGTGGATAAACGTGTGCATCAGATTCGGATTGCTGATGCCCGCATCGGCCAGATCCACCGCGGTCTCCGGCGACAGGGCGCCGCGCTCCTCCATGTAGTCCAGAAGGCACTGCCCCTCCAGATAACTGATATCAAAGGATACTCCCGGCAGCCCGACAGCCTTAAGGATCAGCCGGAAGACGCCCCGGATATCATATTCATTGCCCGAGATCATCCTGATGGAACCCTTCTCCTTTGCCGCGCGGCACAGCTCCTCCGCGGAAAAAGAATTGTGGAGCGTTTTCACACTTCCATCGGCTGCTCTGAGATAGATGCAGGGCTCAAAAGGATAATCCGTCACTCCGTAGGAAGCTTCCCCTTTGATTAGGTACAGTCCTTCCTCTGTCTCTGTCAGAAGAAGATCGTTGTCCTGATATATGATTCTGCCGGCTTCTTTCATAATTCAGTTCGTGACTTCCCCGGCTTCAATATGCTTTGTGCCGCTGATCTCCACCGCGCCGTCCACGCCGCCGATGGCCTTCAGTGTCTCCTCGGAAAGAGCGCCCTCATCCGCGGCGTTCGTGGAAGCTTCGATCGTCACGTCTTTGAATCTGTGGCCGTTCTTCAGGAGCCTTCCGTAATGTCCCGTTCCCCTCACGGTGTCCAGGAAATAGTATTTCCCATAAGAGACAAAAACGCCGCTCAGCATGTCGCCGTTTTTGTCCAGAAGATACCAGTCTCCGTTCACTTCATCATGGATCCAGGCATCCCGCGCGTAACTTCCGTCATTCATCCTGTAGTGCCACACCTGGTTGCTGTCGATCTCCCAGTGGGGGCTGAAGGGGTCGGCGCCATAGGCGACAGTTGAAAAAGAGATGATCATCGCTAAGAGTAATGCCGCTTTTTTTAACATAAGGATCTCCTTTCGTTCCGGAAATAATTCAAGGGTGTTTATATCAATTATATGCAGGATAATGCCCGCAATCAATCATGTGCCGGGGTCTTCGATCTTCCTGAACACATTCGCCAGCAGCGCGCCGGATATATTGTGCCACACGGAAAACACAGCGCCGGGCACTGTCGCCATCGCAAGCCCTGGAAATGCCGTACCCGCGAGCGATGTGGCAAGACCCGAATTCTGCATCCCGATCTCTATGGCCAGCGCCTTCTTCTTGCTCATCGGAAGCCTGAGGGCCAGCCCCAAAACATATCCCGCGGCATATCCAAGAAGATTGTGGAGGATGATGACGGCAAAAATCTGAGCTCCGGTCGCAAAGATCCTTTCTGAATTATGAGATACCACTGCGGTGACGATCAAAGTGATCGCTGTCACCGAGATCAGAGGCAGTATATCCGCCACCTTTTCCGTCTGCTTTTTCCACAGCCCGTTGATGATAAATCCCAGGGCGATAGGAATAATGACCACCTTGATGATCGAAAGAAACATACTCATAACGTCCACTGTGACCGTGGTCTTAAGAAGGAGGTATGTAATGGCCGGCGTCAGAAAAGGCGCCAGCAGTGTGTTGACGCTGGTCATTCCGACAGAAAGGGCCACATCTCCCCTGCTAAGATACGTCATCACGTTGCTTGCGGTGCCTCCCGGACAGGTTCCCACCAGAACCACGCCGGCCAGAAGAGCCTCTTCCAGGGAAAACGCCTTGCCGAGGCAAAATGCCAGCAGCGGCATAATGGTGAACTGGGCAGCGCAGCCGATCAGAATATCCTTCGGACGCTTGAAAACAATGGCAAAATCCTCCAGTTTCAGGGTAAGTCCCATTCCGAACATAACGATCATCAGCAAATAATTTACCCAGGAAGTCTGTATCCACAGACAAGTCTGCGGAGCAAACAGAGCAAGCGCCGCCACGACCAGAACAATAGCAGCCATATACTTTCCAACAAACTCGCTAACTCTTTTCACACTTTCCCCTCCAAATTAACCCTGGCTTCCGACCCGTATCCAGGTTATATCTCACCTCAGGGCCTTTTTTAAAAGCCAAAAAAATCACGCAGGCCGGGGAATCCGGCAAGTTCCTCTCGTCCGAATCCGTACTCCTTGGCGGGGTAACGCTCCGTCAGCTGGTCCAGGAACTGCTCAAAGCTTCCGCTGAACCATTCAGAGGGAAGCGAAAAAGAATTACCCGCTCCATCCCAGTGACCTGTACCTCCCGGCCATCCCGCCTGAACCTCCAGCGAAAAGGTCCCGTCTTCTTTCTTCTGAAAGGCGTAGCGTTCCAGGCGTTCCTGCCGCTCCGGCTGACCGAGCATCCGCCAGTTCTTCACTTTCTGGAAATCATACACCAGAAAAGTTTTGACGATGCGGCTCCCCGCCGGCCGGATCGGAGCCGCCAGAGATCTTCTCACCGCTGCAAAACATTCAGCAGGCACTCCCTCCGGGACCAGGACCTCCCCCAGCCGTTTCAGAATATCAAAGAGAAAGTTCACCTTGGGGTATCCCTTCTTCCCTTTGATGTACTCAAGATCGACCCCCTGATAGGCGATCATGTGTCCGTCTCCGGCAAAAAAGAAGTCATAGATATAAGTGCCGCCCCAGTTCTCAGCCGGCTTTTCGATGCTGCCCAAATGGTACAGCTGCTCCTCCTCCAGAATTCCCCTTACTTTCTCTATTGCTCCGGGGCTCGGCGAAAGAAAGAGGTCCGGTCCATCCGGATCCTTCCTGGTCTTCTCCGTGCGGTAAAAAACCGCGTTCCCCTGTTTCAGGATCAGCAGCTGCCGGCGGGGATCATCGCTCCAGGAGCTGCGGATCTCATAGCGCAGGAGAACATTGTCATTTTCATAAGTCATATCTGTCTGCAACTCCTTTTGTCAAAAGGCAAGATACTTTACTGTCCACCAGAAAAGTCAGGTGTTTCAACCAACTGTATGCTGTCCGCCTCTACGTGACACCCGTAATAAGCGATCTGCACGCCGGCTTCCGCGGCGCGGGCAAGTGCCTGTCCGAATTCCGGCTGTGTGCCGTCATTCGGGAATACCGTATGGATCCCGTTCATCTGGATCACGAAGGCGATCTGGCAGTGATACCCCTCTTTTACAGCTGCAGCCAGTTCATTCAGATGCTTCACGCCTCTTTCCGTAGGCGCATCCGGGAACAGTCCGATTCCCTTCTTCAGATCCGCTGCCAGCGTGCATCCCTTCACTTCCGTGAGGTATTTTACTCCCTGACGTTCCATATAGAAATCGAACCGGGAATCCCCGTAAGTATATTCCGGCTTTACAACATCGTAGTCCATGCTCATCAGCAGCTGCTTCATCAGCTGATTCGGCACAAGGCTGTCGATGTTGACCCATTTCAGTCCCGGCTTATAAACAGAGATCAGATCGTAGGCGGTTTTCCTGCCGGGATCGTCTGATCTCTGGAGCATGACCTTTGCCTCCGGGACCAGCAGTTCCCGCAGACGTCCCGTATTTTTGACATGGACTGTCTCCTGCTGCCCGCCGATCATCACCTCCGCCGTAAAGCGGTTGTTTCTGCGCACGAATTCAGCAGGTACAGTATTCTCATATTGAATGATGGGGGTTTTTCTGCTCAACGTTTCTTCCTTCCCGGAATTTCCGTCCTTACGAAAACATATTCATGTTCAGAAGAGCGGCCCTCATCAAAATGGTACCCGCTCCAGGCGAAATCCTTGATCTGCTCCGGTTTCTCTGCATGGATCCCCGCCATGAACCGGACCATCTCTCCCCGGGCTATTTTCGCGTATACGCCCTTCTGCACGATCTTCCCGCCCTCCGGTTCGCCGAAGACGCAGGTGATGTATCTATCTTCCGGCCGGAGATACTTTTCGATGCACTTTGAGTATTCCTTTGACGCCAGATTGATGAGAATACGGCTCTCATCCATCACTTCCCGGTACAGGCTGTCGCCCCAGAACTCATACAGGTTCTTATCCTTCGCGCCCATTTCCAGTCGATACGGCACCACACCATCCAGCGGCTTCACTACACCATAAAAACCCGACAGGATCCGAAGATGCTCCTGTACATATTCGTACTGGCCGTCCTCGAATACCGCCGGCGCCATATAGGTGTACTGGATCCCGTTATATGCCAGCAGAGCCGGCGTGAGATTCTTCCGAAGATCCATATTTGCAAACCGCTCGGCGTTCTGCCGGGCGATCTTGTCGTTACAGGCCCACAGTTTCTTCTGCTCATCGTAGGAAAGGTTTCTGATCCATTCCTTCAGGATCTCCGCTTTCTCCAGAAATACCGGCATTTCCTTGCAGGAAAAAGAATCCGTGTCCTCCTGCATCTGCTTCGCCGGAGAGATGATCATTCTCATACTGTTTCTTCCTCTTCACATTCTGAATCCGCGCTCCTCCGGGTCCACGGGGAGGCGTTTCACATCCATCCTGTCTATCTGGACGTAGGTCCCTTGCTCGACCGCAAAGATCACTTGGTTGATCTGCTGCTCCGTCCCCTGGATCTCCATGATCACGGAACCATCGTACTCATTCCAGACCCAGCCGGTGCACCCGAAATGATTCGCCGCGTGATAAGCGCGATACCGGAACCCCACTCCCTGTACCCAACCGTAAAAAGTGATGCGCTTCCGGACGATTTCATTCTTTTCCATTTAAAGTCCTTCCCGGCCAGCACCTCATCACCATACCTGCAGCACCTGAAATTCCTTTCTCTTCACGCATTCCGCCGTCATGTTCACCCAGCTTCTGCACTGATCCAGAATAATGGAATCGGAGGTGATCACCAGCTCCTTATCATACAGCGCCCGGTCCACATCCCTCAATATCTGGATGTCCAGACCGGTGATACCTTTCTCTTCTGCAACGTCCGCGATCTTTGCCTTCAGCCTTCCGGAGTTGGATACCGGCTGGTCCAGCAGGATGTTGATCTTCCCAACGCCGGCTTCCTTCAGGACATCCAGCATCATCCCCACAGCTCCGTCAGTCTCCGGAATCAGCCGGTAGGTTCCCCGGAGGGCCGCAAGATCTCGGATCGTTCCGTCCATACACTGGAAAAGAATGGAGCCGCTCAGCAGCACCTCCAGCGTAATAATGGTATTGAAGCCATCCATCCAGACTTCCCGGCCCGCCAGTTGATCCAAAAAGACCTGCTTTTTCTTCCGTTCCGAAAGCTGCTGCTCCGATGCCACGCTTCTCATGACCGCAAGCCGCTGCCGCTCCGAGAGCAGAAAATGATTGCCCACAAAGGTAGCTGCCTGCTTCAGGTCGTAGCCCTCATTCAGCAGATACACGACGTGCCGGGACGCCTGTCCCATTTTATTAATCGCTTCCGAAGAGAAGTTTCTGTCGTCCTCCGGCACGTAACCACGTTTTGCGTCCACGATCAATCATCCCTTCCTGCCTGCATCTCCCGCAGATAGTCCCTCAGCACCTTCAGCCCTGCCGGCGGCACACAGAACCGATCCCTGCAGTGCTGGATATCTTCCCAAACCTGTTCCAAATCGAACCAGCGGACTTCATCCACTTCAGATTTCTGCAGCACTAACCCGCTGATCTCCACCGGCTCCGAGTACACATACACTCTCGTGACCTCGTTGTCCCGGAACATCTTCCCGTGAAACTCTTTCTCGTACTGAATGCGGAAGATGCCGGCATAATGAAGCTGTTCCGGCACCGCCTTGATTCCAAGCTCCTCCCGCAGTTCCCTTAACGCCGACGAAAGCGGCTCTTCCCCTGCCGGAATATGCCCGGCGGAAGATGTGTCGTAGAACCCGGGGTAGGATTCTTTTTCCATACTGCGCTTCTGCAGCAGGATGTCAAACCCGCTGCCGGACGGCCGCACCACCCATACATGGGCTGTGCGGTGCCGTATGCCATCCCTATGGGCAGCGCTCCGGGCCACTGTCTCCCCGACAGGCATGCCGTCAATATCAACAATATCCAGATATTCCATACTCAAGCCATCTTTTCCATGTAAACAAAGATCAGTTCGTCATTTACTGCCCTTTGATCAAACATCTTATACCCGATCTTCTCGTACAGACGTATATTGTCCTTGCTCCTGGTACTGGTGAACAGCTCGTATCGCTTATTCGGGAAATACTTCTCTATCTCCAGCAGAAGCATTTTTCCGTAACCTTTACGCCTGTGACCAGGATGGACCATAAGCTTTCCAATATACACCGTTCCCTGACTCTCCCTGGCCCGGACCGACCCGATGATTTTATTCTGCTCATCCGGCATCTTAAGGATGATTCCCTGGTTGTATTCGCTGATCACTTCCTCAAGGGTCTGCTTCAGCGGCGGGATATCCCTGCTTCCAAACAAAGCTGCTTCGCTCTGATAGGCCAGGTACTGCAGTTCCAGGATCTCCTGAAGGTCTTCTGCTTCGGCTTTAATGATCATAGTATCCTCTCCTGTTTCGATAAAGAGCGCACTGATATCTTATCGCTGCAAAGCGCTGTTTTGACCTCAGCTTTCTGCCGCCCTCCGGGCCATCGCCTTGTACTCCTCCGCCACTTCCGCCGGGCTGGTGATCTTCATTGCGCCGTTCCATCCGAACACCCAGCGGTAGAACGTGGGCGATGCACACACCTCGGCATTTACTCTGAAGTGGTCCTTGTCCGCGACCTCCGTCTTCACCTTCGGCCCGAACTGGTCCACCACCCACTTCATCAGGTGGTTCTCGCAGAGAAGCTCCACCTCCACCGGCTCCTCCGTGTCGTACATGCGGAACACTGTCTTCGAGTACTCCGAAAGCTTCAGCTTTTTCGGCTTCGGGACCGCAGCCTGGTCCTTCAGGATGACCGGCTGGTCGGCAATGCGGTCCAGTCGGAAGTTCTGGATCTTTCCCCTGTTGTCGCTGTAAGCGATGCAGTAATAGTAGTCGCCGTCCCAGATAAGGGCGTAGGGACTCACCACATACCAGGCGCCGTCGTGGGCAAGGACGCGCCTCCTCTTATTGCTGTACTCCGTGTACTGGAAGGTGATCTTTACACCGAGGTTGATGGCATCGTTGATGGCGTCAACAATGTAATAGCCCTTCTCGTTCTCGGACTTCACCCGCCCCTCGGCCTTCAGGTTGCGGCGCAGCTTTGCGGCGCCGTACTTGCTGGTCAGAGTCATCAGCTTCGCCGTAAGCGCCTTGCTCTTCTTCTCCGTGATGAACTTGGAGGACGCCACCGCGTCCATCAGTACCTTCAGCTCCGGAACATCAAAGATGCTGCCGTCATGGTAGTACTTGTTCTGGGTGGAATGGATCACCTCGATGTGCAGACCGCTCTTGTTCATGATCTCCAGGTCCTTGCCGATGGTGTTCCGGTTCACGTCCAGCTCATAGTTCTCCTTCAGTGCGCTGATCAGCTGGTTCGTGGTCAGCGTATGTTCCGCGTCTGTGTTCTGGATCAGGTACTGGTAAAGATAGAGCATTCTGTACTTGGTCTCGCCTTTCATAGGGCCCCCTTACTTTTCGGTTTTTCCAGCGCGGCACTCAGGGAATAGGGAATCCCGCGCGGCCCCCGGACCGCATAAATGCCGTACTCTTTCTTCAGCACATCGAAGGTGAACCGGTCCGCCGGGTACCGTTTCTGCAGCCTGATCCTCATCAGCTCCTTGATGGTCAGATACTTGCTTACATGCTTGTAAGGGATCCCGGTCTCCACCACCTTGCACTTGTACAGGATCGCCGAGACCGGCGCCCCCACATACATGAAGACCGTATCTCCCTGTTTGATCCCCGCCCCCTGCTTCCAGTTGATGATATCCGTGCTGTCAAAGGCGTGGACGATGTCAAAATACTTCGGGTTTGCCGGAACGATCCATTCCTTCGGCGGCCGGATCTTTTCCTTTTTCCTGGCGGATGCAGTCGCCAGAAAGCTCATATCGATCAGATCGAAGGCCCTCTCCTCCGGCACCGTATCGTCCAGCAGCACCGTGATCCAGTGCAGCTTGTTCATGTGGTATGCCGGCATGATGCCGTCTTCCTGAATGATCATGTCCCTGAAGATCACATCATTGATCTTCAGGTTGATGGCATCGACCGCGCCGGGAGCCTTAAGTCCCAGCTTCTCCCTTTCCACCTCCATGACCAGCGCGAACCATTTTTTATTATCTGCGTGCCGGAAAACAGCGTGGCGGTCATACCTTTGCCACGGATACTCGGGAAGCGTCTTATATTTCTTTTTGATGTAATCGAACACCATCTGCCGGTCCATCTGCAGAACCTCCGTCCTGTTTTTTAATCCAGTTTCTTCAAGTATTTCACCGGCACCATTATCGTCAGCCAGACTCCGTTCACGGACAGGTAGAACCGGAATCCTTCCGCAGCCATGGCCGCGCAGTCCACGGTATAGATCACCGGCCTGCCGTGCCGGCTCCCGACCTTCCTCGCGGCCTCCGCATCTGGCGAAAGATGCACATAGAGACGGCCTTTTGGGACCAGACCCTGCCTGTCAATGGAGGCAGCGTACTTTTCCCCGGTCCCATGATAAAGCACCGCCGGCGGTATTTTTTCCTCCAGCTCCACATCCACCGAAATGGAATGGCCCTGGTTGGCGCGGATCCGTGTATGGTCTTCATTAAAAGAGTAGCGCTGCTTTTCGTCCGTCCGGACGATATCCTCCAGCAGTTCCTCGTCCAGCTTATATCTCCCCACTGCATTGATCCCGCGGATCAGCTCCTGCACATCCGCCCAGCCGTGTTCATCCAGTTTAATTCCTATTACTTCCGGTTTGTGGCGGAGGATCAGGGAAATGAACTTGCTTGTTTCTTTTTTGCCCATGACATACCTCCATCATTTTTGTACTATTATAATCATTCTGCCTTTATTGCTCAAGTTTTCTGCTAACGATATTGAGCACCACTGACGCGCCATTCCAGACTGTCTCTCTCCGGCATCCCCCTCTGGCATCTTGAAATATCGGTCCGGAAGGAAGACAAGATACATCTTGCTAAGAATTGATTAGTTTGAGACAATATTAAATAGCCGGGGTTTCCCGACAGACAGATCAGGACAGGAGAAGGATAATGAAAAAACTGAACTGGAGACGGATCCTGGGGGTGGTCATGCTTTCCTTGGTGATGACCTTCATCACAGTGCAGGCCGTCCGTATAGTTCCGCGGTATTTAAATGCAAAGAACGCAAAGACAGATTTCGGAGATTTTTCCGGCGACAGTGATTTCGGCGGCAGTTCCTGGGACAGCGGAAGTTCCTGGGACAGCTGGGACAGCGGCAGCTCCTGGGACAGCTACGACTCCGGCGGGGGCATCCTGCTGTATTCGGGAGACGGTTCAGGATTTGGCACTGTCCTGACTTTCATCTTCTATATGCTCTTACTGTATTCCATCATGTCCAGGATGAACAGACGGAGGCAGCAGGATCAGGGACAGACATATGTACCCCATACACAGACGATGCAGACGTCCGGCGAAGTTCAGGCTGCCCTTGCGGACCTGAAGGCGCGGGATCCGGACTTCAGCGAGTCCCGGTTCCTGGAGGACGTGGCGAATCTCTACATCCGCCTGCAGAACGCCTGGACCGACCGGAACCTGGAGCCGGTGCGCGCAAGACTCTCCGAAGAGCAGTACGCAGCGGGTCAGCGCGGTGTGGACCAGTACCTGAGAGCGAAACAGACGAACCATGTGGACCGCATCGCAGTCCTTGGCACCGAGATCATCGGCTGCTCCAAGGACAACCGGAACGACACCATCATCGTCCGCATGAATACCAGGATCGTGGACTATGTCACGGATGATGCCACCGGAAGGGTGGTCCGCGGCGACATGAACCGGGAGAAGTTCATGACCTATCACTGGACCATGATCCGGAGCCTTGGAAAACAGACAGCAAATGCCGGAAAGATCAGCGCGAAGCTCTGCCCGCACTGCGGAGCGCCGCTGGATTTCAACCAGAGCGGTGTGTGCCCCTACTGCCATTCTATCGTGACGAGCGACGACCACGACTGGATCCTCACGAAGATCGAGGGCATCAGCCAGCGGACAGTATAACGAAAAGAAATCAGCATCAAGAGACAAAAATAACCGCTCAGCTGCTGAGCGGTTATTTTTCAGCTTCAATCAAATTCGGAAAACCGGCCGAAACAAAAAGATTCAGACAAGGGGGTGCCGGCCATGCGGGAATTACGGTTTGCCATAAGGCATACGATTCCTATCTTTTTCACATATCTCTTCATCGGGATCGCCTTCGGCGTCCTGATGAGCAGCGCCGGGTACGGGGTATTGCTTGCCACGGCGTCTTCAGTATTCATTTTTGCAGGGTCGATGCAGCTTGCGATGGTGCCGATGATGGTGTCCGGAGCCTCTCTTCTTACGCTTGCGCTGATGACATTTTTCATCAACGCGCGCCACATTTTCTACGGCATCGGCTTTGTCGATAAATTCCGCAGAATGGGCTGGCGGTATCCGTATATGATCATGGCCCTGACCGACGAAACCTATTCAATTCTCTGCTCGGTGCAGTACGAACCCGGGCTCGACGAAGACAAAAGCGCTTTTCTCATCGCCCTGATCAATCATCTTTACTGGATATTCGGTTCTTTTCTCGGCGCCTGCGCCGGGGAATATCTGCATTTTAACACCCAGGGGATCGAGTTCTCAGCGACAGCCTTTTTCCTCGTCGTCGTAGTGAATCAGTGGCGTCAGCACCGCTCAAAACTGCCGTTTTTGACTGCTTTCGTCTGCGCCTTTGGTTTTTACCTGCTGCTCGGCAAGGACTATTTCCTGATGCCGACGCTTACGTCCTGTCTGGCGGCGCTGATCCTGCTGCGCGGACCTGTGGAACAGAAGGAGGGCGCCCAAAATGAATAACTATATTTATCCGATTTCCGTGATCACAGTCGTGGCCCTTGTCACCTGGGGCCTGCGCGCTTTCCCGTTTTTACTGTTCAGCGGCAGACCATTGCCGCGGACGATGCAATATCTCGGGAAAGTCCTCCCGCCTGCCATCATGACCGTGCTTGTCATCTACTGTCTGCGGGACATCTCGTTTCGACAGTATCCCTTCGGCATTCCGGAGATTGCGGCAAGCGCTCTGGTGGTGGTCCTCCAGATCCTCAGGAAAAATATGTATCTGTCTATCGTTGCGGGTACCATCTGCTACATGGTCTTTCTGCGGATCATGTAAGATACGGGCGCTCTGTCTTTTCATGTGAAGCGCCGGCACTATGTCATTCTGATAATGCTGGTGGCCACCTTCTCCTGAAACCTGACGTCATGCTCGACCAGCAGCATGGTGGGTTCATACTGCAGGATCAGTTTCTCGATCTGCATTCGGGAGAACACGTCGATATAATTGAGCGGCTCGTCCCATACGTAAAGATGCGCCGGCGTGATCAGGCTCGCGGCGATCAGGACTTTCTTTTTCTGTCCCTCCGAATACTCTTCCATGTTCTTTACGAACTGCTCGCGCCCCAGGTCAAGCTGCCTCAGGACTGCAAGAAACAGACTCTCATTCAGGCCTCTTTTCAGCGTGAAATCCTTCAAAGACCCGGAAAGGAAGGACGTGTCCTGGCTGACATAGGATATGATCTGGCCGGAGGCAATATCAAGGCGTCCGGAAATAAGGATCTCCGTACTGTCTCCCGGCTGAGAGTTTTTCGTTTTCTGCAGGATCGCCCGGAGAATGGTGGATTTCCCGCATCCGTTCTCGCCGGACAGGACCACCCTTTCTCCCCGTTTCACCTGGAACCGCATGCCTTCAAACAGTTTCTGGCCGGCTCCCGCATACTGAAGTCCCAGGTCGTAGGCGTCGATCAGCACTTTCTTGTGAAATTGGAGGGGCTGGATCTTCAGGTCCACCACCTTTTCGATGTCCTGAAGAAGCCCTTCTTTCTCCTCGATCTCCCGGTCAATACGCGTTTCATAGGACTTTACTCTCGCCTGCATCTTTTTTGTCTTCGCGCCGATATAAGATCTCGACGAAATATTCCTGTCGTGATCTTTGACCGGGTCGAAGCCTATCTTCGAGCCCTCGCTTTTTTCAGCCCATCTGCCGCTTCTGTCCGCAGCGCCCTTTAACTTTCCGATCTCCTTAAGGTGCTTTTCGTTCTCGGACTGCCGGAAGGCATCCTGCTTTTCCTTATTATCCCACCAGGAGGAAAAATTTCCCGCCTGTACTTCTATCGTCTCCCGGTTCAGCACAAGCACGTGGTCGCACACCCCGTCCAGCAGATCGCGGTCGTGGGACACGAGGATAAAGCCTTTCTTCGAAGCAAGGTATGTTTTTACAATTTCCCGCGCCCTACCGTCCAGATGGTTCGTCGGCTCGTCGATCAGCAGGAACTCATTTTCCGAAGCAAAAAGGACTGCCAGCATGACCCTCGTCCGTTCGCCGTTGCTCAGCGTCATAAAAGGCCTGTAAAGGCATTCCGGATCCATCTTCAGCTGATCCATCTGGATCAGCACCTGCCACAGTTCGACCTGGGGCTTCCATTTCTCCATGAGCTCCGCGCCTGTATTCGAAGGATCCGCATCCGCCGCGGGATAAGGAAAGTAGTCAAACCGCGTGTTGGCCGCGATCGTGCCGCGATAGTCATACTTTCCCATAAAAAGGTTCAGAAGCGTGGTCTTTCCCTTCCCGTTCCTGCCGATCAGCCCCAGCTTCCAATCCGTATCTATTCTGAATGTTACATTTTCAAAGACCTCATCCGCACTTCCCTCGTAGGAAAATGTCAGATCAGTCACCTGTATCTGAGCCATATTCTCACCTCCCGGCCGGACAGCGTCAAAAGGAAAATCTTAGGGACGGCTTACCCCCGTCTCTCTTCACCGAGGGGTTTGTCCCAGAACACCTTGCCGCCGGCCTCTTCCGCCAGCTGGTCGATGACCGCCGGCAGGTCCTTCAGCAGTTCCTCCTCCCGTTTCTTCGATCGGCGGCCTGCTGCCTGATAAACTACTTTTTCAAAATATGCGTCAAAGGAGACCGCAAAGTCTTCCTCGTCATTGTGCGGGAAGAAACTGACGGAGGCAGCGTACTGTATCTGGCCCGCATCGGAGTCAGAAGTCAGCTTCACCACGGCCGCATGCCTCGGAACGCCATTGAAAGTCATTTCTGCAGAAAAATACCGGGAATAAACATCAATTGTCATTTTAGTCTGCCTCCTCGTTCAAAGTCTCCAGAAGAAAACTCACCGGACGGAAACCGTCATTGCAGGAAATCATTGCCGACTTCGGATTTTTCATCCAGCCGTTGTAGAAGTTTTCTCCCCCGTGAGCCAAAGTCATAACAAATGGAGATACCGTATCCCACGCGCTGCCGCAGAAACCTTCCGGCCGCTCCCAGCCGTTGCAGATGAACGTCTGGCCCAGCTGCATCGAACACGCATGCTCCAGCGGATTCTCATATTGCTCCATCAGATCCTCATACTGAGCGATCTTTTTTACTGTGATACGAACTTTTTTCATAATACAGGCGCTCCCTTTATTCAATACTTCCTCTGTTCGACTATGACGCTCTTGTAAAGATTATCATAACATGCGGCCGTGTCCACGGTAAAAAAAACTTCCCGGAGACATTACTCTCCGGGAAGATGCTGTATATAACTTCAGAAGTCGAGGCCGGCTGCCTTTTTCATGCTGTTCGCTGCGCAGAAGACCGTTGCGGTGATTGCAAGACCGGCGACATTTAATAAGATATTTCCTCCTTCTGCAATGCTGAAGATCAAGGATGACGCCTGCATCGCCATCATGATGATGGAGAGATACAGCGCCGGAAAAACCTTCGCCGGATCCTTTGCAGCATTCCTGTTGCACACGCCCTCGAACATTTCGACCACTCCGGTTCCCAGCAGCAGCACGCTGCTTCCTGCCAGCACATTGACCGGTGCAGCACCGACATTTTCCAGGGCCTCCGGGAAAGCTGAAGCAGCTCCCACTCCGACGAGTCCCAGGATTCCGAGAAGAAGGACCAGTCCTCCGGTTACGAAGTTATATACAGATGCAAAATTAAGAACTTTCCTGCTGGTTTCCATTGTCATTGTCATTTTTAATTCCCTCTCTTTCTTTTCTTTCCTATCTTTCGGCCAAAGCCGCAGTTGTTTTTTGTTTTGTAAGCCCATTGTACAAGGCCAATGTTCACAAAAATGGCACACAAAAAGGCCGGACTAAAAAAATAGTCCGACCTTCTTTTCAAGTGTCTGTTCAGTAGAGTTCCTTCAGCACCAGCACCGTGATCCCCGGATTGTCCCCGGGCATAATGCGCTTCACTTTAGGCTCGTACCGGTACCAGTCCTGGATCATGGAGCGGAGGCTGGTGCCGCGATTATATCCGTGGATCAGCTGCAATTGATATGTGGCCGGCCCGGCAGAGGAAATCGCCCTGTCGATTGCTTTGATAGCCTCGTCCTGTGTCATGCCGTGCAGATCTAATTTGACAAATGGTTCGTTCATTCTTGAATCCTTTCCAGGTCAATGCACTCCAGATCATCCGGCACCAGGAGGTTTCCATGGAAATACTTTTTGCCTTCCGCGGTATAAAGCTTTCTCCTGTTCCGAATATTCGTATCTTCCGTATGATATAGAAGAAGGTTTTTAACTCCCAGCCATTCCGCCGTCTCGCAGGCTTCCTTTACAGTGGAGTGATGCTTCTCGTATGGGCTGAAAATATCTGCCTCAGAATACAGGCAGAAGGCCTCATGCAGAAGCCAGGTGCTCCCTTCCGCATATTTCCGGCTGTTTTCCTCAAAAGGTTCGTCTCCGCAGCAAGTCAGCTTTTTACCGTTTCCAAGGTCCATACAGAACCCGAACTGCTTCGCTTTTGTGGAACGGATGTCAAAGAACACGGCTTTCCGGCCATTGATGCTGCGTTCTTCACCATCCTGTACCTCAATCAGATGGAGATTCCGCCCGATGACTGCGTACTCCTTTTCGTTTAACAGCATCCGGGACGTTTCCCTCAGAATCGAGATCACCTCATCATGGCCATATATGAAGGCTTCTCCTTCATATACTCCGCGGCTGCCCCACTGGCAGATCCAGCGGATCAGCCAGAAAATGCCCGTCAGATGATCCAGGTGCTTATGCGTCACAAAGATCTGCCGGATATCCTGCCAGCGGTATCCGCTCTTTTTCAGCTGACCAAAAAGCGTGCTCCCTCCGCCGCCGTCGACCAGGAAGAGCTTTCCGTCATCATCCAATAAAAAGCAGGAGTTAAAACACTCTGTCACCGAAGCGTGTCCGGTCCCAAGCATTGTGATCTTCATAACATCTCCCCCTGTCACTCTTCGGGCGTATATGTCCATCCATGATCGTCGTGATAGATCATCAGCTTCGTCATGCCGCCGTCGATGCAGATGTTCTCTCCGGTGATAAAACCGGCTTTC
>JAFSYO010000082.1 GCA_017449925.1 Stomatobaculum sp.
ATTTTGGTATTATTTCTGTTTTTTTTCTCGTTATTTCTGCTTTTTACTCGTTATTCAAGTTTTTTACCCGGTTTACAGCGAATTCAGATATCTTTCCGCGCTGGTCACCGCATTTGCGCCATCGGCCGCGGCAGTAATGATCTGGCGCAGCTGCTTCGCGCGCACATCGCCCGCGGCAAAAATACCGGGGACGTTCGTCTCGCAGGTCTCGTCCGCAATAATGTAGCCTTTTTCGTTCTTCTTGACGCAGTTGTAGATACCGGACTCAGGCTCAATGCCGACCGCGATGAAGAATCCGTCGATCTCCAGCTCCTTCTCCTCTCCTGTCTTCACGTTCTTTACAAGAAGACGCTCCGCTTTCTGGCTTCCGCGGACTTCCGTGACCACGCTGTCCAGCACCGTCTCGACGTTCGGGGATGCCAGGAGCTTATCCTGCAGGGATTTCGCCCCGCGGAATTCGTTTCTTCTGTGGATGATGTAGACCTTCGAGCAAAGTCTGGAGAGGAAGATGGCATCCTCCAGGGCTACATCGCCCCCGCCCACCACTGCGGTCACCTTGTTCTTATAGAAAGCGCCGTCGCAGGTTGCGCAGTAGGAAACGCCCATGCCGCTGAACTCTGCCTCGCCCGGGACACCCAGCAGACTGTGATGCGCGCCGGAAGCGATGATCACTGTCTTCGCGGCGTACTCGCCTTCCTCGCAGACAATGCGTTTGATGCCGTCCTCGCCGGGGATCAGCTCCTTCACGGAATCATTCACGAATTCCGCGCCCAGATTCTCCGCGTGCTCCCGGAACTTCATTGCCATATCAAAGCCATTGATGCCGGGAAGGCCGGGGTAATTATCCACCTCATAAGTGTTCACCACCTGGCCGCCGCTCATCATCTCCCGCTCGCTCACCAGAAGATCCAGCTTCGCCCGCACTCCATAGATCGCAGCCGACATTCCGGCGGGGCCGGAACCGATAATGATCAAGTCGTAGATTTTATCCATGATTTCTCCTTTCAGATCTCCCATCCGCCGGACACAGTCACGATCTGTCCGGTCAGGTATTCCGGTCCTTCCGCCAGCATAAAGATCACCTGGGCCGCTTCCTCCGCGGTACCGAAACGTCCCGCAGGAATCTCGTCCTCCAGGGCGGCCCGTTCCTCCGCCGACAGCCACCGGTTCATCTCTGTATCAATGGTCCCGGGAGCCACCGCGTTCACCTGGATGCGGGACGGCGCCAGTTCCTTTGCCAGAGCCCTGGTCAGGGCGTTAACGCCCCCCTTCGCCGCGGAATATGCTGCCTCGCAGGACGCGCCAGAAGATCCCCATACCGATGAAACATTGATGATCTTCCCGTGTCCCAGCGACAGCATTCTCGGCACTGCCAGCCGGATCATATAAAACACCGAAGAAAGATCCGTCCGGATCAGACGGTCCCATTCTTCCAGTGTCATGTCCTGGATCAGTCCGAGATAAGAAGTTCCCGCATTATTCACCAGCACGTCCGGCCCGGAACACGCGCCGCTTTCAAACGCTTCCCGGAACAGTCTCCCGCACTCCGCGGGATCTCCCAGATCCCCCGAAAAAAGAAAACAGCGGCTGCCCTTTTCTTCGGCCATCGCCGCAGTTTCCCTCAGGAGCTTCGCCCTGCTCCCGCAGCACAGCACCAGGTCATAGCCCGCTTCCGCGAACTTCAGAGCGGCGGCGCGGCCGATGCCCCCGGAGGCCCCGGTGACCAAAGCTGTCTTTCTGCCCGCATGTGCGGTTGTCATTTCACTCATCCCCTTGTCTGGAACGGGACCACAGCGAAGAACTTCAGGTCCTTACCGGAATTGTTGATGACGGAGTGGTAGCTGCCCTCGGGGCAGTAGTGCATCATTCCCGCCTTGACAGATATCAACGTCTCGCCGTCCTTCACAGTCCCCTCGCCTTCCAGGAAGTAAATGATCTCGCTGCTTCCCTCATGCTGATGATAGCCCACGGAACCTCCGTCCGGAATCTTCATCAGGAGGATCCTGTTCAGATCGTCCTCTATCTTCTTCATCCAGACGAACTTCTCGCCGCCCTTGAAGTTCTCTACTTTCGTCCATTCCATGTCTTCGTATTTCTGTACCATAAAGAATCTCCTTTCCATGAAACAAACCGGTTCCCCGGCCATCGCCCTTTATTACCTCGTGCCGGTCCCCCGGCCAACGTTTATCAGTACCCCGTACTTATCACCCGGAAAGATTTCTCCCCTGGAACAGCGGGGATGCGCCGGGGGTTGGAGGAATCGATGTGGATCCAGCGCGTCTCCTTGAGGCGGGTCACCAGGTCCTTGATGGCGAAGGGATTCCCCTGCACCTCCATGGTGACGCTGCCATCGTCCTCATTCATCACGAAGCCGGTCAGATTCAGATTCTTCGCCGTGTAATAGGCGGTGTAGCGGAATCCGACCCCCTGCACGCGTCCGACAAAGTTATATCGCATTCTGACAGTATCCATAAAATCTCCTGGCAGTTATCATCTGCCGGTCCTTACAAATCAAACAAGCTCAGCTGCTCGCCCGCTTCCCTGTCGACAAAAGCGTGAAGCCAGGTAAAGATGCGTCCTGCGTCGTCTTCAATATGGTAATTTGTGCAGGTCCTGTGGATGTATCCCATCAATTCCTCTTTTGACAAAGAGACCAGTTCGTTCTCCTGCCCGAAAGTCTCGGAGTATTTCTCCTTCATGCCGGGGAACCGCTCCTCCAGCGCGCTGTAGAAGCGCTCACGCTCAGAGACGCGGTACATAAAGCTCAGACCGTAGGTCTGGATGCCGTAGACCCCCGCCCCGACGCAGGCCTCCAGCAGGGCCCGTAGATTCTCCTGGGTGTCATTGATCATCGGCAGCAGCGGCGTGAGCCGCACCACCGTCGGAATGCCGGCTTCCTTCAGGCTGTTCAGCAGGCGGATCCGCTCCGCCGTGCTGCAGGATCCAGGCTCCAGCTTTTCCCTCATAGCTTCATCCGCCGCGCTCAGCGTGACCTGCACGATGCAGCGGGACTTGCGGTTGATGCTCTTTAACAGATCCAGATCTCTGAGCAACAGGGGCGACCTCGTCTGGATCGTCACGCCAAAGCCGTAGCGGTCGATGATCTCAAGGCAGTTCCGCATGAGACGGAGCTCCTCTTCCTCCGGCGGATAGGGATCGCACATCCCTCCGGCCGCGATCATGCACTTGCTCCGTTTTCTGCGAAGCGTCATCTCCAGGAGCTCCGGCGCATTGATCTTCGCCTCCGGCCCTCCCGGATCATTTTTTCTTCGGCTGTCCGTAAAACGCGCGTCCCGGAACCCCCCGTCATCGCACCCGCGGTACGGGTTCATTCCGTTCTGCGTGGACAGAATCGTTTTCGCTTCTTTTCTCAGCATACGGCGCCACCTTCACAGACCGAAATCTAAACTCTCACCCGTCCATCATACCACAAAAAATGATATTATGTAAATCTTCGTATCTGCTCTGCGGCAACCTTCCTCCCGCTGCTCGGAAGCTTTTACTTTAATACCTGCACCAGAATTCCGCCGAGGGTCAGCATCAGGGCGCCGCAGGAGCGTAGGACGATCTGCGCGAAGGGGAGCAGTTCCATACGCTCGGCACTGCTCAGCACTGCCACGTTGCCGGAACCGCCCATGTTAGTTGTGCACATGCCGGCGGCGATGGCGGATTCCAGGGGATAGAAACCCATGAATTTCGCCCCGATAAAACCGGCGGTCAAGGTGACGGTCAGGACGCCTGCCACCACCGTCAGGAGGTACCAGAGGGTCATGGTGTGCATGATGGTGTTCAGGTCAATGAGGGTCAGGCCGATGCCGGTCAGCGCGGCGGCGGTCATGCTGTGGATGCAGAAGTAGCCCCACTCCCGGGCGTCATCCTCCAGCTCCTCCGAAAGAATGCCGGCGCTCTTCACCGCCACCACCATGACGATCATCCAGGCGTAGGTCGGGATGATGCGGACAAAGTGATGACACAGTGCGCTGGCGGAGTAAAAGACCATGGTGATGATCAGCCCGGTACCGAGACTCGCAAAAGTGGGCTTCATCGGCGGACGTGCCGCCGGCGGCTTGCCGTCGTTCACAAGCCGGCCGTCCCCGGAAAGCTCCGGCCTTTTCTTCCCAAGGGCATTGGCCAGAGCACCCAGAATAATGGCCACAATGTTGCCCAGCACCGTCGCCGGGGCGATGCGGGTCAGAATATCGCCCGCGTTCTGCCCCAGGGCCTGGGAATACATGGCGGAAAGCGGCACTGCTCCTGCGGTCATCCCCCCGCTGGTCATGGGGATCGCGATGTAAAGAATGCCCTCGGAAAACTTCATTCCGCCCGCCATGCCCATCAGCGCCACCACCAGCACGCCGGCGGCGATGGAGATGAGGGAGGTCGGAAGGATCTTCACCGAAGCCCGGATCAGAAGATCGCGGTCGATATTGAATAAACTGCCGGTGATCAGCGCGGCGATATAGAACACAAGGAAGTCCTGCTCGTTCACAAAGCCGTCCATCAGCTGAAGCGTGTCCTCCGGAATGACTCCGGCGGCCGCCAGCACCGCGCCGCCCAGGATGCAGATGACGGACCCTCCCAGGAAGGTCCTCACCACCGGCACCGTCTTCCCGACCCAGTTCAGTCCCTCGCCGAGTACCAGGAGTACCAGAAAACCACCCACCATTCCTTTCGGAATACAGTGGGTGTACATTCCCGCGAAGGTCAGGAGAAGCACCCCCAGATAAAGCGGGAGGGGCATCCCGGCAACATTATTTTTCGTCATTGTGACCACAAACTTCCTTCCGTGATATACTATCGTTACTGAACCAAAGATTTTTGAAAGAAAGGCACGTTATGAGATATCCTGCGAATTTACCCGAAAACGGCACCATTGGCTTCATCGCCCCCTCCTTCGCCTGCACCACAGAGCCCTACCGCTCCTGCTTTGAGCGGGCGCTCCCCATTCTGGAGGAATCAGGCTTTAAAGAGAAGCTGGGTCCCAACTGCTGGTCCGATAACGGCATTGGCATCAGCAACACGCCCGAAGCCTGCGGCGAAGAGGTGAACCAGTTTTTCACGGATCCGGAGGTGGACGCCATCATTTCCTGCGGCGGCGGCGAGCTGATGAACACCATTCTTGACCACGTAGATTTCGACCTGCTCCGGAAAGCGCCGCCGAAGTGGTTCATGGGCTTTTCCGACAACACGAACCTGACCTTCCTGCTGGCCACTCTGTGCGACACCGCCTCTATTTACGGCCCCAACATTTACAGCTTCGGCATGGAGCCCTGGCACCCGGTATTGACGGACGCCATGGAACTGCTGATGGGGGACCGGGACACAATAAATTCCTACGGCTCCTGGGAGATCGAAAGCCTGAAGGACGAAGAGAACCCCTTTGAACCCTACAATACCACCGAGCCTTCCATCCTTGTGCCGTGGCCCGAGGACATGGGCGATGTCTCCCTTTCCGGGCGTCTTCTAGGCGGCTGCCTCGACGTCCTGAACATGCTGGGCGGCACCTGCTATGACAAAGTCCCGGAATTCCTGGAGCGCTACAAAGAGGACGGCGTCCTGTGGTTTTTCGAGTCCTGCGACCTGAACGTCATGGACATCACCCGGGCGCTCTGGCACCTGGAGCACTGCGGATGGTTCGCCAACGCCAAAGGCTTCGTCTTCGGACGCCCGCTGCACTTCGGCGAAGAGCTCATGGGCCTCGACCAGTACGATGCCGTCATCAACGTCCTCGGGAAATATGAGGTCCCCATCCTGATGGACGCGGACCTCGGACATCTGCCGCCTTCCATGCCCATGATGGTAGGCGCCTACACGGAACTTTTCCGCCACGAAAACGAGCTGACGTTTAAATTTTATAAGCGTTGATCAGCTGAACCTCAAAGTGATCCCCGGGAATCCATCGGTGTAGAGCGTGAACACGTCCCCGGCTTCCACATTCTCCGTTGCGAGGAAGGCGCCGGAGAGGATGATGTCGCCGCGCTTCAGGCCGACATTGACCCGGGCCAGCTCGTTGACCAGCCAGGTCACGCCGATCACGGGATTCCCCATGGCTTCGACTCCGGCGGCACTTCCTATCACCACACCGTTCCGCTCCATGACCATACCGATGAGCCTCGGATTGATCTCATCCAGATGCTTCGGCTTGCTGCCAAGCATAAACCGCGCCGCGCCGGCATTGTCCGCTATGGAATCCAGGAAAGTCAGCTCCTCCGGGGGCTCAACGCGGCTGTCGCAGATCTCAAAGCAGGGCAGCACCCAGGACGTGGCATTGTACACCTCAGCGATGGTGACGCCCGGCCCCTTCAGTTCCTCGCCCATAATAAAAGCCAGCTCGCCTTCCACCCGGGGGTGATGCAGCCTGCTCCGCCTGATTACATCGCCCTCGTTCACTAAAGAAGAATTCAGAAGGCAGCCGAAATCCGGCTCCTCTGTTTTGAGAGCCCGCATCAGATCTTCATTTGTGGCGCCGAGCTTTCTGCCGATGACGCGGCCCCGCCCGGTGACCCGGAGCTTCACTCCCATTTCCTGGATCTTGTAAGCGTCATGGATGTTCATATCCGGATAACGCTCCGTAGGTCTTTTAATCGGCGTCGCTGTCCGCTCTGCCTCGTAGAGCATCTCCGCGATCTCCATCTGCTCTTCATATCTGAGA
This sequence comes from Stomatobaculum sp., assembly GCA_017449925.1. The sequence goes on from JAFSYO010000082.1 coordinate 6,653, forward strand.
TTCCCGATCATCTGCCTTCCTCCTTTTTTACTGTTGCTGCAGCGCTGCCACCGCTGCTGTATCTACATTCAAGTATCCGCCGCGAAGCTCCGCCCACTGCGGATAATCCGCGTTCCAGGAAGCGTACGCCGGATCTTGCCGGCGGTCCGGAAGCGAGCACTCGTCCCGAAGCCGCGCCGAAATGAGCCGCGTTACCTTCATGCTCCCCAGACTGTCAAAATGCAGGAAGTCCCGGTAGTCCGCCTCCGGGTCCAGCCCGGCTGCAGCCTTTTCCACTGTCAGGTCCCAGATCCGGAAACCTTTCTCCGAAAGGACCCTTTGGAGCCAGGTCTTTCTTCCGGCCTCCTCCTCCGATTCGAACCAGACCGGCTGGAACAGGAACACCACTTCCGCCCCCTTCCCCTGAAGCTTCACCGCCTCAGAAAGAAGCCTGTCCAGGTTCTTCTGCTCTGTCCCTTCCAGAGCCGTCTCCTTTTCCGTCCCCTCCGTCATGACCGACACATCAAAGGGCTCGCCGCCCTCCTTCTGCAGATGCTGATACCCGTAGTTCAGGTCCCGTACCGCGTTATCAAAGCGGGCCAGTTCCGCTTTCGTCATGTGATAGCGCGCCAGGTCGAAATTGTAGTAGATCTCCTGCCGCAGCCCCAGACCGTAATCCTGACAGATCTCATGGATCAGCTCCGCGCGGTTCTTCGACCACCGCATGCTGTCCACATTGTAGCGGATGTTCAGGTTCCGGTCGCCGCCGTTCCACTCCTCCTGCCCCGCGTAATGAGCCCGGATAAAAGGCATGAGGTCGATCACCCAGACCTTCGGGGACTGATACTTCCTGATCTCCCGGATAGTATAGGGCAGCGTCCCCTCGAACTGCATGTTGGTGGCCGCCACCGCGGAGGCGATGCCCTCCTCGTTCCAGACCTCCATCGGCATATAGGAAGTGAAGGTAGAGCTGGTGCCGATGATCACCGCGTCCAAGCTCTGCTTCGGCAGCCCGTAGAACCGCATCATCCGGTCATATCCGCGGTGTATGTAGGAAAGCTGGACCAGGAGGAACATGAACAGAAGTCCTCCGGCCAGGACGCGGGCGATGACGCCGGCCCAGGATGTTTTCTTATCGAGTTCCAATAATCGTTATCTCCGTTTCTTTCATAGTATCAAAACTTCTCGCACCACACGTTATCAGAAATGTATGGACCGCAGATTATCAGAAGTGCACATACACAAAGCTGTTGGCGCTGAAGGATTCGCCCCATACACCGAGGAACAGCACCAGCAGGGCACCGCAGATCAGCACCAGGTCCCGGAACCAGAATTCCTGCTTCCGCATCCACTCCGTCAGGGAAATGCCGCGGTACTTCATCCAGTCCGCGAACAGAATCGCCGCCGCGCAAAGAAGCAGCAGGCGAAGGTCTCCTGCATTCGGCATCTCCTCGCTGACGCTGAAAAAGACGCTGTCCTGGAAGTTCCGGATGCCCGGGATGGTGATCATCTGGCGGATCATGCGGAGAGCTTCCCCGAAGGATTCCATGCGGAAAAAGATCAGCGTAAAACAGAACTCCGCGAAGACCACCAGCGAACTGAACAGGCGGCAGCTGAAGCAGTCCGGATCCCGGACCAGTCGCGCACCGAGAAAACTCCTGACCGGTTTCGTGATGTCGGAGAACACGATGAACAGTCCGTTCAGGGCGCCCCAGACCACATAGTTCACGGTATTTCCGTGCCACATACCGCTGACCAGGAAAACGATCATAGTGTTCAGATACTTCCGAAGCTGTCCCTTTCTGCTTCCGCCCAGCGGAATATACAGATAATCCCGGAACCATCCTGTCAGGGAATTATGCCATCTGCGCCAGAACTCCCCGATGTTCCGGGAAAGGAACGGCGCCGTAAAGTTATCCTGCAGGCGGATGCCGAACAGGCGCGCCGCGCCCCGGGCCATGGTGGAATAGCCGTAAAAATCGCAGTAGATCTGCAGCGCATAGAGCGCCGTGGCGCCGGCGATGACCAGCCCGCCGCAGCCCTGCCAGTTTCCATAGACCCTGTCCACGAAAAGAGCCGCCCGGTCTGCCGCCACACGCTTCAGGAAATATCCCCATAACATCAGCACCGCGCCGTCGGAAATATTGAGCGCGGAAAATGCCGCCGGCTGCTCCAGCTGCGGCAGCAGCGTTTTGCTTCGGGCGATGGGCCCGGAAAGAAGCTGTGGAAAGAAAGACAGGAACAAAGCCAGCCGGAAAAAATCGTCCTCCGGCGCTCTCCCCTTCCGCACATCGATCAGGTATCCTGCGGCCTCAAAGGTAAAGAAAGAAAGGCCGGCCGGCATCACCAGCGAAAAGCGGTTCATGGGAAGATACTTAAAGGAAAGAAGAATGGTGAACAGCAGTGCGAGCGATACGCCCAGAAGGACATCCGCACTCTTTTCCCCGCGTCTGCTGTAAAGAAACCGCCCCGCAAAAAAGATGTACACTGTGTAGGCAACAAGCCAGGGAACAAAACGGACGCTGACCATGGCATAGAAAAGATAGCTTGCCGCCAGCAGACAAAACGTCTTTAAACGGCGCGGCGCCAGATAATACAGCAGCACCGCTGCCGGTAAAAAGATGATATAATCTGCCGATAAAAATGACATAGATGCCTCCGGTCTTCAATCTCGTATGACTGCTGCTGTTTAACATTATATATCAGAGCAGTATTTCCCTCAATCATCTCCTGGCCCGGAGCCATTCCGATATGAAGTGATTCTGTCCCCGTGGTATAATGACTATGTGTTATAAAAAAGGAGAATCTGCATGACGAACTCAACTTTCTCAAGACGCCGCCGCTCCCGGATTCCAACTTCTCCGCACCGGCTGCTCCAACGCCTTGCCCTGCTTCTCTGGCTGGCATCGGTCTTCTGCCTTACCTCCTGCGGGACAATACCGAAGATCCCAGAACTCTTCGGAACGGCTCAGGAAACTACCGGCGCGCCCCATGAAACCACTGCCATACCTCGCGAAACCACCGGCGCGCCTCAACAGCCCACCGCTCCGGAAACCAGCCCGGCTGAGACCACACCACCGGACACGGCTGACACCGCTCAACCTGGCTCATCTGTTTCTATTTCAGATGCTCTTCATATGCCCAATGTGGAGGACCGTTTCTATGTCTCCCACCTTGATCCGGCTCTTAAGGATGACTTCCTGGCGCTGTATAAAAGCGTAAAGGCATTTGAACCCGTTTGCAGACTTCCGGACCGCATTACACCAGATCAGGCGGATCTCCTGGTCACGGTGCTGCGCTTCGACTGCCCTGAATTGTTCCAGATCGACGTGAGCAGCGGGTACACCATTTCCACGCTGAACGATAAGGTGGTGGAGATCGCCCTTCCTTATATTGTGGAGAAAGCAGAGTACGAGGAAGAATACAGGGAGTGCTCCGACGTAGTCAGCAATATCGTGCGGCAGACCGAAGGCCTGACGGATCTCGAAAAAGAAAGGTATGTCTATGATTTTCTGACGGAAAGCATAACCTATACAATAGACAGAACGCACTGTGCAGACGCCTATGGTGCGCTGGTGGAACACCAGGCAAAGTGCGACGGTATCAGCATCGCAATGAAATGGATCATGGAAGGATGCGGCATCACTACCTTGGTCATTTCCGGAAGGCAATACGGCGATGAATTCGGGCACGCCTGGAACTGCCTGAATATTGACGGCAGCTACTACGACCTGGACATAACAAACGACACCCGCACTTCTGACGGCAGCCGCACCATGAATCTTTACGGCGCATACAACATCTACCGCGAGTGGATCAGTTCCGTGTATCCTGTTTCTGAAGTTCTTGGCAACAATTTCACTCTGCCTGAGACGCAGAAAGGACAAAGCTATCACGAACTGAACGGTTCCTTTGTCAGCGGCGGAAGCGACATTAATAAAAGCACATGGCAGGCTCTGGACCACGCATACGAAAGCGGAGGCCTCTGCTTCCTGCAGTTCGAATCATCCGCGGACTATCGGAAATTCCTTGATAACTACGAAACCTATACCCGCTCCTGGTTTGAATCCCGGAATGTAGGCGGTGCCTTCGACATGAATGCCATCGACGAATTCCGGACCGCCGCCCTCCATATCCGCGCATCAAACTGACAGCATGCCGGAACATTGAAAATACCTTCACCAGGCCGGACTCTTTATGAGTCCGGTCTTTTTTGCCCGAAAAACATTTTCTGAAAATCATACAATTGCTCTTCTGTTTTTGTGCAATATTTGTGACTATTGATCTTCTATACTTTAAACAGAAAAAGAAAAGCAGAAAAAGAAAAGCGAAAAGATGGTCGTTATAGAGGGAGGGTCAAAATGAAAAACAGGAAAGCTGCAATGAACAACATCTTTAAAATTACAGCAACGATGATTTTACTTTCTTTGTCTGTGTTCTGCACCGCATATGCACATACCTGTTCTCCTGAGGAGGAGTCTCAGAGAACCATAGAGGAAATCAACGAAGAGCGCGCCAATGTCGGGATCTGCCCCGTATGTGGAGAAAAGCATCTGGGTGATTGCTCTTGCCAGAGGGCACATGAGGTCTGCAACAACTTTTCCCACACCCGTCCTGACGGATCTCCGTACTACACCGTAGGTCCGGATTACGTCTACGGGGAGATTCTTGGCAGAGGAGCCAACTCCTCTGAGCAGATCGTTGACGAGTGGATGGGTTCCGAGTGCCATCGCCAGGAAATCCTGAATCCCAATTACAACGATGTCGGGGTAACGGTCCTCGATAACGGAGGAAAGAGATACTGGGTCGTGGAGTTTGGATACTAACAAAAGGAGTAACTAAAGAGAGCTGCTGCCTCACACATGATGGTGAGACGGCAGCTCTTTTTTCTCAAGGCTGATCACCTTTCTTATCACGCCAGATTCCCTTTCCTGATATTCTCCTGGATAATCCGGTCCGTGACCTCATACAGCTTTTCCGAGCCGAGTCTTGTTTTGCTGTGGCGCGTGTAAATAGTGGCAGCGGTCACGCCGTGTTCCTTCCAGTCACCGCCTTCATTGCTGTTATTCAAAAGCAGGGGCTGCAGGTTGTCCAACGAATGAGCGAATTTCGCCTCTGCCGTCTGATACTCCTCAAACTCATCAAAGATCGCAGTAAGCTCAGCTTTCTGGTCCTCCGGAAGCAGGGAAAAGATCCGTTCCTTCGCCGCTTCTTCCCTGGCTTTCTGGGTCTTCAGCCCTTCTTCGTCGTAGGCGTAGGTGTCGCCTGCATCGATTTCCACGATATCGTGGATCAGGCACATCAGCATGACCTTCGCGATATCCACTTCTTCGTTGGCGTACTCCCGCAGGAGATAGGCCATGATCGCCATATGCCACGCGTGCTCCGCGTCATTCTCATTCCGCCCGTACCCCGAAAGATGGGTCTGGCGGAAAATGTTTTTCTCCTTGTCGATTTCCAGTGCAAAGGAGAGCTGCTGTTTCAGACGTTCATTCATGGTGCGTGTTTCTCCTCATCTCCCTGCCGATCCACTCCATCAGCACATCTACGACGTATGCCTGTTCCTGTTCCGTCAGCACCTTGCCCGCAGGGATGTGGTGCCACTTTTCCAGACAGGTTCTGCAGCAGCAGGCGGCGGCGTGCTGGGCGACGAAAACGGGGTGCCCTCTCATAGGTGTCTGTTTCCCGTCGTTCTCGGGGTTTTCCGCCGAAAGACGCTTCGCCACAAAATCCTGAGCGTGGCGGCGGATCGTATCCATTCCCTTTTCAGAAATATACGCCCTGTCCTGGGCGGACAGATGGAACCGGCTCCGGAAACCGGATCTTTGCAGTCCTTCGAACAACGCCCCGCTCTCCGGCAGTCTGTACACGATCCTGTCCGCCGTCCCCGCGCCGGGGACATAGCTGTATCCGGATTTTTTTGCCTGCGCCAACTGCTGGCTGCGGTCAATGTGATAGGTCTTTCCGTCCTTAATAAAGACCGCACCGGTCTGCTTGAAGGTAAAAGGAACGCCGCAGCGGATACACTGCCGGCGCACATTTTGGATCCATCGGAAATCGCAGGGACGCGCGTTGTTCCCGGATTCTCCGCCGCAGGTGACGTGCTCGATCAGCCCCGTCGCCAGGTACTTCTCCATGTCGATCTCGCCCAGCATAGGTTCCGAGATGACCTCCCGGTGCCTGATGGGGAGACTCAGCAGAATCGGCAGCCTGTAGTCTGTCCTTTCCTGATTCTCGCAGGTGGAGCATATGGTCACGTGCTCCCAGCCGCTCCCCCAGTCCGGGGGAATGCATTGTTCAAAGCGGTCGATGCGTTTGGTGATGATATGAAACTCCAGATCTTTCCTCTCCCGCATCATGTCCCAGCAGCCCTGCCGCCATTCATCCGCCTCCTCCAGAAAGAAATCAGAAGTCATGCAGGTGAAAACAACGCCGTCATCGGCGGTCAGCTTATAACCTCCCTGCCTGTTCCTTTTCAGCGGAAGATGATACTCGCCGGTTTTTGTCACGATGGAGGCATCTTTCCCAATGCTCTCGTCCCGCCGGTATACATAGCAATTCGCGCATCCCGGACTTATTTTGCGGCAGCCGTGCCACGGATTCCATATCGCCATCAATCAACACCCCCAAGCTTCCGCATTAATTATAACAGTAATTGATTCATCAGCGGTGAAGCCAATGGAAAACCGATCGCGACCAGCCAGTACTGGAACATTCTGCACGGGCTGCAAAAAGGGGATGCTGTTCATGACGGAGAAGGGATGCAGACCATGCGTACCCTGGCACGTAACATGGTATTCCTGATGCGGAGCATCGCCCTTGGAAAAGAAAAATTCGGCCTTCCGGAAACAGAGGATTGGACTCCGACAAATTTCATAAGATAAAATGGGGGGCTTTATGCCCCCATTTTGCATTTAATTCACTAACTGATTTACTCCGCAATAATAGTATTATTCCGCCGCCTTCTTCAGGGTCTCGCCGGTCAGTCTGTAGACCGTCCACTCGTCCATGGCGACAGCGTCCATCGATCTGTAAAAATCGATGCTGGGCTGATTCCAGTCCAGGCAGGCCCACTCCAGCCGGCCGCAGCCGCGTTCCACCGTGATTTGCGCCAGCTTCTTCAGCAGAGCTTTCCCGTATCCTTTCCCCCGGTATTCCGGCCAGACAAACAGATCCTCGAGGTAGATGCCGGCACGGCCCAGGAAGGTCGAGAAGTTGTTGAAGAACAAGGCTATCCCGACTTCCTTCTCTCCTTCACAGGCGAACAGCACTTCTGCTTTCTTCTTCTCGAAGATCCACTCCTCCAGCAGTTCTTCCGTGGCGACCACCTGATCAGACAGTTTTTCATAATCAGCCAGCCCCCGGATGAATTCCAGGATCACGCCGCAGTCTTTTTTCTCCGCAAACCGGATCGTCAGCATACTATTTCCTCTCTCTAAGTTTATTTCTTGTCATCTGGCCGGTCTGCAGCTGTACATGAAGCTGTCTCCAATACCCGGTCGAAATCTTCTATGTAATCGTGCAGAGTATCCAGGCTCTGTACTAGATAAGCTGCGAGCAGGCGTCCGCCGGCAGCATTGTTTATGCAGGTCAGGCGGATGTGGACAGGTCCATAGTCAGCCGTATCTGCGTAAAAAGTAAGAATACGTGCCTGCTGCCCTCCGACTTCACTGTTCCTGGCGTCCAGGATGCGGGTCTCACCGCATCCGAGCTCTTTCATATATGCTTCGGGAAGGCTGTATTTCTCTTTCCGGAATTCGTCCTCGGCAAGGGATGTTCCTGCATCGATTACGCTCAGCAGAATCTCCGGGCCGCCCTCGTCTGTCACAGCATAACTCAAATCATCTTCTCCGCCGGACCCGACTTTTTGAAAGTATGCCGGGATCAGGAACTCCATGCCGCCGAGGGAAGCTGTTTCGGCTGCTGAATCCTTCGTCTGACCGGTGGCATCACTTGACGGAAGCCCTTCCACATGGAACACGACGTTATCCATCAACGCAAGGTAATCATCCTTGTTAAGCTTCGAAAACTCATCGCTTATCTTTACAAAGGGTTCCTGGCTCCGGTCGGGATCTTCCGGTTTGAAGATCAGTACATCATAATCCTTCATCTCGGTATTCGCGAAAAGATCGTATCCATAGCTTTTGAAACGGACGATGATCCTTTCGTCTTCAAAGGCCCAGGAGGAGTCATTGTCGATGGTTTCATCGGAGGAAAGATCATACAAATGGGCTGACCCGTCACTTGCAAGTGTCATGATCTTACCCAAGGGCCCGCCATAGGTGCCTGCCCACTCTTCAGGGAGCAGCTGAGCATCAGAACCAGGCCCGGAAGCAGTCCCGGAATTGGCAGACGGGCCTCCGCACGCGGATATAATGAACGGCAACAGCAGTACGAACAGAAACTTAATAGATTTCACCGTCTAATCTCCCTTTTTGTATTCCATACACAGCATCGTGAAGTCGTCGAACTGCTCCGCGTCTTTGACGAAGTCGGCCACGGCGGCGCGGACGTGGTTCAGGAGTTCTTCGGGGGCGGTGTCCGGATCTTTATTCAGTTCCGCCAGCATCCGCTCTTTGCCGAACAGGCGGTTCTCATTGTCCGCCGCTTCTGGCACGCCGTCGGTGTACAGGAAGATTTTGTCCCCGGGCTCAAGGGCGACTTCGTACTCGGTATACTTCACGCCTTCCATGGCGCCGAGGATCATTCCGTGCTTATCCTTCATGAGAGAAAAGCTGCCCTCTTTCATGAAGATCGGATATTCATGGCCGGCGTTGGCGGCGGTGATCTTTCCGGTGCTGATTTCCAGAATGCCAAGCCACACTGTGACGAACATGTCTTCGCGGTTATTGTAGTAGATCGCGGCGTTCGCGTCAGTCAGGATCTGCCCCGGAGTTTTGCCGATCATGGCATAGTTCTTCAGAATGATCTTGGCGGCCATCATGAACAGGGCGGCGGGAATCCCCTTGCCCGACACATCCGCCATGACCATGCAAAGATGGTCGTGGTCGATGAGGAAGAAGTCATAAAAATCTCCTCCGACTTCTCTTGCCGGTTCCATGGAGGCGTAGATATCGAACTCCGGTCTGGTGGGATACGCGGGAAATGTATTCGGCAGCATATCCGCCTGGATCCGGGTGGCCAGGGTCAGCTCGGTGCTGATCCGCTCTCTCTCCGCGGTAATATTTTCGATGTGGCTGATGTAATCCTTCATGCGCAGAGTCAGGGACCGGAAGGAGTTTGCCAGCATCTGGGTCTCGTCGCCGGTATCCTGGTCCCAGTGGAAGTCCAGATTGTCGCCTTCCATCGCGCTGACTTCCTTCGTGAGTTCCTGGATGGGCATGACGATGCGCCGGGAAAGGAACACCGATACCACCAGGGCGATCACCACTGCCGCGGCAAGAAGGCAGATCAGCAGCAGAGCCGCGCACCGGATGAGGTTCGTCGTGTCCTGATAGGACTTGTTCGTGATCTGTCCGATGTTGTCAAGCAGCCGGTTCGTTGGGGCTTCCACCACTTCCTGGGGCAGGAAGAGGATCAATGACCAGCCTACCGTCTTCATCGGGGCGCAGGCTGCGTAGCTCAGCGCTCCTTCCAGAGAAAGCTGCTCCGTCCCCGACCAGCCGTCGACCGCTTTTGATGCCATCTCTGCGAGCCCGGCATTTTCGTTCTCCCGGAGATCCTCCGCATCTGCCACCGCGGCAAGGGGACCCTTTTTAAACGTGGAAAAAAGCACTTGACCGTTCTCATTGACGATACAGGCATTTCCGCCTCTGCCCAGATCGATGCTTTGGATGAGATCTTCCATGTCATCCAGGTACATGCCTGCGCCGGCAACGCCCATCAGCCGGCCTCCGGAGCGGACTGGCACCCCGCACATAATGCCGAGTCGCGGTGTGTGGGCATCTTTGGTGACCGGCGTAAAATAAGGCTTGCCGGTATTCGCCGCGCCTTTATACCACGGGCGTTCTTTGGCTTCCAGAGGCAGGAGCTCTCCTGTCTTCTCGTCATACTTTTTGGCGGGAATGTAGTCCGCCTGGACCATAAAGCCCGACTCCGACGCCACATAGATGGAAGCCATACTATACCGGCTGTCATTGATGGCCATCAGAACGTCCCGGGTGTTGCCGATCAGCGCCAGCTCTTCCATGATCTGCGGGTCTGTCGGATCTGCTGCCGCGGAGTAAAGCACCTGGAACGTCAGATTGCCCTCATTTTTCGCGTCCGGCAGGGGTACCGTCCTCGCGGCGTAGTTTTCGGGATGATCGTAGATCTGCTCCGCGACGGACGCGGCGATACACACGTCCTGTTTAAAGGTGGAAAAAATCTCGTCCGCGATGTCCGCCTTCTCCCTCACAAGCTCCAGCAGCCTGTTCTGGGACTGCTGAGCCATATATGCCGAAGACTGCTCTCCTATGGTCGTACTCAGATCCCGGTTGGACGAGACCAGAGTATCCGTAACACTCCGCATCGTAAGTGCGAAGATGATGCCGCCGGCCAGGAACATGCCGATCACCAGCGCTGTCATCGCATATAATATTTTTCTTCCCAGGGATCTTTTCTGGTTCATCTCTTTTTCCCTTACTTCTTTATCTTCAGATTGAAAATGCTAATAACCCCCGCCTGTTTGCCGAGGCGGGGGATAAGTTGTATGTAACTTTATTGTAGATGATTTTACATTGGATAGCAATGTGATTTCGCTCAGTCCTTGTCCTCGCTGGTGATGGTATAGCTTCCGTCGCTTTCCTTCACGACCGTCCAGACGATTCCCGCGGAGCTGTCGGTGTACTTCTTGCCGGAGGCGGTGCCGGTCTGGACCTTACCGCTCTTATTCACGAGGAATTCCCGGGCTTCGCCGTCGATTACCACCGTCTTCACCTCGTACTTTTCGTCCTCGGCCTTCTGAAGGACGCCGTTGTCATAGAGGCTGCTCTTGTAGACGCCGGTATACGCCTGTCCCTTGTTCTTTCCGCTGGTGATGAAGTAATAGGTCTCTTCGTCATCCAGGTCCTGGGCGTCACTGACCTTGCCGGTGCCGGTACGCATCTTTCCCTGGTCGGAACCTTCCGTTTCATTGAAGTAGTACCATGTACCGTCATTGGCCTCGACCGTTCCGGTCACCATCTTTCCGCTGTCATCGAAGCAGAACCAGTTTCCGCTGATCTTGGCGATTCCATAACCGTCCGCAATGGCCGTGGTCTTGTAGGAAGCGGTGTAGGGAACACCGCTCTTGAAGTAATACCAGCCTTCCTCAGATGCGATCTCGGAGTCCTCACCTGCCTCGATATCCTGGATGTAACGCCATCCATCGGCACGGATCCCGTTCTCGTCGTAATACTTGTAGGTGGAACCGGAATCGTTTCCGACCCAGTTGGTCATCATCTTACCGGTGGCGTTGAAGGCGTAGTAGACGCCGTCGATCTTTTCTTCCTTGTCCGCGACATATTTCCCGGTGGGCTTGATGTAGTACCAGCCCTCTTCCTTGTCGGCGTCATCGTTCTCGTCCAGGTAGGCCCAGCCCTCCTGGATCCAGCCCTCGTCCTCGGTACCGAGGTAGTAGCGGGCTCCGGTGTTCTCGTTTTCGAACCAGCCGTGATCCATCAGGTAATCGGTGAAGTGGTACTTCTTTTCGCCGATGGTCTTCCAGCCCTTCTCCACGGCCCTGCCGTCCGGTCCGAAGTACATCCAGCCCTCTTCGCCTTCGTCCTCCAGCTTTCTCCAGCCGTCCTTGACCATGGCGCCGTCCTCGTTCACAAAGTAGACGTGGTCCTTGTACTCTACAATGCTGTTCCTTTCCATGGCGCCGCCGCTTCCAAGATAAAACATGTTGTCGCCGGAAGCCTGCCAACTCTCAGAAACCATGTTTCCGTCCTGCCCGAGGAAATACCAGTTGTTGTCGTTCATCGTCCAGCCCTGGGCGAAGGCCGGGATGCTCATTGCCGCAGAAACCACCGCGGCCGCTGCTGCGATCATCATCTTTCTGTTTCTCATTTCTTTGTCCTCTCTTTCTGAAAAATACTGCAACCAGATCCTGTTATCGTTTTTTATTTTTGTTTGTTGTTTTGTTTTCTGTTTTCTGACTACAGTATAGCGAGAACAAATATGAAGTTCTTTACTTTAGATTTGAGGTTTCAGGCGGAAGAATTAATGAAAACTGAATATCTGATTACTTCCAAAAAAACGATAAACTTGTTTACGAAAAACAAATCTCCCAGGGCCCGGAAGCCCTGGGATTTCGTAAGCTATGTGTATTTCCTGTGTCCTCCTGTACCGGTACATTAGCTGTACCTTAACGGTGCCTGTCACCCTTAACGTCCGAGTTCGACCTCGATAGGCGGCTGGGTGGAGGGCACGTTCGTGGCGGGCAGTCCTTCGGAGTAGAAACGGATATTGCGGAAGGACGGGTCGTGGTCCGGCAGGTCGTCCTCTACGATGATAGTGAAGGTACGTCTCTCGTAACCGGACTGCATGGAGATCTCCACATAGTCGCGGTAATATCTCTTTTCCGGAAGCTTCCCGGTAAACTCTTTGCCTTCATAGGTAAAGGTGACGTCTCCGCTTTCAGAAATGACCAGCTTCGAGTCATCATCTTTCGAAGTATATGTTCCGGGGTAGTTTTCAACTATCCACCAGATGTCTCCGGCGAAATCGATCTCTTCTCCGGATTCTGTCTTGCGGGACAGATCCCGGATGAGCTTGTACTTCTTGCCGCCTATCTTGACAAAGTGCTCCGGCACTTCGCCCTGGCCTGCTTCGTACTGTGCTGCTCCCAGCGACACAGGCTCGCCGATCCTGTCGAGATACATCCCGTCCACATAGAAGCTGTTTTCATAGCGTGTGGTGAGGCGCACCAGCTTTCCATCGGACAGGGCGCAGTCGTATTTGAGATCCCTGGATCCCGACGTGTACATACTGTACTGGGTGGACATGAAGAAATACATCTCGCCCTCCCCGTCGACGCGCAGGAACCTCAGCACCTCACCCGCCGGAATGGTGATCTTTCCCTTCTCGTTTCCGGCGTCGTCCAGCTGCACCGCACTGAGCTTATAGAGCAGCCGGCAGCCGACATTGCGGCTGTCAATGGCCAGGGCGTCATCGATCAGGGCAAAATGAAGCCAGGTGCGCCCGCGTCCCTTCTCAGGCTGGAAGGAGTAATGGCCGTTCGGGACAAAGGAGGTATTCCAGCCGCCCTTGGCGTCCATGAACTTCCGCTTTTTCTCGCGCATGTGGACGCATTCCGGATTATAGGGAACCGCGAGATGAATCTCATGCAGGAAAGAATCGAAGCACTGGGCGTTCTGGTTCTCGAAGCGGTCAAAGCCGCCGTCGGGCCTCGCAAAATTGTAGACGTAGGCCCGGTCAGAGGGTTCGTCCAGACGGTAGAAGTAATAGCCGTCCTGGGCGCGGAACACATAAAAGGCCGAGTCGTCGTCCGCGTATTCCAGCCACCACGCTTTCGTTTCCTTGCCGTCGTTGATCACGATGCGGTAGGCTTCCCTCCCGGAAGAATCCGGCGCCTTTTCGACGCGGATGCTCCGCTTGTCGTGGGGCAGTGCGTAATTCCTGTTCTTCTCGACCTGGGCGATAAAACTCTTTGGCGTTCCTGCCGCGGCCTCCGCCAGAGGACCGTCCAGGACAGTATAAGGAAGGGAAACATTTGCTGCGTCCTCTCCTCCGAGATAGAACCGCAGGCCAAGATAGTCCGCCGTCCAGGCGGGAGTCTGCTGCTCAAAGTCCGCATCCGGCGCATTGTCACCGTATTTGACTTCAAATGCCTGTTTCAGAAGCTCCGGAAGGCTGTCAGGATCCTTCAGGAAATCCGAGATCGTGAGCTCCCTGCCGCTTTTCGCAGCGTACACAACAGAGTGGAATGTGCATCCCTGCTCCCCGCCCCCGGCGGCACCTGTGCCCGATTCCATCTCCGTCTCCAGAAAACTGAAAATGGCATCATCCGCGCGGGTCATGTTCACAATATAAGAAATAGTGCGGTAACTGTAGCGATCCGTGACCGCGGAACCGGCCGCCTTGGCAGGAGCATCGTTCTCCTCGAGGAAACGCGCGGCTCTGGTCTCCACGTTTTCCTTCGCACGGGCATTTACCTTCTCCAGGACCTTCAGCAGCGGTCCCGGAACATCTCCCTCGGCGGTCAGTTCCGTATATCTGCCGTAAACGCCGATGCCCTTTTCCGGATCCGCTGAAAACAGTTCCTTCAGGGTAGTCTTGACCGCATATATTTCGCCGGCCGCGTGCACATCGTCGGCAGTCACCGCTTTCGCGGCCGCTCCCGCCTTGGCGGCCGCTTCTGCTTTTGCGGCCGTTTCCGCTTTGGCAGCCGTCTCCGCTTTGACTCCCGCTTCAGCTTTGGCTGTCGTCTCTGCCTTGCCGGCAGTTTCCGCACTGCTGGCAGCTTCCGGCGCTTTTGTAGCCGGGACCGGATCGCTCGTCCCGCTCTGCTGGGGACCGCAGCCGTTCATAAACACTGCCGCAAGCATCGCGGCAATACAAATAAATACCAGGTAACGCGCCGGAACAAACTGCAGATTTCTTTCCACTGTACACCCATCCTTTCTCACAACATCATGGCAGGTCATGCTAAAGCCTATACTATTTCGTGAAACTGGATATCATACTCTCAATCTCTCCTGAACAGATCCCTGGTATACACTTTTTCCTGCACGTCGTCCAGCACGGATTCATACCGGTTGGCGATGATGGCATCGGAGCTCTTCTTGAACTTCTCTAAGTCGTTCACGATCAGGCTGCCAAAGAAGGTGGCACCGTCGGGCAGGGTGGGCTCGTAGATGATCACGGTGGCACCTTTTGCCTTGATGCGCTTCATGACGCCCTGGATGCTGGACTGGCGGAAGTTATCGGAGTTGGCCTTCATGGTGAGGCGGTACACTCCCACCATCAGCGGGCGTTCTTTCTCTGCGTTCCACATGGAAGATCCTGTGTAGTAACCGGCCTTGTCCAGGACACGGTCGGCGATGAAATCCTTCCTGGTGCGGTTGCTCTCCACAATGGCTTCGATCAGGTTCTCCGGCACATCCTGGTAGTTTGCCAGCAGCTGCTTGGTGTCCTTCGGGAGGCAGTAGCCGCCGTAGCCGAAGGATGGGTTGTTGTAGAAGTTTCCGATCCTCGGATCCAGCGAGACGCCGCGAATGATGTCGGCAGTGGAGAGGCCTTTCATTTCGGCATAGGTGTCCAGTTCGTTAAAGAAAGAGACCCGGAGGGCAAGGTAGGTATTGGCGAACAGCTTCACCGCTTCCGCTTCCGTAAAACCCATATGCAGCACTTCCACGTCCTTCTTCTCCGCACCTTCCAGCAGCAGCGCAGCGAACTGTTCTGCCGCTGCCCTGCTTGCTTCGTCACAGGAGACGATGATCCTGCTGGGGTACAGGTTGTCGTACAAAGCCTTTGACTCCCGCAGGAACTCCGGGGAGAAGATGATCCTGTCTGTATGGTACATCTCCCTGACTTTCTTTGTATATCCCACCGGGATCGTCGACTTGATCACCATCATGGCATGGTCGGAAGACGCGAGGACCAGCTCGATCACGCTTTCCACCGCGCTGCAGTCAAAGAAGTTTTTCTGCGGGTCGTAATTAGTCGGTGCGGCAATCACGACGAAATCCGCATCTTTATAAGCGGAAGCTCCGTCCGTTGTGGCCTTCAGGGAAAGCGTTCTCTTCCCTTCCTTTGCCCCAGCAAGATACTTCTCTATATATTCATCCTGAATAGGGGAAATGTAGTTGTTCAGCTTTTCCACTTTCTCCGGCAGAATATCCACTGCCGTCACATCATTGTGCTGCGCCAGCAGCACAGCAAGGCTGAGCCCCACATATCCGGTTCCTGCAACTGCGATCTTCATGTACTTTTCTCCTCAGATCATGAAATATTTCAGCGTGAAGAGTACCGCCAGCACGTACATGATGGGGCTGATCTTCTTCTCCTTCGCCTTTCCGGCCAGGAGGTTCAGCACGACGTAGGAGATCACGCCCAGGGCGATTCCTTCCGAGATGCTGTACATGAAGGGCATGGCGATCATGCAGATGTAGCTCGGCACTGCTTCGGTGTAATCCTGGAAATCAATAGCCAGAATGGAGGTGATCATCAGGAAGCCCACTGCCACCAGGGCCGGAGCCGTGGCGAAGGAGGGGATAGCCAGGAAAATGGGCGACAGGAACAAAGAAAGTCCGAACAGAATGCCTGACACCACCGCCGTGAGGCCGGTGCGGCCGCCTGCTGCAACGCCAGAGGCGCTTTCCACGAAGGTCGTGGTGGTGGATGTGCCGAACAGGGCGCCGGCACAGGTTCCCACAGCGTCAGCCATCAGAGCGCCGCGGATATGGGGCAGCTTTCCTTCTTCATCAAGCATATCTGCCTTCTGGGCCACGCCGATGAGGGTGCCCAGTGTATCGAAGGTGTCCACGAAGAGGAAGGCGAAGACCACCGCCGCGAATTCCAGGGAAAGGGCCCTGCTGAAATCCAGCTTCATAAAGGTGGAGGACATGTCCTGGATGCCGAAGCCCTGGGAGAAGTCCGGCATCACACTGTAAAAGCCGTTCGCCGGGTCCGGGACATACACTCCCGCAAGTTCGCAGATGATCCCCATGAGCCAGGTGATAACGATGCCCCAGAGGATCCCGCCCTTCACTTTCTTCACCATCAGGTAGGCCGTGATAATAACGCCCAGCATGGCCAGCAGTACGGTGATCCCCTCGTGACGGAACATTCCGTTTTCCAGGGATTCTTTAATGGGATACATGGAGACCAGGGTGGCGCTGCCCACCACGATCTTCGCGTTCTGCAGGCCGATGAAGGCGATGAACAGGCCGATGCCGGTGGACACTGCGCTCTTTAAGTTCAGGGGAATGGCGTTGAAGATCGCTTCCCGGACGTTGGTCAGGGAGAGGATAATGAAGATCACGCCCTCCACGAAAACCGCTGCCAGAGCCATCTGCCACGAGTATCCCATCTGCAGCACCACGGTGTAGGCAAAGTAGGCGTTCAGGCCCATGCCCGGCGCCAGGACGAAGGGATAGTTCTCGAAGGCCGCCATCAGGAAAGATGCGAACATCGCCGCCAGCGCGGTGGCCGTGAAAACTGCCCCGCGGTCCATCCCGGAGGCGCTGAGGATGTTCGGGTTCACCGCCAGGATGTAGGCCATGGTCATAAAGGTCGTGATGCCCGCGATCATTTCTGTGCGCACATTGGTATTGTTCTCCGATAAATGAAACAGCTTATCCATTTCCCGTCTCCTTTCCGCTCCCTTTCATCATACCATAATTCCGGCGGTATCGTTTTGCCAACACTGCTTATTCGCTGAAATCGATGTCCATCTGCACCTGCAGTGTGTAGTCTGGAAACTCCTTCTGCACCTTATCGCAGACATTCTGGTAGACCTGGCTCCGGTCCTTGGCGTCGAAGCTGACCACGATGTCAAAGCGCATAGTCTTTAATTCTTTGTCCAGATGGAAGCCGTGCATCTGCAACACATGGGGCTCCGCCGTCGCGATCTTCGACACCTTCATTCTTGCATCCACCACGTCCCGGTCCATTGTATTCATGGAGTACACGCTGATGGCAGTGAGGAACACGTTGTGCTTCTCAAAGACCTTGCTCGTGATCCTCCGGTTCAAAAGGTCCAGGTCGTTGACGGACAGAGAGTCCGGGACCTCGATGTGGACCGAACCGTTGTAGGAATCAGGTCCGTAGTTGTGCATCACCAGATCGTAGGCGCCGAAGACCTGAGGAAAGCTGCTGATAGTATGCTTTATATCCTTTGCCAGCTGCGCGTCCGCTCTCTCGCCGAGGATCTTGGACAGGGTCTCACTCATCATCCCGTAGCCGGACTTGATGATCACCAGGGCGATCGCCGCGCCGAGCCATGCTTCCAGAGAGATGCCGGAAACCAGAAAGACCACCGCTGCCAGCAGCGTAGAGGCCGAGATCACGGAGTCCAGGGTGGCGTCCTCACCCGAGTTGACAAGGGAATCGGAATTCACCTTTTCCCCGATGTGCTTAACATATCTGCCCAGGACGATCTTCACCACCACTGCCACTGCCACGATGGCCAGCGAGACCTTGCTGTAGTCCGGCGTGTCCGGGTGGATGATCTTCTTTACTGACTCCACAAAGGCAGTGAGGCCGGCGTACAGCACCAGCACTGAGATCAGCATCGCGCTGAAGTATTCGATCCTGCCGTACCCGAAGGGATGCTTCCTGTCCGGTTCCTTCCCTGCCAGCTTCGTCCCGACGATCGTAATGACAGAGCTTGCTGCGTCCGAAAGGTTATTCACCGCGTCCATGACAATGGCGATGGAATTGGACGTCAGCCCCACCACTGCCTTGAACGTCGCCAGAAATACATTTGCCAGAATCCCGATGATGCTGGTCCTTATGATCGTTTTGTCGCGGCTTGTCTCTCCGTTCATAGCTTAAACGCCCCCTGTTTCTTTAGTATTCTCTTTGCCTGTTTAAGATGCTTTTCCTTCAGCCCCCCGTCCTCCAAAAAACTCGTCTGGATCAGGTGCTTTGTAAGTTTCAGTACCTTAAAGTCAAATAACTGGTCATCCAGGATGAGGAAGCTGTCGATCTCAGGGTGTCCCTCCAGGTACTTAAGGATCCCGGCTCCCCTCTCTGCCCAATTGTCCTCTATCTTGTCCGTGATCGTGAGTCCGTGCGCCGCAAGTCTCTCCACCAGATAGGCAGAGTCAATATCCTTCGGCCCGTCCTTTTCCCAGGTGAATTTCCATGTGGACGTAAGGATGATCCTGGCTCCGCCCGCAAGGTCCGATATCTGTTTCAGGATCTCTGCTTTTTCATCCTCCACGCCGAAGATCCCGGTGCCTGGGACGAAAACATCCGTGCTGAAACAGTTCAGGACACCGTCAACATCAAGAAAGATCGCTGTCATGAGTCGTTACCATCCTGTATAAGATGAATATTGATATTATATCCTTTTACAGGAACGACATCAATTAAAGCGGAATGATATTTACTTTCCAGCGCGCTGCAATTCAGTTAGAATGATTTTAAGAGGGGGACTTGTGTCATGAGAAAATCATCGAAATTTGTTCTTGTCATCCTGGGAATCGCGGCTGTTGTCATGCTGGTCGGTTTTCTCATTTCTTCCGGGAAAAAGAAGGCATGGGAAAAAAACTCCCAGATGTATTACAAGCTGATCGAGGAATGCGATTTTCAGGGCGCCATGGAGTACGCGAAAAAGCTGAATGAAGGTCCCGCCTCTGCGGAAGTAGAGTTCTTCCAAAAATTCTATAAGCTGTATGAGGCCTGCAACTGGCAGGCAGCCATTGATTCCTACGACAGCGATGGCCGTTCCCACTCTAATTCCAAAATGATCGCCCTTTACTCTGACTGTTATTATCAGCAGCTGATCCCGGCGGCGGAGGAAGCCCTTCAGAAGGACGACCTGAAGACCGCTGTCGATCTGCTGCTGCAGTTCCAGAACCGGTTCCACGACGGCTCCGGCAGCGGCTCATCCTATGAAAACGGCAGCCATCAGTGCAACTTTGATGACTTTAAGAAGTATTTCCCGGATGAGGCATCCCACTACTTTGATCTTGTCTGCGAAGCCGGCGACAAAGCGATAAACGGGGAGGACGAATCTGTCATCGCCCTGCTTTCCGGGTTCCAGGAGGGCCGGTTTCCGCGGACCTTCCGGCCGGACACCTTTTCCTGGGCGAAGGATCTTTCCGCTTATAAGAGCTCAGAAAGAGACGCGCGGAAAGAATTGCTGGCAGAGAGGAAAGCGCTGCGCGAGACCACTTACGAGAGAGAAAAGCTGAAGAACTGGAACGCGGAGGCTCTGGAAGAGGCCTTCGGGATCGACGATATCTATGCCTTTACACCGGCGGATCCCCAGCCCCTCTTCTACATCGTCCGCGCAAATGACGTGATCGACCCACGTACAAACCTGCCCTCGGAAAACGGTTATCTTTTAGGTGGGGCACTGGTGCCGGAAAGTACGGGCAGCCTGCTCGCCAAGGCTTCGCTTCTCAAGAATTCCGCGCTGACGCTGACGGATGATCCGGACAAGGCAGCTTACGCGCTGATCCTGGACATGAACTACACAGACAAGGTAGGCAGCTTTACCTATCAGGGCGGAAGCAAGATCCCGGTGTATTATTCCACCCTGAACGCGGTGCTTCTGGACCTGACCACGAAGAAAACGCTTCAGAGCAAGACCCTTACCGGCGACCCCTATCATCACGACAACGGCCGCGAGTACATCGAGGAAGATCTGCTGGAGAAGGCAATAGGAAAGCAGCTGTACTCTCCTGTGCCGACGCTCGCAGTAAAGTATTTTCCGGATTACTGGAGCTTTATTGGCCTTCCGGATCTGGATCCGGAGCTGGATCCGAAGAAGTATTAAGTGTGAAAAAATCTGGTGTAAGCATCAAGGCGGGGCCGAGGCCCCGCCTTATCTTGAGGTTATTATTCGTACGTTGGATTCCCGACGCGTCCCAGGAACAGGATCTCTCCGGATGTCTCATCTTTGATGGCAAAGGCGAATTCGTGGTCCGCGACTATATGCTTGGGCCTCCGGAATTCCATCATAGACCATTTGTTCATCACGATTGCTGTCGCAGCGGCAGCTTCCGTACCTGTTTCATCTGCCCGTACAAAGCACTTCTGGATCACTTCATCAATATATACAGGGGCGAACTTCCGGAAGCACTCCGTTTGGGGATCAAAGCACTCTGTCATGCCGAGCTTTAAGAGATCCTTCTTCAAAGTACGCCGGTACTCCATCTCGAAGCACGGCACTGTCCAGTCCACGGAAGTATATCCCTCCAGCCCATCGTAGTCATTGAAATCAAGGACTTCCGCCAGTTCCTCGTCGGTCATACTTCCGATATACTGATCGACGCCGTTATTTTCGGAGTCCACTGCGTCGCAGATAATATACATTGCGTATTCATGTTCGCTGTCTGACTGCTCATCCGTCCTGTCATAAGGGAGCCGAAGGATGTCTATCTTACCGTCTTCCTTCACGGAATTTTCCGATGCATCATCGCCGAAGGCGCTGATGCTTTTTCCGGTCGGTTTCCACTCTATCTTCTGCTCCTTATGCTCCCAGGATTTCAAAAAGTAAAGACAGTTTACAAGAACGGACTGGGTCTTTTCAGTGATGTCGGAAGGCATGAGCAGGTCTTTGATCTTCTGGTTCGTGTTCTCCTCGACGAAGCTGTTAATGACCTTATATGTCTTTGCGTCGAATTCCGTGACTTCGAGAAGATCTGTGTCCAGCACTTCCGGATGCAGGTCTTCAGGGTCGATGCCCTTCGGGTTCACGTATGCCTTATTGACTGCTTTTACACCTGTCTTCCCGTCGAACAGCATGTCCCTGTCGATGTCCCTGCACACTGTCGTCCCGTCCCTGAAACCGAAAATGCCCTCGATCTCATCTCTGGCGCGGCCTTCCGCTGCCGGGTAGAGGATGGAAAATGCGTCCTTCATGGAGTATGGAGAAAAGATGAAGTTGTCCGTCCCCTCTTTTACGATATTGGAATACAGAGCCGTAGTGAGGCTGGCCGCGGGTCTCCCGGATGCTGCCCCGTCTTCAGCGGCGGGCTTCGCAGCGGCGTGTGCCGCGTCTGCATGGGCCGTCCCTCTCAAGTCGAAGAGGGGCTCGATTTCCTTCCAGATTTCCTCGGGGGCCGCTTCAGCACCGTACAGAGGTGCCATGCCGGAGGGCGGGGGCTGATGGCGGATGCGGCACAGCTCTGCAAAGCTGCCGTCCGGCGCGCACAGATAGACGATCGTGATCGTATCAAAGGCCCTCTTGTCTGCCTGGTCCGTCGTTCCGGCCCAGACATAGTCGAACCGTTCATCATAACGCCTGGTCTGGAGCAGGACGTAATCCGTCTCCTGCCGTTTTATGGAGCGCCGGTCCTCGGGCAGAAGGAAGTAGAAATCGCTTTTCAGTTTCCCGTTAGGATCCACGGGGACCACCCGGACGCCGGGATCAGACAGAACGGCGGCTGCATCCAGCGTTCCCTTGGGCAGGCTTTCACCGGAAACAACTTTTTCAGGGATCTCCAGGAGCGCCGCCGGGAGTCCGGCTTTGTTGCGCTCTATATAGGACGTTGGATAAAGCTGCATCTTACTCAGATCTTTGGTGAAGACGGCCCCGTCAACTGAAACATACACAGGGTTGTCAGGATCCACGTCGATCCCGTCCAGATTGGTACAGCCGTCGAATGCTCCGGCGTGCAGACTGGTGACGCCGGCGGGGATCGTGATGCTCGTCAGCGCAGTGCAGTGGCTGAAAGCATTGTCCCCGATCTCGGTGACGCGGTCCGGGATCTCGATGCTGGTCAGAGCTTTGCAATGGTTGAATGCGCCGTATTCGATCCTGGTGACGCCTTTCGGGACCCTGACGCTGGTCAGAGCTTTGCAATTGCCGAAGGCGGTGTCTCCGATCTCGGTGACACCCTCCGGGATCGTAATGTTTTCCAGCTTTTCACAGCTCTGGAACGCACCATGTCCGATGGTCTTCAAGCCATCCGGAAGGACGATGTCCGACAGGGCCCGGCAATCGCCGAAGGCTTCACCCGCGATTTTAGTCACGCTTCCGGCGATGGAGGCGTGCTCCAGATTGGCACAGCGGTAAAAAGCAGTAAAGGCAATATCGGTGACGCCGTCCTCGATGACAACGGATCGGATCTGGTCGCGCTTTTTGTACCAGGGAACGTCACTCTCCTTGGCGACATCTCCCATGGGACCATTTCCCCGAATGAGGAGCGTCCCATCCTTCGAAAGGGACCACTTCACACTGCCCCAGCGCGCTCCGGAACAGCCGCTTAGAACAGTAGCGATGAGAACCATAAGCAGAAGCAGATGCAGGAGCGATCGTCTTGTTCGTGATTTCATGGGCGCGCCTCCTTTTCTAACTAAATATAATAATTATAAGATATCTCAGCGGCGATATCCAGAGAGGACAATTGTTGAAAAGACCCTGGAACCATAGGATTCCAGGGTCTTTGTATTCGAAGATTGTTGTGTGACCTTTCAACCCCCGCAGAGATATTCTTCCATGCGTTTGTCATGACCGGCGCTGTGGATCAGGCGGCCGTCAGAACGTTCCCGGAGAAACCGGACCGCCGGTGTACGGTCGACAGACATACGGCACAGCGGTTTTTCCAAAAGCTGATCCCCAGGGAGATAAATGATCTCCCGATGAGTGCCCATCGCTTCCATGGCTTCTTCCAGCTTTTCCAGGAACAACTCTTCCTTTTCTCTGAAACGATAGAGATAGGTCGCAGCATCTTCACCTGTATACAGTTCTACTGCACACACGCCATTCCCTAAAGCCGCGTTCCAGTACTGTTCCGGATATCCCGTGCGGAAAAGGCCTTTCCTGGTGAAGGGGGAATGCAGCGGGATCTGTTTCAATGCCGCGCTGCGGTTCTTTTTGGTCAGCTCTGCGGCTTTTATCGTTCTCTCCGCAAATGGTTTGGTGTCATACCCCATTTTCCCGACAACGTATTCTTCGCCGGAACGCATTTGAATATGCAGCTGATATCCATCCGGGATGATCCGGCTGGTATAGCAAAGCGGTATCCGTACAGCACGGCGCGTCTGCGGCAGCACACATACTGCGTCCGGATAGAGGGCAATCTTTCCGCGGCCGTTTTCTCCGGGAATCGCGTATTCTCCCTCACAAAGCATTGTCTGCGCTTCTTCTACGAACAAGGCCTCCAGGCTCCGCTCTCCATAGCAGGTCTGAAGATCTTCCCAGAAACCGTCATAGGAAAAACCCAGCATGGAGATTTCAATGTTTTCGCCGGAGACCGTTCCAATCTGTACCCGATGATTGATCGGGCACAAGGTATCGACCTCTGCATAATCAAGAAAAAACCGTCCGATCCGGAGACCTTCCCTCTCCACAGAGAGTTCCGTATCCGCACCAAGGGCTCTGCCGTTGTAAATCATCAGAGTTTTGTCCCGCACTTGCCGCAGAACTTCATGCCAGGCTCATTTTCAAAACCGCAGTTCGGGCATTTTCCGCTTTTCTGCATCGAAGAACCGCATTCGCCGCAAAAACTGAGCCCCAGAGCGACTTGCGCCCCGCAGTTCGGACAGCGCTGCGTCCCCAGAGGAGCGCCGCAGTGGTTGCAGAATTTTCCGCTGCCGGAAGGCTTTCCGCACTTCGGGCAGATGGTGGTCCGGGCTTCGATCTTGCCCTGCCAGACGGTCGCAGTCTCTGCTGCTTCGTCGATATTCCGGCGCATCGCCTGGTTGCGTGCCTGCGCGACATAGCTGGCCTCACGTGGAGCACATTCTGTGCAGAGGCCCTCGTCTTCGTTCCAGCAATCAGAGCAGACCCACTTGTTGCAGGACGGGCACTTCTTAAAAAGCGGACGCACCTCCGCCTGCGCTTCGTTAAAAGCACGCTCCTGCTCTTTGCGCCACTCCGGCGACTGCTCGTTGAAGCGGCTGCTGAGAAAATCTGTTCCGCGTTCCAGAGCCCAGCCGAGGTCGTTCGCCCGGCCGCCCAGGAGATTCCCGATCGCCGATGCGAAACGCCCGGTGCGCTCGGAACGCTGGCGCTGGCCATAGGTAGTCGACTCAATAAAACTGCTTTTCACGCCATTACCACAGCAGTCACAGTAAAATTCAAACTGAAAGCCTGCTTCCGAAGAAAGATCATTATAGTTGCGGGTGAAAGAATGCAGCATCGCAAAACTCCCCTTTCTGAAAAAAGCCAATACAGGATCGAATTCATGTACACAATAAAAGTATAGCACAAAAACATCGTACCGGCGGAGGTTCCAGAAAAAGCGGCAGACTGAATACAGCATTTTTCCCCGGGAAACTGGCTCCAGGGGATAACGTGATTATTTCTTTTTCACCGGATAGCAGATCTCGGTCACGAATTCGTCCGGGTTCTGTGTCTCGTGGGGGCTGACATGATAGATATTGAACATCGGGCCCGCGGGCTCGTATCCATTCGCTTCTATCCAGGCGATCACCGCCGCATAGACTTCGGTGATGAGAGTATAGCTTCCTTTGTAGGTGCAGCTTGCAACGGTCGTTTCCGGAAGGTTCTGGAACTTCACATGTTCCGTGTCGGGATAGCTGCCCTTCACGGTCTTCCACGCCAGCATTTCCACGTCTTTTTCCTTGTACTCGCCATCGAGGTAGGTAACTGCACAGAGGCACGGATCGTCCTCCACGAGGTTCATCCGGCAGGTCTCTTCTGTCATCTTCCCCCAAATGATTCCTTCGTCCTCATAACGGGGAATGGTCATATGTACGGTGGCGGCGTAACGCTCGGGAATGGTCTTGATGATAACATCGTAGCTCATGTTCTCTTCCTTTCTCAGCCTTTTTCTGGCTGCGTCCAGAAGTGTCAGTCTGTGCGCCGTTTCCCGGGATAAGGCTTCCAGTTCCTTCTGCCGGGCAGAAAAGAACTGTTCCAGCTGCTCCCGGTCATCGTAGACCTCAAGGATCCTGACGA
This sequence comes from Stomatobaculum sp., assembly GCA_017449925.1. Next base: position 32,124 of record JAFSYO010000082.1, read on the forward strand.
TATCGGCGAGGGAAAAGCCCATGTCTTTCAGCGCGGCTATGCGGCCTGCTGTCGGGAGCTGATCCTCTCTGTAATACCGGTAGTCCGTGAAACGGTCTGTTTCGGCTGGTTTTAATAGTCCTATCTCGTCGTAGTGGCGGAGCATTCTGACGCTGACTCTGGACAGTTTAGAAAATTCTCCGATTCTCAGCATGGCGGTACCTCCTGTTGCTGATTCCTTTTGAGCTCAGATACATCTTAATGCCTGCCACAGTGTGAGGGTCAAGGGTTTTTCTTGTCGAACGTCAATTCAGCTGAATCTGAAACTACATAAAAATACCCTGGAACCATAGGATTCCAGGGTATTTGGTATTCGAAGATTTGATTAACGCTTGCTGAATTTCCTTATCTCTTCGGAGACCGTCAGGCACTTCCAAAAACACCCGAGAAAACTGAGATGGTTTTGCGTTTTCCGCTCGGTTTTGCTTGATTCTGGCGGTTTCTGTAAGCAAAAATCGTGATTCCCGGTTACAACTCAAACCCCGTATGGAGTGAGGATTTGCTGCATATGTGCTTCATACCCATTGCATCCCAGGGCGATGG
>JAFSYO010000012.1 GCA_017449925.1 Stomatobaculum sp.
CCGCGCGATCTGCGCGGGAGCCCGGAACACCTTCCACATCATCGTGATGGCGGACTCCGACATCCACTCCCTGGAAGACCTGCGCGGAAAGAACGTCAGCCTCGGGCCGTCCGGCGCGCCCTACTTCTCCCCGTCCCTGATTGAAAGCGTGACAGGGATGGTTAAGGGGAAGGATTACAACGGCCAGTACCTCTCCCATGACCAGGCGGCGGACGCCCTTAGCGACGGGGATATCGACGCGCTTCTTGCCTGCCTTTCCTTCCCGGCTTCCGCTTATTCAAACCTTGCCTTCACAAAGGATGTGAGGTTCATCAGCCTTTCGGACGAGGAGATGGAAAAAGCGCTGGGGGCGAACGGCACCTGGCTTAAGAATACCATTCCGGCTGATACCTATAAGGGGCAGACGGAAGAGATCCAGGTCCCCTGCGTGCCGGTGTGGTTGTTCAGCAGCTCGGATGTCGGCGAGGACATCATCTACCGTGCCTGCAAGGTGATCTTTGAACACACCGAAGAACTAGGGACCATTGCGAAGGATGCAGGTTACTACAATGCTGAAACCGCGCTGGACAGCGTGGTGATCCCGGTACATCCAGGAGCGCAGCGCTACATTGACGAAGCACTTGGGAAAAAGTAAAAGAAAGGAGCATCCGGAACCATGGGAACCACAAGAAAGAACCTGATAAAAGTCCTTGAAGTCAGTATGCTGGTGCTGGGCGTGATCATGTGCGGCTTCCACCTTTACGCCTCTTTTGCCGGAACATTTACTTCCATGATCCAGAGAACTTTCCACGTAGGCATGGTGCTCATCATTGCCTGCCTCGGAACGGTCGTGAAGAAGCTGAAGGATGAGAACTGGCAGCCGGGAGCGCTGCAGATCGCCGTTGAAATCATATCGGATGTTTTCATCATCTTCATGTCCGCCGTGACCCTGATCTATCTGTTTGTGAACGACGCGACGCTGTTCGCGCATATCGGACGCCCCACGAACCTTGACGTGATCCTGGGCATCAGCCTTATGATCTGTGTCCTGGAAGTGACCCGGCGCTGCATCGGTTTCATTATGCCCTGTATCGCCCTGGTGTTTGTCTTATATGCCAGGTTCGGAAACTATCTTCCGGCAGCCATGGCGAACAAGGGCTATACGCTGAAAAGAATCGGTACCTACCTGCTTTTAGGCGATGACGGAATTTTCGGAACTCCCACCGGTGTATCCGCCACTGTCGTTATCATGTTCATTATTTTCGGCGCCTTTCTTCAGTATTCCGGTGCCGGACAGGCCTTCATTGACATCGCATTCTCCATTTTCGGCCGTGTGCGCGGAGGCCCCGCGAAGGTTTCCGTTGTAGCCAGTGCCCTTTTCGGTATGATTAACGGTTCCGCCATCGCCAACGTGGCTTCCACAGGAAGCCTGACCATCCCGCTGATGAAAAAAGTAGGCTATGACCCGGAAGTCGCCGGTGCAGTCTCCGCTGTGGCATCCACCGGTGGGCAGATCATGCCTCCCATCATGGGCGCAGCTGCTTTCATCATGGCCCAGAACCTGGGGATCCCCTACAGCACTGTAGCGCTCTGCGCGGTCATTCCGGCAGTCCTGTACTTCTATGAAGTATTCATCGTCGTCGACCTCCTGGCGGTAAAGTCCGGACTCAAGGGCATGAAATCCTCGGAACTTCCGGACGGCAAAAAGGTCCTGATGACAGAGGGCTTCCTGCTGATCCCGATTATCGCCCTGATCATCATGCTTGTGGGTCTGCAGATCTCCAGCAATAAGAGCGCTCTCTATGCCTGCGGCATGACCATTGTTGTCAGCTGGCTCACAAAGGAAAACAAGATCGGTCCGAAAGAACTGGTCCACGCCTTCGGCGATGCCGCACGTGATATCAGCAGCGTAGCGCTTGCCTGCGCGACTGCGGGCATCGCGATCGGTATGCTGGGCCTGACCGGCCTGGGTCTGAAGCTCTCCGGTCTTCTGGTCGCCCTTTCCGGCGGAAACCTGTACATTCTAATGGTGCTGACCATGGTGGCAGGAGTGATCCTCGGCATGGGGCTTCCCACCTCCGGTGTCTATATTATCCTGGCTGTTCTGGCAGCGCCGGCTCTGGTCGAGCTGAATGTCCCCGCCCTCAGCGCGCACATGTTCGTTTTCTACTTCGGCGTTATCGCCGCCATCACACCCCCCGTCGCGCTTGCGTCGTATGCCGGCGCAGGTATAGCGAACGCGGACGCGAACCGGCCCGGATGGAAGGCAGTCAAGATAGGTCTTGCCGGATTTCTGCTGCCCTATATGTTCATCCTCCGGCCGTCTATTCTGGGACAGGGAACTGTTCTGGAGATCATCCAGACAGCCCTGATGGCCACCATCGCGATCACGGCTCTGGTGGGTGCAATGTACGGGTTCCCCTCTGAGAAGAAATATGTCCGGGCGCTTCTTGCGGTATCTGCCCTGGCGATGCTCTGGCCCGGGAATCTCGCGGACCTGATCGGAGTCGCGATCTGCGCCGCCGCACTGGTCCTTTCCAGAAAAGACCGGGTGTCCCCCTCTGCGGAAGTAATTAAGTAAAAAAAGAATCACAGCACCGGTTTTCAGGTGCTGTGATTCTTTTTTTA
>JAFSYO010000083.1 GCA_017449925.1 Stomatobaculum sp.
CCGAACTTCGTCCTGCGGCTGTCGCCGCTGGTGTTCCAGGCTGTGTCCGACTTATCGTTCACCACCATGGAGCGGAACTTCAGCATGTAGAAGCTGTTCCGGTTGTAGCCCACTCTCTCCTGCTTAAAAAAGACCGGGCCGGGGCTGGAAAGCTTCACCCCCAGGGCGAGGAACAGAAGCAGCGGGCTTAGAACTATCAGCCCCAGGGCGCTGACAAGAATGTCGAAGGCCCTCTTCACGGCTGCCCATCCCAGCTGCTGCAGGCGGTTCGCCCGCATGTTGATGAGCCTGGTGCGGCCGATGTTCTCGAACACCGGGTGTTCCGGGATCATGTCATTGTAGAAGGGGATCACGAAGTACCGGACGCCGTTCTTTTCACAGGCGGCGATATGCCGGGTGATGTGGGCGTACTCCTCCGGCTCAAGGGCCAGTACCACCTCATCGATACTGTCCATCCCCGGAGCGAGAAACGATTCCAGATCTTCTTCCGCCTCCACAGTCTTATCGATCTCGATACCAAGTTCCGGCTCGCTTCCCAGATCCTCCCGGTACTGTTTCGAGAGCCTGCCGGTCCCCACAAGAAGCTGGTGCTTTATGTTGTAGCCGCCGCTTCGCACCTGATTCAGTACCAGCCGCGTCAGCACCTGCTTCCCTCCGAGGAGAAGGAGTGTCAGCACGTAGAACAGGACAATGATGCCTCGGGACACGTCCTCGACCTTGAATGCGAAGATGAACGCCGTGACTATGAAGATTGAAAGGGTCGTCCCGATATAGAGAGTCGAGAGCTTCCAGGAGAGCTTCCGCACCCGGGTGGAGTTATAAAAACCAAGAAGAGAGAGCATGAAAAGAAGACCCGCAGCGTAAAATACCGAGGCGAGTATCATGGGTGTACTCAGTCCCTGGTTCTCCCACCATCCGTTCAGCACCTTCAGACGGAACCATGCCGAGAAAAGGTAGGAAAGAAGGACCAGAAAGAAATCCGCCGCTGCGCTTAAAAAGTTCAGCGCTGACTGGTTCCGCTGAATCATGGCCTTATCTCCTTTCCATCTGTTTCATGCCTCTGTTCTTCGATATTTATTCCGGACTTTCTGCTGTTACTTCGATTTCATCCCGGATCAGCCCCTCTGCGTCTGCGGACTCCGACAGTTCCGGTGTATTCTCTTCACCTGTCGCTTCTCCCGTTTTACTGACTACCTTCGCCAGCGGGTAGAGAAGAATGAAGTTATACCACATCTCCAGACCTGGCCGTTCCATCATTGCAAAAAGAAGGATGATCAGGCTTAAGAACGGGATCCCGAAATCGTGTTTTTTCAGCGCTTTCCAGTGTGCCAGGCAGAGCCAGCACATCACCATCAGGATCCAGAGAAGGCCGCGCATGATCATGTAGGAGGCGAAGGAACTGTCCAGGATCCCGACTTCTTCAAAAGAGCCATTGACATTGACATACGTATGGACATTGCTGCGATAGGGATTTCCGACCAGCGGTAAGCCGTAAGTCTTGAAATACAGACCTCCCTGCACAAAACGCATGGCAAGATTGTGAAACCAGGTTTGATAAAAATGCTTATGGAGCCACTTGTACTGCATGCTCATAAACATCATGAATCCAAACGCCAGAAAAGGAATCGCGACAACGACCCATCCCACAGGAGATATCCTGTCCTGTTTTTTCGTTTTTCTCTCGATCAAGTCGACAACAACAGCCATCACCGGGAAGACCAGGGTTATGCCGGCTATCGTACGGCAGCAGATGTAGAAGTACATGAAAAGGCTTACCGCCCAGAATACAAGGACAGTGATAATGATCCTGTTCCTCAGGAACAGATACCAGAAAACCATCAGGACAAGAAACGCAAGGTATCCCCAGGTATTGGGATACACGATTCCGAGGGAATGGCCCGGATGTATATTCTCAGGCTTTACCATATCCAGAGCAAATCCTGTCCGCATACCGATTCCCGCGACCAGGAGCATAACGACACTCACCACGAGGATGATGCGCAGCATCTTCCTGTAATCCTTCCTGTATGCCATCACGATAAAGAATATGTCCATGACAACGCCGTAGGCGTTGGTCGTCATCTCTTTACTGAAGATCGCAGTGGCTCCAACAAGAAGAATTCCGATCAAAAGCAATAAAAAGTTATTTCTCCAGAGATCCTTCCAGGCTGCAATCACAAAAAACAGGTATACAGCACTGCCCCACATCACAACACCCAGCAGTGCGTACCGCACATTGCTGATCACCTGGCCTGCTCTTATCTCCCATGAGATGTTCAGAATAAAATAGATGACCAGATACAAAGTAAACAGGATCAGATATATCCTCTCATCAATCTCTGAAGCTGCTTTAAGGAAGGACATCCCTTCTTTTTTAATTTTCAATAGGATCGGACTGTCTTTCATAAGAGTGTTTCCTTTTGCGTAAAAAAGCAGCCTCCCCGAGCATGACGCCCGAGGAGGCTGTGCACGGTCACCTCTCAATGCGGTGATAAGCCGGCTTTTGCGGCTTTTCCGCAAACTTTTCAGATATTAATGAGTTTCCATGCGGCGGCGGGTCACCAGAAGGATGCCTGCGCCCAGGACAAGGATCGTGCCGATTGCATAGAAGATGGTGGTACCCATGCCGCCGGTGGCGGGAAGCTCAACACCCTGCGTGTTCACGATGGATGCCGGAATCTCCTGGGATTCACCCTCCAGCCAGCTGACAGAAATGCTTGTGCCGGGATTTGAGAACTTATGCTGTGCTGCAACCTCGCCATCATATTTGATCGTATAGCTCTCGAGCACGTCAGTCTTGTAGGTGACTTTCTTGCGGGTGCCAGCTGCATTATTTTCCGTATACCACTGCTTCGCCTGATCATCCCAGTACTCGGTGATGGTCACTTCTTTGAGCGTCGCTTCGATCTTGATCTCGTGCTCTTTATCATCCTTGATATATCCTTCCGGAGAAGACACCTCCTTGATCCAGTAGGTGCCTGCTGCGAGACCCGTGATCGTGATACGTCCGTCAGCACCAGAAGTATACTCAACAGGAGTGAGCTCATTTCCATCTGCATCCTTCGGAACATATTCCTGCGTGCAAGCCTGGTCCGTGTACAGTCTGAAGGTCGCGCCCTCCAGCGGTCCCGTCTGATAATTTGTGCTGGTGATCTGGCTGGAAGTTCTTGTCTCGGTAATCGGATTGCCGGCAGAGTCAACACCGATCTTAATGATTTCGGAAGTGCTCTTCTTAATGATGCCGGTGCCATCACCGTCTACAGCCGCGCCGATGGTGAAGGTATAGTGCTCAGTCGTATCTTTCTGGACATTGTAATCAGAACCATCGTTCGGGTTGTGAGAATACTCGATCGTGACCTGGTTATCCTCTTCGTCGACACCCTCGATCGCTTCGGTAGTTACAATGGCAGTATATGTGACAGTGACAGTTCTCGGCTCCGCAATCGTCTTCAGGAAAGCTTCTTCAAATGTAACGGTATAGCCATCATCACGTTCGGAGATCGTGCAAGTATCTCCGTTATAATTGCCCTTCTCGACATTAACTGCGACCGTTCCAGACTTTAATTTCAGGTTGTTCAGCTGGTCGTTGATCACAAAGTGAGGATTTGTATAGACTGCGCCGTATCCGGGAATAGTGGTGGTCACAGTGAAGGGAATTTCCTTACCGATCTCAGCCGTCTGAATGTCTGAAGACTTTTTGACTTCCAGAAGGCTCTTCTTCGCTGCTGCACTGTCTGCATAGGTGGCTGTAGACTTCTTGACTTCCCAGCTGGAAGAAGGATTCGTCTGCTGATCATCCGGCTTATAGTCGGAAGAAACGAACACCGGGTTGTAGACCGTATCTGCATCCTTCGGGGTGATCAGCACCAGGTAAACGCCGGGCTTATTTGTATCATTGATTGTTAATTCCGCTTTTCCACCAGTTACAGGAACATCGACCGCTTTTGTCGGATCGGCTTTCCGGGCGATGATTCCGGCGATCTCAGAAGTGATGCCCATCGGAATGTTTTTCGCCGGGTTGCCTGTAATCTCGCTGACCGGGATCTCTGTATTATCTGCATGCTTCATTCCGGAGAACGCGGGCGTATAGACCCAGCCTCCAGTGTGCGTCGCATCCGCCATCTCCCACTCGATGACTCTGTAGAAATGCGCCATATCACCATCCGTTAATCCGGTAACGACGATCTTAGTATCTGCTGAGACATGTCCTGTCGCAGCAAATGCGCCGAAATTCATTGCACATATGACCATGACCATGGCAATGGCAAGAGCTACTAATTTTTTTAATTTAATCATTGCAGTTTTCCTTTCTGTTTCCTCATACTCCCTTAATTAGTTTCTTGCTGCAACTTAATTGCTGTTTGCTGCTCTGCCCCTCGCAGCGGGTTGACTGGTTCCCGCCGGCCGGTTCCCGACTGACACCGGCCGGCGCGGAACATGTTGACAAGTTATTATAATTCAAATTTTATTTAACACGTCTTCATATCTTCGGCTGAATATTTGTCGAGATCAGAGGCTTTTACATCGTCCTCCTTTCTCCATGCCTCATTCTGAAGCCGTACAGCAAGGCGGAGGAAAGAAGAAGCATTAACCCGCCGAGTGTATAAAGTTTGGTGCCAGGTCCGCCTGTATGCGGCAGCTCAGCGCCTGTGGGGTTGATCACCTTGATCGTATATACTTCCACAGTATAACCGGTTGTTTCATCTGTCCGCGTTGCATGGCTGACACCTGTACCGTTTCCGGTAGTGGAATTATCAATACTGTTGCCTTCCTGCTCATAAGTAGTGCCGGTGGGCGCTACGATGATCTTGACCGGTTTGGCGAACAGATAACCTTCCACCGTCGCGGTCTCTACCAGCCAGTAAGTGCCGCTGGTCAGTTCGCCAAGACTGATCTTTCCGTTTTCATCCGTGACAAGATCCTGCATGATCCTGTTGTCTGTACTATCGTAGGAATTCCTGTAAAGATCGAACTTCACGCCTGGAATAATCAGGTCATGATTTTCCGCGCTCACCTTCAGGATCTCAGTCTCATGAAGCGGTTCATCCTCAACCTGCACGAACACAGCCTTACCAAAGAGTCTGGAAACATCACCGGGCAGAACAAGGTATGCCGAATTAACATCTCTACTGTGACCGCTGTTCTGGTCAATTTCCAGTTTGCTCCATCCGATATCTGTGAAGTGACGGATGTCTTCCTTCTCCGTGGGTTTCGGAGTTGTTTCGTTCATGTAATCGAACCAGGATAATAAGCTGCTCTCTGAGAGGTCAAACTCCAGATTCTTTGAATCTCCGGAAACACTCCATGTCGCAGACCCGGCAGTCGGATCGTCATCAGTACTGGTCTTAAAGGTGGATTTCAGCCAGGTCAGTGTCTCGTTCAGTCCCGGACCGTTCACCATCTCAAACATACTGGGGGCAAGGCGTCCCACTTCAATACCGACCCGTACACCGTCATTTTCTTCACCAGCGTTGATATAGATATTACCCTGGCTCACAACAACAGGAATCTGTTTCGGGTTCAGTTCATAATGTTCCGGAGCCTTAACCTCCCGCAGGATATAGTTTCCAGTCCTTATGCCATAGAAGTCATTGGTCCCGGTAAGAGATTCTCCCTGATCAACATCAACTGTCGCGGTATAATCTATAGTTTCGCCGTACAGCGCCTGATCGCTTGCATTTTCAGCAGGACTGATCGTATAGCTTACGGAATCGCTTACAACAACAGTTATAACACCGCTGTCCGGATCAACTGTAAAGGGTACGGTTTCAGCCTGTTTATCGCCGACATGCGCGGTCCCCTTGTTGTCTTTATCCAGATCATCATCGAGGAAGATCACCTGTCCGTCGGCTCCGTCTGCGATATACCCGTCGTAAGTATCGTTTGCCTTGTAAAGGGCAAACCCCGCGCCGTTTAAATAACCTCCGTTATCATCCTGCTTCTGATAGTAGAAACGGTTTTCATAGTTCGGTACATGGATGGTCGCTCCCCAGGCCAGCTTAAAGAAACTGTGACTGGTCGTAACCGGGTATACAGTACCATTATCATCTTCCCAGTAGAATCCGATCTTGTACTGCCGATCAGCACTGCCGCCCGTTCCGTTATACTCCTCGTACTCCTTGATGTCTCCTGGAAGGTTATCCATATTACCCTGCATGGCACCAGCTACATAATTGTAGTAGACCTTACTTGAAGTGCCATCCAGAGCGATCTGAGCATCCCTTGCCTGTATAATTGCATCTATATCATTTTCATCGAGGACATGGAAACCGGCGGCGGAAGTTCCGTAAACGGGATAGAACTCATTGCCCTGTTTCTTCAAAACTACATTAAACAGTTTCCCATTAATGGTGTTCGGATGACCCGTTTGATAGAAATCAACACTGCTTCCATCTGCAAGAGCCAGTGTGTTTGGTGCTGTGATCAACACCATGTTGGCGGCATAGACGCCGCTGTCCTCCATATTCTCGCAGACCAGCGTAGCCCCCTCAAACTTCATATGGATCTCTCCGGCATCCTGGTAGCCCTCCGGCACACCAGTCTCCAGGAGGACAAAATACGTACCGAACATGTCGATCAGCTCCGGAGATGAATATGGGCTGCCTTCACTATCCTTAAAGACCAGTTCGCCTGCCTCATCCGTGATTCCCGTGAAAACGGGCGCATTTGGATTATAATGATAATCCTCATCCGCTGAATACACGGAGAACTCCGCTCCAGCTACCGGCTGTCCATACTGATCCAGCTTATAGATCGAGGTGGGTTTGATGTCCAGCATGTTGAATTCCAGTTCCAGATTGGAATCATGATTTCCTCTTTCCATGTAGAACATCTTCAACGTATGGTAGGTCTCATCATCAAAAGTATTACCATTCCACCGGACACCGTCTGCTTTTTCTGCAAGTTCGAACTGCTCTTTTATCGTAGTTGTCTGAGTATGTGTCCGGTTGCCATATGTGGTTCCCCTGTCACGGTATACGTATTGAACTGTTATTTCACCCGTACTGAAATCAATATCCAGCGAATGGTCGCTGTGTGCGCCTCCAACGTCTCCGACCAGAACGCCGTCTATAAAGACCCACAGATCATCATCTCCTTTGAAATGATAAATCACCTTCTGGCGTCCCGGGACACCTTCATGGTCTGTAAACCCGCCATATAACTGGGCAAAACGAGTCGTCATCGTCATGCCGAAGTAATGCTGGATCACCGGATCATAATCGCTCTGGATCGCTGCCTGATGGGCATTTTCAAAGGGGAAAAACTGCCCGAACACGCTCTCTCCGCCAGGAACCACTCCCGGAGTCGTATATTCTGTAAAGCTCTTTGTCGCTTCATTAAACTCTGCACAGCGCTCAGCACTGTTGTAGAAATAGTTGCCTGCCTCATTGATCCTCAGAAAACCGGTAACATTCTTAAAAGCAATTTTACCCGGATGATCCAGATCAGGGTTAAAAAGATAATCCAGATCATCCTGGTAAGCAGTGCCTCCGGGGAATCCATCACTGTCTATCGCAAGATATGGATATCCTCTGTCATTCAGGCTTCTGTTTACCAGTCCCTGTACACAGCCGTTCCTGGCCACACTATTGTTGATTGCGCCAGCAGCGCCGAAACTCCCGTTACCGGTAGTCGGATTGTAATTGTTTGCAAAGAAGAAGTGGACCCTATGATCTTTATTGATTCCTCCAGTGTCTGCTCTATATGTGTCCTTGTCAAAGCGGTTCGTTGTCGCCCAGTAATCAAAAAGATTGACTGTTGTGCTGGCAGGGCTTACGGTATCATCTGCTTTTTGAAGCATCGCGTAATAAACATTCTGCCAGGCCCTTCCTTCTTTGCTGGCATCTGCAAACGCGCTTTTCAGAACAACATATTTCTTCCCATTGATTGTCTCATAATTGTCTGCATACGGCCTGTTGTCAGCCGAGAGAGCATTGTTTCTGAAGTGTGTTTCCGACGTACCGTTGACCAGCGGGCAATCTCCCTCGTCCGGATTAAACCCGTAAGGTTTCAGCGCGTCGAAATACTCGATCGGGATCTTGTAATCCGTATACGCTGTGTCGTCACCGTACGATCCCCTTGCTGTAATAATATCTCCGCCGGGGACCGTTACAGAGATCGGTGCGCCCTGGACCGGCAGGTAATGCTGTTTATGAGCATCAGTGACCGATTTTTTATACTCGCACGGATACAGGTTCAGCGTTATATCCCAGGTGGCGAAATATACTTCAAGGCCAGGCCAGGGTTCGGTCGCATTCGGGTCTGTCTCTGTCGGCGCCGGTCTGGTTTCGTTTAGATTTCTGACCAGCTTTCCGTTTTCAACTCCAAAGTAATAATAATTGTTCGCGCTTCCTGCACTGCATCTCAGTTTTCTTCCGCTCCAGCTATATGTACGCTGGGAGCTTGAAGTCAGCTGCTCATTCATCAGGTCAAGATACCTTGCCGGGTCTGACCCTGTCACATAGATGGCGCTTGTAGTATTGTTGTTGTTCGCGGCAGTCATGGTTCTCCACAGATAATCATTTCTGTTTGCTTCTGCCGCTGCATTATTCAGAGTGACCTTCCCCTGCGCCGAATCAAACGTCACCGGAACAGCATCCAGCGTATTGTGATTGATAATGTAATATCCTGTCGCTGCAGAGCCGACCACCATGGTGTAATCGCCCACTTTATCAGGCCAGTTATTGTTGGTATTGCTCCGGACGATCATGCCGACAATGGAGAAGCCCTTCTGCTCATAGGTAAGCTCATTGCCGCCTTCGTTCAGCCTGACTTCGCTGATGACTTCCGTCTGTTCTTCAGCGAAATGCACCATTTCGACATTCTGGTTCTCCTGGAGATTCAGGGATTCATCGCAGGTGATCTGCACAGTCGCCGGGTAGACCGGTTCAAACTTCTCGCCGTCCACAAGAAGCGTGATGTCGAAAAATCTGGCATTTGCGATTTCCTCGCCCTCAGTCAGATTCATTGCTTCCTGGGCGGAGACAAGGTACTGGCCATAGGCTTCCTGATCCTCTGTGATCTCTCCGACTTCCAGTCCGAGTTTCCCTCTGATATCTTCCTTTTCATTCAGAGATACTTTGATCGTGAATGATTCTCCGTCCGCCGTGACGTACTGTGCGGTCACCGTCTCCATTCCGAACACCGCATACACAGAGAAGGAATTGGCAGTGAAGCCGACAGCCTCCACCGCTGCGCTCTCTTCATTTGCAAGTGAGGACGCATTCAGCACTTCGGGAGCTTCCTTTCCGAAATGCAGGACATTCATCTCCCCGTCTTCTGCGACTGTCAACACATCGTCGTAGCTGATCACAACCTTGACAGGAGAACAGGGTTCAACTTCGATTCCATTCTCATCGATGATCTTAATATCGAAGAATCTCGCTTTGGTAACGCTCTTGGAGGCATCGCTGTCTGTTGCCCGCGCCATGACGTTCCGGGTCTCCGCGAGATATGCTTCATACTCCTCGGTTCCCCTGACAAATTCTCTAACCTGAAGGGTCGAGCCCTCCGGAATCTCCGCCGTTTCATCGTAGAACACTGCGATAGTCGCGCCATTGATATCCGAAGTCAAAACGCTTTCCGCGGCGCTCTGCGCGATGATATCCTTCCACTTCAGGACCACCTGGGCATCGCCGCGCTTGTCGGCATTCCTCTCAGCGTCTTTCACAGCTGTGTCGAGGTCTTCGCCGCTGCCTGCAGAAACCTTCAGGGTTGCAACGATCTGCGACACTTCTGCATCTTCATCATCCTCAACCTCAAGGTCGTTGACCACTTCTCCGTCAACAAGCTGCACGAAGCCGTCGTCATCCTCATCAACAACGTACACTCCATCAGCAGGCGTCGCTTCGTCCGCATCAGACACCGTCGAATAGACTACTACTACGGTCTGTGTATCTTCTTCATCATCTTCATCGCTTACGTCTGCATCCGCCTCGTAAACTTCTGCCACATCAGCATCTGCCGGGGTAGCGTCGCTTACATCTGCTGCCGTCTCGTCAGTTTCTGTCTCGTAAACCTCTGCCACATCAGCATCTGCCGGAGTCGCCTCATTTTCAATGACCGCCTCGTTTTCAGCTGCCGTCTCAGACTTCCCAGCGTCCGAAGCAGTAGCCTCTGCCACGACCTCTGCCACAGCCTCTGCCGCTGCCTCTTCCTTTTTAGGTTCGGTCTTCGATTCCTTTTTAATGGTCTCGACCAGTTCGGAGAAGCGGGCATCATCGACCTCATCCGTAAGATTCAGGGTAAATGCAGTGCTCTCTCCGGCTCCCAGAACGAACCAGTAATCGACCACATTTTCCTTATTCTCACGAACGTTCCGGTGAAGTTCGATCTCATTTTCTTCGTTATCTTTGATAACGCACACGCCGTCCTCATCAAAGACATACGAAGCAGAGAGGTCCGCGCCCTCTCCTTCCATTGTCAGGACTACTGTTCTGTCTCCGTCTTCCTGACTTGTCTCCGCAGCCACCTGGAGTTTAAGCTCATCGCCGCTCCATACGATGGTCTCCTCTGCCTTTAATGTCGGGTATTTGCCCGTCATCGTGATTGCAGGCAGAATCAGCGCATAAGTCACGCCGAACACGACCACCGCTGCCAGGCACGTCAGTGCCCGCTGCCAGCGTTTGGTCCGTACCTTCCTTTTCAGGAATTCCAGAACACTGCTCCAAAGTTTTTGATTCATCTGTTCCACCCCTTTATCCCTTTTTTACTACACCAGTTGCCCTAACTGTTATTGTGCTCATGTTTGAAACCTGGTCGGCGTTCTTTTACGGACTATGCAGGAATGTGCCGAAATTCTCCTGTAATAATATATTACACGACAAACTCTCACTTTTTCCTGCACACCCTCCGAAAATCGGGGGGTTTTTTTTTGTCCTGAACCATCGTCTGAAGCATTTCCGCCTATACAGACATAATACGCCCCTTGAAATGCACGCAAAATTCAAGGTCAAAAAGACCCATTTCCTAAATTATATTAATTCACGAATAAAATTTCAATAAGAAACTTATAGAATTGTAATAATCTGTGCATGTTGGCCTTTTTATGACTCAACTATACCATGCAGGTGTCATGAAAAGCGTCACAGCACTGACGCGGAGCCAGCTGCTTTTTTACTGCTCCTGCTGCGCCATCTGTTTCTGGCGAAACATGGCCCGCTTCCGCAGCATGGGATCCAGGATCTTTTTGCGGATGCGGAAGTTTTCCGGCGTGACCTCCAGGAGCTCGTCGGTGTCGATGAACTCCAGGCACTGCTCCAGGCTCATGATCCGCGGGGGCACCAGCTTCAGAGCTTCATCCGCACTGGAGGACCGGGTGTTGGTCAGCTTCTTGGTCTTGCAGACATTCACTTCCACGTCTTCGGACTTGCCGCTCTGGCCGATGACCATGCCGGCATAGACTTTGGTGCCGGGCCCGATGAACAGAGGCCCTCTCTCCTGGGCGTTGAACAGGCCGTAGGTGATGGCCTCGCCGCTCTCGTAGGCGATGAGGGATCCGGTCTTACGGTAGAACATGTCCCCCTTGTATGGGCCGTAGCCTTCGAACTCGGTATTCAGGATGCCGTTGCCCTTGGTGTCCGTCATGAACTCTCCGCGGTAGCCGATAAGGCCCCGGGAGGGGATGTTGAACTCCAGGCGGGTGTAGCCGCCGTGGATGGGGGTCATGCCCACCAGTTCTCCTTTACGGCCGGAAAGCTTCTGGATGACCGCGCCGCTGAATTCGTCCGGCACGTCCACATAGGCGATCTCCATGGGCTCCTGTTTTTTGTTCCGCTCGTCGTACTTGTAGATGACTTCCGCCTTGCTGACGGCGAACTCAAATCCCTCGCGGCGCATGTTCTCGATCAGGACGGAGAGGTGCAGCTCGCCGCGGCCGCTTACCTTGAAGCAGTCGGGGGAGATTTCCTCCACCCGGAGGGAGACGTCGGTGTTCAGCTCCCGGAACAGACGGTCGCGGATGTGGCGGGAGGTCACATAGGTCCCCTCCTGGCCTGCCAGCGGGCTGTCGTTGACCATGAAGTTCATGGAGATGGTGGGCTCGGAGATCTTCTGGAAGGGAATGGGTTCCGGATGATCCGGGCTGGTGATGGTGTCGCCGATGTGAATGTCGGTGATGCCGGAGATGGCCACGATGGAGCCGATGGCTGCTTCCTTCACTTCCACGCGGTTCAGCCCTTCGAACTCGTAGAGCTTTCCAATCTTCACACGGCGCAGCTTGTTCGGCTCGTAGTAGTTTACGATGGCGCACTCTTCGTTGACTTTGATGCTGCCGTTGTCCACCTTGCCGACGCCGATGCGGCCCACGTACTCATTGTAGTCGATGGTGCTGATCAGGATCTGGGTGAACTTCTCCGGGTCGCCTTGAGGCGCCGGGATGTGGTTCACGATGGCCTCGAACAGGGGCTTCATATCCATGTTGTCGTCATCAACCTCGTTCCTGGCCCATCCGCCGCGGGCGCTGGCAAAGACGAAGGGGCACTCCAGCTGGCGGTCATTGGCCTCCAGGTCCATCAGGAGCTCCAGCACCTCGTCCACCACCTCGTCCGGCCTGGCCTCGGGGCGGTCGCACTTGTTCACGCAGACCACCACGTCCAGGTCCAGCTCCAGGGCTTTCTTCAGGACAAAACGGGTCTGGGGCATGGTGCCTTCAAAGGCATCCACCACCAGGACCACGCCGTTCACCATCTTCAGGACGCGCTCCACCTCGCCGCCGAAATCCGCGTGGCCGGGGGTGTCGATGATGTTGATCTTGATGTCGTTGTAATGAATGGCTGTATTCTTGGAAAGGATCGTGATGCCGCGCTCCCGCTCGATATCGTTGGAGTCCATGACGCGGTCCACCAGTTCCTGGTTCTCCCGGAACACGCCGGACTGGCGGAGCAGCTGGTCCACCAGTGTGGTCTTGCCGTGGTCAACGTGGGCAATGATAGCTACATTTCTTACATCTTCTCTGACTGTATTCATATAGACCTCTGATGTTCTTTATTCTTAGTGTTTTATATTAGGTAGTGATCCAGCGCTTCTTTTCGCTTTCTTGATTTTTGCGCTTCCTTAGTATAAGACCTACTGCGGCCCCGCGCAAGAAAAACCTACAGGATCCGCGTGACGCCCTGCACGCTGCAGTACTCAGCGGGATGTTCCTCCACGGGCGTGAGCTTCCCTGCGCTCATTTCCAGGATCGTCTTCCGGATGCGGCCTGCCTTCTCCTCCGGCAGAAGGAGCGTCACAGTGACCTTCTCTTCGAATTCCTCCGACAGCACCGGAAGTTCTTCCTCAGAAGCGAGGTACTGAAGCTTTCCGTAAAAGCCGTAGTCCGTCTCCCACACTGTGACAGTGCCTTTTCTCCTCTCCGCCACCAGGCTGTTGTCCAGGGCTTCCTGGGCTGCGGCGCTGTAGCAGCGCACCAGTCCTCCGGTACCGAGGAGTATACCGCCGAAATAGCGCGTCACCACGACGCAGATGTTCCGGAGATTCCGCTTTTTCAGCAGGTCCATCATGGGCATGCCGGCGGTCCTGGAGGGCTCCCCGTCATCGGAGCATTTTTCCACGCTTCCGTCCGGTCCGGTGATATAGGCATAACAGTTGTGACGCGCGTCGTGATTCTCTTTCCGGATCCGGGCTATAAAGGCCTGCGCCTCTTCTTCCGTCTGCACGGGAAGCGTCTGCCCGATGAAACGGGACCGTTTTTCCGTGACTTCCGCGCTTCCTCCCCGGATGCAAAGAAACACCGGCTGCTTAGTATTCGCCATATCTGCCTCATTTCTTATCAATTTCGTAAAAATTACGTCGAATTTACGCAATAATAAGGGTATCTTCCCCCACTTGTAAGGATTTTTTACGGTTTCTCCTGTGGTATTCCTACCTTATTAATGATATCATATGTGTGAGTTTCGGGGAGCAGATTCTGCGCTGTGACACACAGTCCGTGCTTTTCCGAAACGGAATACTATTTATAAGAGGACACTAACGTTTGAACTTCGGAAAAACCGCAGTCGCCCGCGCGCTGAAGTCGGGTGCCTCCAAGGGAGACAAATTCAGGAATTTTCTGGTGCTGGCTTTTGCCAGGACCGTGTTTTTCTGCGCCCTTCTGGGAACTGCGCTTTTTACCGCCGCGGGCTTCGGGGCGGTGCGCGGCATTATGGAGTCCGCACCGGACCTGAACATCTCCAGCATCAGCTCCCTGGGTTACGCCACCAGCATCTACGACTCCACCGGCGCCCTTACGGAGACCTTGGTCATGGCCGGTTCCAACCGTGAAGA
Source organism: Stomatobaculum sp. (assembly GCA_017449925.1). Next base: position 14,263 of record JAFSYO010000083.1, read on the forward strand.
AGCGACCTACAACGAACTTCCGGAGGACCTGATCGATGCCTTCGTCGCTATTGAGGACGCCCGTTTCTGGCAGCACAACGGCATTGACACACGCTCCATTATGCGTGCCATCGTCGGTGTCGTCAAGGGCGACTCTTCCTCCGGCGGCGGCTCCACCATCACCCAGCAGCTGATCAAGAACAGTATTTTCAACGGCGGCCGGGAGAAGACCTTCGGGGAGAAGCTGGAGCGGAAGATCCAGGAGTGGTATCTGGCGGTGAAGCTGGAAAAGGTGATGGACAAAAAGGTGATCCTGACGAACTACCTGAATACCATCAACCTCGGCAACAACTCCCTCGGAGTCAAGGTGGCAGCCCGGCGTTATTTTAATAAGGAAGTTTCTGATCTGACTCTCTCGGAATGCGCCGTTCTGGCAGGAATCACTCAGAACCCTTCCAGACTGAATCCGATCTCCGGCCAGGAGGCCAACGCCGACAAGCGGAAGGTCATCCTCCGCTACATGTACGACCAGGGCTACATCACCCGCGAAGAACAGCAGGAAGCCCTCGCGGACGATGTCTACAGCCGCATTCAGAACGTGGACCTGATCACCAAGGAGAAAGCGTCCCACACGTACAGCTACTTTACCGACGTGCTGATCGGCCAGGTCCTGCAGGATCTGAAGGACAAGTACGGCTACAGCGACACCCAGGCCCACAACCTGCTGTACAGCGGCGGTCTTTCCATCTATACGACCCAGGATCCTTCCCTTCAGAAGATCGTGGACGCGGAGATCAACAACCCGGAAAACTACTCCGCCACAAAATACTCCATGGAATACCGCCTGTCGATCCTGGACAGCTCCGGCGCCACGGTGAACTACGGAGAGCACAACATCTCCCGCTGGCACAAGAACGTCCTGCAGGACGGTTTCGACGGACTTTACCTGTCCGAGGATGCCGCCCGGGCGGACGCGGAGCGCTACAAGGAAAGCGTGCTGCAAGAGGGCGACAAGATTCTGGGCGAGACGATCCACCTCTCCCTGGAGCCCCAGGACTCCTTCGTCCTGATGGAGCATTCCACCGGAAAAGTGAAGGCCCTCTCCGGCGGCCGGGGCGAGAAGACCACGTCCCTCTCCCTGAACCGCGCTTCCGGCACCCTGCGGCAGCCGGGTTCCACTTTCAAAGTGCTTTCGGCCTTTGCTCCCGCCATGGATTCCTGCGGTGCGACTCTGGCCACGGTTTATTACGACGGTCCTTACTCTGCCAACCGGAAGCAGTTCCGGAACTGGTACGGCAGCGACAACTATCTCGGCTGGTCCGGGATCCGGGAAGGAATCATCTATTCCATGAATATCGTGGCGGTCCGCTGCCTGATGGAGACGGTGACCCCGCAGCTGGGCGTGGAGTACTGCAGAAAATTCGGCATTACCTCCCTCACCGACACGGATTACAACCCTGCCACCGCCCTCGGCGGCCTGACAAAGGGCGTCAGCAACCTGGAAATGACAGCGGCCTTTGCCGCCATCGCCAACGGCGGCACGTATATCAAGCCGGTGTTCTACACGAAGATCCTGGACCACAACGGCAAGGTGCTGATCGACAACGCCCCTGAGAAAAAACGTGTGCTGAAGGAAAGCACGGCCTTCCTTCTGACGGACGCCATGGAGCAGTCCATGGTCTCCAACCGCAAGTATTCCCGGGGCGGTGTCAATGTCAACTCCACCTCCACCCGCTCGAAGATCTCCAACATGAGCTGCGCAGGAAAGTCCGGCACCACCACCGCCAACAACGACGTCTGGTTCATCGGATACACGCCCTACTACACCGCCGGCATCTGGGCCGGCTGCGACGAGAACCAGGACCTTTCCTCGGAGAACGGCGGCAATTCCTTCCATAAAGATATCTGGCGGAAGATCATGGAACAGATCCACGAAGGCAAATCCGATCCCGGCTTTACTGTGCCGGAGGATGTAGTGGAGGCCCAGGTCTGCCGGAAGTCCGGAAAACTTGCGGTGCACGGCGTCTGCGACGCCGATCCCAGAGGAAGCGCGGTGTACACCGAGTACTTTGCCCGGGGCACCATCCCCACGGAAATGTGCGACAAGCACACCACCGTTTCCGTCTGCGCGGAATCCCACGAGTATCCCACCAGCTTCTGTACTTCCACCGTATCCAGGACCATCATGATCGTTCCGGAATCCGAGGAAGAGACGGACGATTCCGCCATCAATGTCTACGGCTACTGCACGATCCACACCGCGGAACACCCGGGCGGCCTCCCCGCGGAGACCGACGGAGAAGACGGGTCCGGGTCGGGTTCTGGAAGCGGGTCCGGGTCTGGCTCAGGGTCTGGTAATGGCTCAGGGTCTGGTTCCGGGGGCGCCTCGGGAATCGTCGGGCCGGGCGCAGTTCTGAGCTCCGGGACAGCACCACAATAAAGTGCTTAGAGTCTGGTACAATATCAGCTTAGGGTCTGGCACAATATCAGTATATAGAAAGAGAGTCGGGAATTGTCCCGACTCTCTTTTTTGTGTCAGCATCCTCTTTCCTGCTGCTGTCGCTTCAGTATCCTCTCTCCTGCTACTGTCGCTTCAGTATCCTCTCTCCTGCTGCTATAGCTTCAGTATCCTCTCTCCTGCTGCGCCTCTCTCGCGAGATTCGTATCCGGGAAGCGGAGGATCACTTCTCCGAACAGATTGTTCGCGCTCTGTATATCGCCCATTTCCTTGTAGCTCATGGCCTGTTTGAACATGGCCGGCTCATAGTCCGGATTGATGGCCAGGGCTTTGACATAGTAGGCAATGGCGCTCTCGTAGTCCTCCTGGTCATAGGCGACTTCTCCCTGCCGGTACAGGCTGAGATAACCTTCTGCCCGCATTTTTCCGGCAATGGAGTTATAAACATCCGTGACGGAGACATCGCTCTCGTCATCCACATCCGTTAGCTGCGACGTGTCGATGGTGGCGAAAAGATCGGCCGCGTGGGAATAATTGTTGCTGCGGTAATCGTCCAGGATGCCGATCAGCTTCTGGTACTGTGACAGCTTGTAGGTATAGCTTTCCTCTATGGTGTTAAGCTGGTTGATGAGGTTTTCCCGTTCCTCCCCGGCGGAGGCGTCAGATTTCTTCAGCTCAACGATCTGGTGATTCGCTTCCGAGAGCTTCTCGCTGACGTTGATCAAGTCCTGTTTATGCTCCCTGGTGAGCTCCGCGGTCTTAGTAGGCATGTATAGGAACAGCACTGACGCGGCGCCGATCAGCAGACCGATGCCGATGTTCATGACGGTCTGCCACCCGGTACTCTCCCGGTAGGAAGAGGGCATGATGACATCGTCGTCCGTCATCTGCCGGTGGGAGTAAGCGTTTTTCAGCATCTCCGCAGCCTGGCTGCTTTCCTTTCCGTCCTGCATTCTTTCCAGATGTTCCTGCACTTCCAGAAGATACCGCGCAGCCTGGGGGTTTCCCGTATCTGTCTGCTGAACCTGCTTCAGGTAGTGCTCCGCCCTGGTCCAGTCCTCTGCTTCCATGAGAAGAAGCGAGAGGAGAAGTCCTGCCCGGACATAGTTCGGATGCTGTGACAGAACGCCGGAAAGCTGGTGGATCGCGGTGTCGTGGGCTCCGTGCTTCGCAAGCTCCAGCGCCGCGTTGTAGCGCTGTATCTGTCTCGAGTAGGTCTTGATGCGGCCGCTTTTCCTGCGGATGTCATCCAGGTAACGGATCGCGGGGTTGTCGATCGGCTGCAGTCCCATGCTGATGACCCACTGGACCAGCGCGTCTCCCACCTCTCCCGACTCATAAAAGACGAGCCCCAGGAGATTCCTGGCGTCCATATGTGTTTTATCCAGTTCCAGAGCGCGCTTAAGAAGCGGTGCCGCCCCGGACAGATCTCTTTCTCTGGCCCGGACGAGGCCGCGGTTGTAGTAACTGTTCGCCGCTTTCCGGCAGCGTTCAGCCGCGTTCATCCTTTTTCTCCCGCACTTCTGATTTTTCCCGGACTTCTGATTTCAGGATCTCCATCAGGATGTCTTTCATGTCCGTAAGATCACTCTGGACGATCTGGTCCTCTACCGCAGAAATATCCATGCTGGACCGGAAGTTCCGGATCTCCTCGTCGTAGTTGATCACTCGGTTGTTCCTTTCTTAATGAATCAGCAAATGCCGCGCCTCTTTCCGCCGCGCCAACTGGTGTATACAATTTCTCTGCAGGATCAATTCTCAGCAAGTATCTCCCCCGCCATGTAGAGGGAGCCGGCGCAGAACAGGATCTCGTCGTCCTGCTTTTCTGTGACTGCCCTGCGGAACGCTTCCGCGATTCCGTCGAGGAGCCGCACGTCTGTGACCCCGTACTCACGGTAGAGCTCCGCGATGCGCCCCGCGTCCGCAGCCCGGTAGCTTTTCAGCGGCGCGGTATAGATGCGGACAGGCATAAGTTCCTTCGCGATGCGCCCTGCGATATGCTTCAAGTCTTTGTCGCTCACCGCGCTGGTCAGCAGCACGGGACGTTTGTTCCGGGTCCTGCAGATCAGCTGTGCCGCCTCCGCAAAGGCGCGGATGCCGTCCTCGTTGTGGGCCCCGTCCAGAAACACATCCTGGCGGATCTCCTGCATGCGGGCGGCCCAGCGGGTGCGCCGCACTGATTCGATGAAGGCTTCCTCGCTTTCAAGAAAGCTTCGGATGCCGGCGGCAAAAGATTGCTGGCTGCCGTTTCCAAAGCAGGGACATGCTTCCCCGCTTTCCTTCCGGAATTCCGGAAGGGCTCTCAGGACCTGCCACGCCTTCAGCGCCGTCGCGGCGTTCTGCCGCTGGTAAGGGATCTGAAGGAAGGAAAAGCGCTCCCGCGGATCCATTGAGGATTTTGCGGCAGCTGACTGCAGGTCAGTCATTGTTTTTGCAGAAGCAGTCTGCAGGTCAGTCATTGTTTTTGCAGAAGCGGACTGCAGCGCTGCGAGGCATTCCGCACAGGAGGCATAGGCCGCACAGACAGAATAAGCTGCGTAGGATGCGCTTCCCAGTTTGTCCGCCATCGCTCTGATGACCCGGGAAGCCGCTTCGTCATTCGGGTCGTATACCACCGGCACGCCGGGTTTGATGATGCCCGCCTTCTCGGCGGCTATCTTTTCCGTCGTGTCTCCCAGGTACTGCATGTGGTCCAGACTGATGCTGGTAATGACCGTCAGCACCGGGGAGCAGGAATTCGTGGCGTCAAGCCTTCCGCCAAGCCCCGTCTCCAGAACGATCACATCCACCTTCGCGTCAAAGAAGACGCACATCGCCATGTAGTAAAGATATTCAAAGTACGTCGGCCAGGCCGCGATGTTCTCGGTTTCCGCGAGTTTCTTCACCCGGCTGCAGGCAGCTTCAAAGCGGGCCCTGTCCACCGGAACATTGTCCAGCAGGATCCGCTCCTTCACATCCACCAGATGCGGGGAAATGAAGGTCCCTGTATGCAGGCCGGAGTCGAGAAATGCCTGGGTCAGGTAGGCGCAGACCGATCCTTTTCCGTTGGTCCCCGCCACATGGACGATGGGGATCTGCCGGACCAGGTCCGTCTTGTCTTCCGAAGAAAACGCCGACGGCTGTTTGTTTTCCTGCAGCAGCAGCTCCAGGAAGGCCCGGACCTGCTGTACTGTATTCTTTTTTGTCGCCCACATGGGCAGCGATTCTATGTATTCCTCAGCGCCCACTTTTTTCGCCCCGCATATGTTATGAAGAATTGTTTTGTGCTTCTCATTACGTTATCGAGCCGCAATTATGTTCCATCTCGAAACAGTTTTCTCGAAGTTTTTCCGAACAATTTGCTGGCACTTGTATCCCGTGGGCGTTTTTTTAAGTTTTTGAAAAATCCGTACCCTTTTGGCTGTGAAAAACAGGGGTTTTTGGCCGCTGTAGAGGTGTTTTTGCAGTTGATTGGGCGTTTTTCGAACAGTTCTGAAATTCCGTACCCCTGTTTTTCAAAAAACAGGGGTACGTTTTTTTCAAAACTGGCGTTTTGCGCCCAACAAGCTTCAAAAAACCAGCTCCAGAGACTAATTTCCGGGTTCGAAGCGGTTTTGAGGGGTGACAAATTTTCAAAATTGCTTATTTACGCCCGCGCAGCCATCAATGGCTTGATTTTGATCGGCCCGGCCATTACTGGTCTGTTTTTGACCGGCGCAGCCTGATCTGGCTTTCCTTTGCGACTGCACCTGAGGCATTTCTGCTTCACTGGAAGCATTTCTGCTTCACGTGAAGTGTTCCTATATTACCGGAACCTCTTCAGCTGCTCCTGGACCTGCTGGAGCATCTGCTCGTATTTCGCAAGTTTTTCTTTTTCTGCCGCGACTTTTGCTTCCGGCGCCTTGGCGAGGAACTTCTCGTTCTTCAGCATGCCGTTGGAGCGGCGGATCTCGCCGTTCAGGCGCTCTTCTTCTTTGGAGAGGCGCTCCAGTTCTTTCTCGGCGTCCACCAGGTCGGCGAAGGGGATGAAGATGTTCGCGCCGGGGATGACTGCGGAGACTGCATCTTCCGCGATTCCGGTCTTGTCCGCCTGGACGTGGACTTCGGAGGCCCGGGCCAGCATGGCGAAGAAGGCGCCGGAGTCTTCAAAGTTCTTCCGGATGGAGGCGTCTGCGGAGACCACATAGACCGCGGCCTGACGGCCGGGGGCCACGTTCATGGAGGTGCGCACGGCACGGATGGCGCGGACAGCGGCCTTCACTTCTTCCACCTGGGTCTCTTCCGCCGGGAAGGAGTACTTCTCCTCGAAGACCGGCCATTCGGTGATCATGATGCTTTCTTCGTCTTCGTTCAGGTTGCAGTAGATCTCTTCTGTCACGAAGGGCATGAAGGGATGCAGCAGCTTCAGGGAACGGCTCAGGACTTCTTTCAGGGTCCAGAGGGCGGCGTCGCGGGTGGGATCTTCTTTGTCCCAGAGGCGCGGCTTCACCATCTCGATATACCAGTCGCAGAACTCTTCCCAGATGAAATCGTAGACTTTCTGCAGGGCGATGCCCAGCTCGTACTTGTCCAGGTTCTCCGTGACTTCCTTCGTGAGGTCGTTGCATTTGGAGAGGATCCACTTGTCAGATGCCTGAAGAGTCCCGGCGCCGCTGGCGGCATCAGCCGCGAATTCCGCCGGAACCGCGGGAGCCTTTTCGCCGAGGTTCATCATGATGAATCTGGAGGCGTTCCAGACTTTGTTCGCGAAGTTTCTGGAGGCTTCGACCCGCTCCCAGTAGAAGCGCATGTCGTTGCCGGGGGCGTTGCCTGTGATCAGGGTGAGGCGGAGGGCGTCGGCGCCGTACTTCTCAATGACCTCCAGGGGATCGATGCCGTTGCCCAGGGACTTGGACATCTTCCGGCCCTGGGAATCTCTGACCAGACCGTGGATCAGCACGGTGTGGAAAGGCACTTCGCCGGTCTGCTCCAGGGCGGAGAAGACCATGCGGATCACCCAGAAGAAGATGATGTCGTATCCCGTCACCAGCACGTCGGTGGGATAGAAATACTCCAGTTCCGGCGTTTTTTCCGGCCATCCTAAAGTGGAGAAGGGCCAGAGGGCGGAGCTGAACCAGGTGTCCAGGGTGTCTTCGTCCTGCTGCAGGTTCTTGCTGCCGCAGTGCGGACAGACCGTCAGGTCGTCGTAGGAAACGGACATCTTTCCGCAGTCCTGGCAGTACCATGCGGGGATCCGGTGGCCCCACCAGAGCTGGCGGGAGATGCACCAGTCATGAATTCCTTCCAGCCAGTTGAGATAGGTCTTCCCGAAGCTTTCCGGAACGAATTTCAGGGTGCCGTTGTGCAGGGCTTCGATGGCGGGTTTCGCCATCTCTTCCATCTTAACGAACCACTGGGGCTTCACCATGGGCTCCACCACGGTCTTGCAGCGGTCGTGGGTACCGACGGCGTGGCTGTGGGGGACCACCTTCACCAGAAGGCCGAGATCCTCCAGGTCTTTGACGATCAGCTTTCTCGCCTCGTAGCGGTCCAGGCCGTCGTACTTCGAGCCGGGGAAGTCCACGGTGGCGTCGTCGTGCAGGATGCAGATCTCCTCCAGGCCGTGGCGTTTTCCGACTTCAAAGTCGTTGGGGTCGTGGGCCGGGGTGATCTTCACGCAGCCGGTCCCGAATTCCTTGTCAACATATTCGTCTGCGATCACCGGGATCTGGCGGCCGGTCAGCGGGAGCTCCAGCATCTTCCCCACCAGGTCCTGATAGCGCTCGTCCTCCGGGTTCACCGCCACGGCGGTATCGCCCAGCATCGTCTCGGGACGGGTGGTCGCGATCTCGACAAAGCGGCCCTCTTCTCCCACGATGGGATAGTTGATATGCCAGAAGAAGCCGTCCATATCCACGTGTTCCACTTCCGCGTCGCTGATGGAGGTCTGGCAGACCGGGCACCAGTTGATGATGCGGGAGCCCTTGTAGATGTATCCCTTGTTATAGAGGCGGATGAACACTTCCTTCACGGCGTCGGAGCAGCCCTTGTCCATGGTGAAGCGCTCTTTCTCCCAGTCCGCGGAGGATCCCAGCTTCTGCAGCTGGCGGATGATCCTGGAGCCGTACTCGGCTTTCCAGTCCCAGCATTCCTTCAGGAAGCCTTCCCGTCCCAGTTCCTCTTTCTGCTTTCCTTCTTTGCGGAGCTTGTCGATGACCTTGACTTCTGTCGCGATGGCGGCGTGATCTGTTCCGGGCTGCCAGAGGGCAGAGTATCCCTGCATTCTCTTCCAGCGGATCAGGATGTCCTGCATGGTATTGTCCAGAGCGTGGCCCATATGCAGCTGTCCGGTGATGTTCGGCGGCGGCATCACGATGGTAAAGGGCTTTTTGTCCGGATCCACCTTTGCGCTGAAATAGCCTTTTTCCAGCCATTTCTGATACAGACTGTCCTCGATCTCAGAGGGCACATAGGTTTTCGGGAGTATCTTCATGATTTATCTATCCTTTCTACAGCATGGTCCTGTAGTCCTGTTTCCACCGGGACACAGTGACCGCAGCTTTTTTCATTCTTTGTACCGGATCGCCTTCGAAGACTTCGGCGATCTTCTGCCTGCCGGGGCCTTGGGCGGCATGCTGCCGCGCCTCTTCATATTCCGCTTCCCATTCCTCCAGGGGAAGGGAGACAGCCGCATCGATGTCTGCGGCGTCCGCAGGATCCGCAGATACATCGCCGGGTGATGCTGCCAGGGAGTCATCCTGGGCCGCAAGTTTCATCACGGCTTCCTGGTAGCGCTCCCGGGTCCCGATCACCGGTTCCAGCAGGGACAAAAACCAGATCTTCTTCAGGATCTCCTGTTCGTGCAGCAGATCCCAGGCTTCACTGTAGGCGCGGAACGCCTTTTCAAAAAGGAACAGGTTGGCGCAGGCGCTTCCTTTCCGCACCAGCACCGTCCCCTTCAGCCGGAGGGACAAGGCCTTTTCCTCTTCACCCGCCAGGATCCTGTCGTAGATCGCCACAGCTTTTCCGAAACGCCGCAGGCGGAACATTTCGTCCGCTTTCTCCTTCAGGTATTCCGGTGCTGACAGCTGCCGGAAAGAAAGAAGCTTTCCGCGGAATTCTCCCAGTTCCGGACCGGTCAGGTATCCACTGAGTTCTAAAAGCTTCAGGAGAAGGTCGTCGTCCCGGACCCGGTTTTCTTTCAGCTGCCGGAGTTCCGCGGCCAGGAGCCTTTCTCCTGCTCCGTCCTCCAGGAAGCGGAGCATCGGTTCTCCCGCGAATCCGTCCATGAACAGCAGCGGATGCTTCGTGATACAATAGCAGAGCTCCTCCGCCGAGCAGATGCGTACTCCAAGCTCCTCGATCCGGAGGCCTTTTTCCGGCTCCGTACTGCTGCACAGCACGGCGCGGAGCGGACTTCCGCCGGAGACTCCCGTCTCCTGGGAAGAAAAGGAGATCTCTGTTTCCGAGCTTGCTCCTCCCGGGGGGAACAGCTCTCCGAATCCCGCATCCTTCAGGCGGACCAGCATTCTGTCCTCATCCGGAAAACAGAGGGACACGTCGATAAATGATGTTTTTTCTTCCCGTTCGGGAAGTACCGGCGCCGGGACGCGCACCAGTTTCTTCTTTCTGGTGGCGACCGGCTCGATCAGGAACTCCAGGTTCTCTCCGCTTCCGGGGAGAAGGCGAAGCTCCATATCCGATGAAAATACCGGGTCTCCGGCATTCAGGACGGGGAACTCCAGAGGCTGCCCGTTTCGTTCTACTTTCATGGTGACGCTTGCAGCAGACCGACCGCTGCAGAGAGCGGTAAAGCCGGGATCTCCCTTTCCGGAAAGAAGGCCGCTGCCCCGGATCACTGCCCCTTTGATGAACAGCTCTCCGTCCAGGTATACCTTTCTCCGCTGGCAGACCAGCTTCATGAAATGCTGGGCCCAGCTGTATTCTTCAAATCCCTTGCCGGTAAGAAAGACCGACGAAAAGACCTTTCTCCGGAGCAGCCGTTCCGCAGCGCTGCTCATGATCTTGTCCGCCAGCTTTTCACCGTTGGGCGTCGCCAGCACAGACAGCGCAAAAGCTTCCTTCAGGTCTTCCTGGTCCACCCGCACAAAAAGCTTTCTTTTGTCCCGCCTCATCTGGAATTCGTAGAAGGACAGAGCATTGTCGTTCAGGTCGAAGAGGCCCACTTCCGCGGTCCTGATCTCCCTCGGCTGGTTCATAACATAGTACAGAAAGCTTTCCTGCCGTGTGATGCAGCTGATGCTGCCGCTGTCGAAGCCGTACTCCGGCAGCACCTCCAGGATGCGCTCCATCCACGCCCTGTCATACAGGGGAAGCACCAGAACGGTGCAGGAAGGCGCTTCTCCTCCGGAAGCCCGGAGGCATCCTTCCCTGACCATTCCCAGAAATCTGCCCAGCAGCTCTGCGCCTTCGTATCTGACTCCCCGTATGGTGGCGGTGCCTCCCTTGAGGGAAAGCGATACCAGGCGGTCCGTCAGGATACCCTTTCCGGAGAGCGCCTTTTCATAGGCTTCCTCCCCGACATACCAGAAATCGTTCTTTTTATCTCTGCAGATTGCGGCGGGAACATGGAAGCTCTGTTCCGAATCGGAAAACATGACTCCCGCTCCCTGATCAGTCAGATCGATCCCCAGGATCCTCTCTCCCATGCGCCCTCCTTTCTCTGTCTTTTAATGGTGTCAGGCACCATTAAAGATTTCTTACAGCCGGAACAGTTCCGCTGCCAGGTCCTCCCTGGCGGCAAAACTTTCCATTTCCGCCCGGAGGGTCTTTTCGTCCTTCCGCTCCAGGCTCTTCGTCATGTTGTTCAGGCAGGCAAAGCGGCTGTACTGTTTCACGCCATCCGCTCCGCTCTGATCCTTTATGCCGCTCTGATCCGCCGCACCTTTCCGGGCGCTGTTCCGGGCGGCGCTGCCCACCGAGCCTTCCGCCAGCACTTCGCTGCTGCCGGCTTCCCGGATCTCATATTCCCAGCTTTCCCCGGCGAACAGAATCTCCTGACGCACGAACAGATCAAGGTACATGTTCTTCAGCTGCTCGGTCCGGAATTCCGTCTCCCCCGGAAGAATGCGCATGTGGATCTCATAGTTCCTGTCCCGGTCTCCCCGGAACATGACACTCTCCTTGTCCAGCACTTCCTCCGGCACCGGAATGAACTGTGCCAAATTTTTATAATAAGGGAAGCTTAACCCCTCGTCAAGAAGTCCCGGCAGGATTTGTTCCGCCAGTTCCTTCTGCTGCTCCTCCAGGGTATTCTGGGCAGAATAATACCTGATCAGGGCAAGGCGGTAGATGACAGGGATCCGGTTCTTGTCGGCGGCAGCGACGGCAAGGGTCTCAAGATACAGGAAGACATCCTTCCCGGGATCCCTGTCGTCCAGCACATATTCCGCTGAAAACTCGGTGATGCAGGCCCGGAGCGTCATCTCCGGAACATTTTTCTGTTCCCTCAGCCGCGCGAACAGCACCTTCAGGCGCTTCGTGCTGCCGGTAAAGAGCATCTGTCCGATCAGACGCTCCACCAGGTCCTGGGTCTGGCACCCGCTGCCCGTCGACGTTTTCAGCAGGCGGTACATCTCATCTTCCCCGCCGTTGAAATGCTCGCAGAGATAGTCCAGGATCACGGCATCGGCCCCGCCCTCCCGGAATACTTTCGCCGACAGTTTCAGAAGCATCGAATTCTCCGGGAACAGCTCTTCCAGGATGATCCTGCTGCAAAGCTTCTTCAGATACTCTGTGCCGCAGTCCTCCATCAGGTACTCTTCCATCAGTTCCCAGGCACGGCCCAGCTGGCCGCCGTCGATCATGACCTTCAGGAGTTCCCTGCGCTGATCCGGGAGGAACCTCTCCGCCGGACAGGAGGAAAGATAGCTCATGCTGTCCGCCGGATACTTTAAGAGCACCGACATCAGGCGCTCTGTAAAGCTGTCCGACAGCCGGCCGTCTTCAATGGCGCTGATGATGGTATGGATCTCTTCCGCCGGCAGCCGGGTCCCGGAGGCGGTTCCTGCGGCAGCCTGACGATTCTCAGCGGCTGTTTCCGCGCGGGAAATGATCCTGTTCAGACGCTTCAGGATCTGCCAGGGTCCTTCCGGAACCAGTTCCTCGCAGTATTCCAGCAGTTCCGGCATGCTGCAGACCTGTTCCTGTTTCCAGGAGACATCCGCGAAACGGTTGCCGTAGCTGTCCTCAAAGAGGAACACTGCGTCCTCCGTCTGGACGGGGATATAGGCAGTCTTCTTGTCCAGAAGGTACTTTTCTTCTTCTCTAAGCTGGGGAGAGACCATGACGACCGAACGGACCGCGTCCGAATCTGTCCGGATACGCCTCGCATTCAGGACCGCCGGCAGTACCGCTGCCAGTCTGTGGTCGATGATCTCGCGGCACAGGACCTCCCGGTAAAGCACCGCCAGATGCCGGTTCACTCTTCCCTTCAGAAGCTGCTCCAGCGTAAAGGGAAGCAGCTGCTTCCGGTACTCTTCCCAAAGGGGCTGTTCTTTTTTCCTGAAGCGGCAGATGTTCTCGTACAGAGCCGCGCGGCTCCTGTCGTCCAGGCGGTTGTCGTAGGCGAAGTAGAGCAGGAGTTCCCGCGGCAGGGGGGTCTTCTGCTCCTTCGGCATACTGTAGACCACATATTCACAGAGACCGGTCAGGCGGATGTCAGCGCTGATCCCCTTCAGGTACCAGAGGTGCGCCGCTTCGGTCCGCTGGTCCCGGCGGATGAGGCTCCTGCAGACTGCAGTAAGCAGTTCCGAAGAAGGTTCCTTTTCATAAAGCTCTGCCAGCAGACGGCAGTGCAGATCTGTATAATTTCTGAGGCCCGACGCGCGCTTCGTGTACGCCGCAGCCGCTTCCTTTCCCGGAAGGCCGCAGGACAGACTGTAGCGGAGGACGGAAAGCTCCTCTTCCTCCAGCCCGCTGATCAGGTCGGGGTACTGTTCATAGAGCCTCGCAAAGGCCGCGTAGAGATAGGGGCTCCGGTTGCCGTTCAGATACTCCTCGTGCAGGAACAGTTTCAGGGACGCCGGATCCCGCTTCATGAGCTCCGGGCGGAAGTAGAGGTAGCGCGGAAGGATCGCGTACATCTTTGCTTCCTCCAGATATTTCCGCAGGAGGAGCATGGTGCTTTCTCTCTTTTCTTCCCGTTCCGGCAGCATCCCCCGCACAGCCTCGTACAGCAGGTACTCATACATACCGCGCTGGCGGTTCGCCCGTACTTCATCTCCCACGGACTCCAGAAGTTCCCTGCAGCGATCCAGTTTTCCAGCGAACATGGACGCCTCTGCCTCCAGCAGCAGAAGTTCCGTCTTCTGCCCGGCGTCATCTCCCGCTGCACTTAATGCATCTCCCGCTGTCTTCAATTCCTGGATCATAAGCTCCGGAAGACGGGCGTCTTCGCGGCCGGTCAGCTCGTACCTGGCCCGGAGGGAGACATAGTCCGCGTAATGTTTTTTCCTCTCCGTCTTCTTCTGCCGGACAGACGCGCCGGAAGATGCCTCGGAACGCCATACCGTGACAGGGACGGAGAATTCTGTCGTCTGGGAATAGAAGGAGATCCTGCCCTCGTTCCGGCCTTCGTGAAGGCGGGACGGGTCGATGCGGAAGCGGAAAATACAGCTGCTGCCCTGGAATTCCGACGCACTGACGGAACGCTTTTCAAGCTTCAGGAAGGTGCCGTCCGCCCGGACCGCAAGAGAGAAATAACCTTCCCGCGCTCTTACGAGGACGATGCGTCCTTCTTCGCTTCCTCCCGTGCAGACGATCTCGCAGCGGGCGGTCTCGTTCCGGACCAGCGCAGGCTTCTTCGCGCCTGCGGCGACCAGGAACTCTTCCATGGCGGAAGCCCGGTCCGGGCCCATACGAAAAGCGCCGTACAAAGAACGCAGTTTCAGGTCCTGCATGAACGGCGCGGAGACAAAATCCTTGTACTCAAAAATGCGAAGCGCCGAGTCAGGTTCGGCCTTCGCTATGAGCGCGAAATCTTCAATTGTTTTCAGGTTGGACAGGGTGCTGCCCGCTGCGCCGTCCGTCACGGTAAAAAGATACGGTACTGTACGTTCTCCCCCGTTGGTGACCAGCGAGAGTTTCCCTTCGATCCGGTCGCCGGCATTCAAGTGCCTGCCGTCCGCTTCCAGCGTGATCTGGTTGCGTCTCCCGCCGAAGGAACTTCTCAGCACTCTCACCCTGACGCTGTCGGACCAGGCGAGACCCTTCAGGTGAACACTGTTCAGGCTTTCTGCCTGCAGCGGCACCTTCAGGACTTCTCCGCGCCGAAGCTCCATCGTGATCTGCTCCGGGGACACCGACAGGACCGGCTGTTCTTCATTCAGGACGCCTCTGGCAAGGCGGTTGATCTTCTCTCTCATTTTGCTGCTCTCCACGTATTAACCTAGTTTAACACACTTCCTGTTTGAAGAAAAGTTTAGTATAATAGGCGCATGGAGGCGCCTATGTTGTCTGAACCTATGACTCTTTATAAGCTTATGATCCTGTACATCCTGCGGCAGGTCAACTTTCCGCTGACTGAAGACAGGATCACCGATTTTTTCCTTTCAAGAGAATACACCACCTACTTCACCCTGAAGCAGGCGCTGGCGGAGCTGATCGACGCCGAGCTGATCCGCTGCCACCAGGTGGCGAACACGACACGCTACACCATTACGCCGGAAGGGGCGGACACCTATCAGTTTTTCGGGAAGAAGATCACCCCCGAGATCCTGAAGGACATGGATGAATTCCTGAAGGAGAACCGTTTCCGCATCCGCAGCGAAGTCGGCGTCACTTCAGACTACTATCTTTCGGAAAGCGGCGACTACGTCATCCAGTGCGAAGTCAGCGAAGGCCACAACAAGGTCATCGCCCTCACCCTCTCCGCGCCCGATGAGACCCAGGCGGACATGATGTGCAGCCGCTGGAAGGATAACAGCCAGGATATCTATGCCTACATCATGCGGAAGCTGCTGGGCGGCGGGACCTGACACCTAACAGTGCCTGGCACCATAACAAATCATTGCAAAAGTTCCTGTATGGCAGAGAAGATCTCTTCTCTGCCTTGTTTTGTCTCTGCGGAAAATGGGATCACGGGCTCGTTGTCAGCAAGGCCCAGCGTCTCCCGGATCAGTTTCTTCTGCTTCGCCGTCTGGCTTCGCTTAATCTTATCGAGCTTCGTCGCCACCACGATAGTGCGCAGGCCCTGGGCTTTGACCCACTCGTACATGAGGCAGTCATTGGCGGAGGGCTCGTGGCGGATATCCACCAGGAGGAACACCGCCCTGAGCTGCGTCGATTTGTGGAGATAGTTCTCGATCATCCTGCCCCAGGCCGCCTTCGCGGCCTGGCTTGCGTTCGCGTAGCCGTATCCCGGCAGGTCAACAAAATAAAGCATGCCGTTGATGCGGTAAAAATTGATGGTCTGAGTCTTGCCCGGCTGGGAAGAAGTCCTGGCCAGGGCGCGCCGGTTCACCAGGCCGTTCAGAAGGCTGGATTTGCCGACATTGGATTTGCCCGCAAAGGCGATCTCCGGCAGCGTTCCCTCCGGCAGGCTGCTGGTGACGCCCAGCACCTGGGCCAGCACCGCCTCCGTGATCTGCAGTGTCCCGTCCTCTTTGTAAAGAGGGCGCGGCACCGCCGGCGGAACTTCAATGCCTTTCTTCCTCTCCCGCTGCTTTCCGTCCTTCTGTTCCATACTGACTTACCTTTCTTATTTACACAAAAGCTTCTTGGAGCGCTTCTTCAAAGCGCTCGATAAAGACGATCTTCAGTCCGCTGGTGATCTCTTTCGACAGCTCCCCGATGTCCGGGCGGTTCGCCGCGGGCACCAGGACCTTCTTCAGCTTCGCCATCCGAGCCGCCAGGATCTTCTCCTTCAGGCCGCCCACCGGGAGCACCCGCCCCCGGAGGGTGATCTCTCCGGTCATCGCCGTGTCGCAGCGCACTTTTACATTCGCCGCGGCGGAAAGAATGGCGACGGCCATGGCCGTGCCGGCGCTGGGGCCGTCCTTCGGCACCGCGCCTTCCGGGATGTGGAGGTGGATCTCATTCTTCTCGAAAAAGTCATCCGGGATCTTCCACTTCGGTCCGGCAGCTCTGACGCAGGACAGCGCGATGCGGGCGGATTCTTTCATCACGTCCCCCATCTGTCCGGTCAGGATCAGGCCGCCCTTTCCGGGCATCACGTTCACCTCGATCTCCAGAGTATCGCCGCCCACTCTGGTCCAGGCGAGGCCCCTGACGATTCCTGCTTCATCCGTCTTCGCAGCGTCCTGGTAGTGCACCCGCTCTTTCCCGAGATACTTGGCCAGCTGCTTCTCCGTCACGACGATCTTCCGTTTTCTTCCCTTCAGGATCTCCCGGGCGCATTTGCGGTAGATGTCTCCGATGCGGCGTTCTGCGTTGCGGACGCCGGCTTCCCGGGTGTAGTTCCGGATCAGCCTCTGGAGCGCCTTCTCCGTGATCTCCACCTGGCCTTCCTTAATTCCGTTGGCCGCCGCCTGCTTCTTCAGCAGGTAGTCCTCGGCGATGTGCATCTTTTCGTTCTCCGTGTAGGAGTTGAGCTCTATCATCTCCATGCGGTCCAGGAGCGGGGCCGGAATGGTCTCCGTCGTGTTGGCCGTGGCGATAAAAAGGACTTTGGAGAGGTCGATGGGCAGCTCCACGTAGTGGTCGCGGAAGCGCACGTTCTGTTCACCGTCCAGCACCTCCAGAAGCGCGGAGGATGTCGCCCCGTGATACTCACTGGAGAGCTTATCCACCTCGTCGAGCAAAAGCAGCGGATTGGCCGTTCCCGCCTGCCTGAGGGCATCGACGATGCGACCCGGCATGGCGCCGACGTAGGTCTTCCGGTGGCCCCGGATCTCCGCTTCGTCCCGGACTCCGCCGAGGCTCATGCGCACATATCTGCGGTCCAGGGCGCGGGCGATGCTTTTCGCGATGGAGGTCTTGCCGGTGCCGGGCGGTCCCACGAGACACAGGATGGCGCCCTTCTGTTCCGGGTTCAGGATGCGCACGGCGAGGTACTCCACCACGCGTTCCTTGACTTTTTCCAGGCCATAGTGGTCCTCTGCCAGGATCTGCTCTGCCTTTGCCAGGTCTTCGTTGTCCTTGGAACAGTGGTCCCAAGGCAGCTCCAGAAGCGTGTCCAGATACGTCCGGAGCACATTGCCCTCCTGGCTGCCGCCCGGCATCATCTTCAGTCTTGCAATCTCTTTCCGGATCTTGGTCTTAACTTCATCCGACGCTTCCAGCTTGTCGCAGCGCGCCTCGTACTCCTCGGCGTCCGTCAGCGGCGCGTCGCCCCCCAGCTCCTCCTGGATCAGCTTCATCTGTTCCCGGAGCACATACTCTTTCTGGTTTTTGTTCATGTGATCCCGGAGCTTCTGCTGGAAATCAAGGCGGATCTCGCCGATCTCGATCTCCTTTGTCAGGGCGGCCGCCAGGGTTTCGTACAGTTCCTCGGCGGTGTCGCACTCTAAAAACTTCTGGCAGACAGTCCACTCCCAGGGAATATCTGCCGCAGTCCGCATCAGCAGACGGTTCACGTCCCGGATGCGCAGCAGCTGGTCCAGATACTTTTCCGAAAACTGGCGGTCTGTCTTTGCGTAATCCGAAAGCCTGCTCCGCATCACCCGCAGCATCGCCTCCGCCACAGGAGAATCCGGGTCGGTCTCGATCAGTTCTTCCCGCTCCACTTCCGCGGTCAGCATATCCTTCTCCGGCCAGAGCACCTTCAGCCGCGCCCGCCGTTTTCCTTCCACCATGGCGCGTCCCATGTCCTGGGGCAGCCTGGCCAGCTGGCGCACGCTGCAGAGAGTTCCGTATTCATACAGCCCCTCCGCGCCGGGATGCACTTCCTCCGTATTCCTCTGGGCCACCAGAAACACTTCTTCGTTGCGGAGCATGGCCTCTTCCACCGCGGCCATGGATTTCTTTCTGCTGATCTCAAAATGATCCGTTTTTCCGGGAAGGATCACCTTTCCCCGCATCGCGACCAGGGGAACTCTTTTTTTCTCTCTCATATTCCATCACCCTCTTGAAGTTCAAGAAAAGCGAAAAACCGGCCATGATAGCAATGTTCATGGCCGGCAAGCTGTCTCTGCCTGTTTCATTTCCGCGAAGCATTACGCGGTCTCACCGTTTCCGCCCGGCAAGCGGTGTCCGGCGGTCATCTTACCCACCGCCGTATCACGGCGTGTGATCTCCGGAGGCGCCTCCTTCAGGACGGCTTCCTTTGTGACGGTGCAGATGCCGATGCTGTCGTCCGAGGGGATCTCGTACATCATGTCCATCATCACATCTTCCATTATGGAGCGCAAACCTCTGGCACCGGTTTTCCTTTCCACTGCCAGATGCGCGATCTCATGGATCGCCTCGTCCGTGAACTCCAGCTTCACGCCATCGATCTCGAACAGGGACTGATACTGTTTCGTCAGCGCGTTCTTCGGCTCCGTCAGGATCCGCACCAGTGAATCCTCGTCCAGAAGATCCAGGGACACTGTGACCGGCACACGTCCGACGAACTCGGGGATCAGTCCGAATTTCACCAGATCCTGGGGCATCACCTGCCGGAACAGTTCGTCGATCCCGCGGGTATTCTTTTCCACCACTTCGGAATTGAAGCCGATCCCGCCGCTGCCCAGGCGCTTCTCCACAATCCTTTCCAGACCGTCGAAGGCGCCGCCGCAAATGAACAGGATATTGGTGGTGTTGATCTGGATCAGCTCCTGGTGCGGGTGCTTTCTGCCGCCCTGGGGCGGCACGCTGGCCTGGGTCCCTTCCAGGATCTTCAGCAGCGCCTGCTGCACGCCTTCACCGGAGACGTCTCTGGTAATGGAGACATTCTCGGATTTTTTCGTGATCTTATCGATCTCATCAATGTAGATGATACCGTACTCCGCGCGTTTCACATCATCGTCCGCGGCCTGGATCAGCTTCAGGAGGATGTTCTCCACGTCTTCGCCCACATAGCCCGCTTCCGTCAGCGTGGTGGCGTCCGCGATGGCGAAGGGCACATTCAGGAGACGCGCCAGCGTCTGGGCGAGGTAGGTCTTTCCGGAGCCGGTGGGGCCCAGCATCAGAATGTTCGATTTCTGGATCTCCACTTCGCGGTTCCGTTTGGAGGTGATGCGCTTATAGTGGTTGTATACTGCGACGGAGAGCGCCTTCTTGGCCGCGTTCTGTCCGATAACATACTCGTCCAGGAACTCCTTGATCTCCTTCGGTTTCAGGAGGTTGATGCCGGCAAGCTCCTGCTCTCCCTCCTCCGCGAACTCCTCGTCCAGGATGTCCGCACAGAGATCCACGCACTCATCGCAGATATATACATTTCCCGGTCCCGAAAGAAGTTTGCGCACCTGATTCTGCGGCTTCCCGCAGAAGGAGCAGCAGATTCGGTCTTCTCTTTTGGCCATTTATTCCTCCCGTCAGTGATGCCGGATCACTTCATCAATAATACCGTACGCTTTGGCTTCTTCCGCCGTCATGTAGTTGTCGCGTTCGGTATCGCGCTCGATCACTTCCAGAGGCTGGCCGGTATTCTCAGCGAGGATCTCGTTGAGTTTCTTCTTTGTCTTCAGGATCTGGTCCGCCACGATACGGATGTCCGTGGCCTGTCCCTGGGCGCCGCCGGAGGGCTGGTGGATCATGATCTCGGCGTTCGGCAGGGCAAAACGCTTGCCTTTCGTTCCGCCGGAAAGAAGGAAAGCACCCATGCTCGCCGCCATGCCGATGCAGATGGTGGAGACGTCGCACTTCACATACTGCATCGTGTCATAGATCGCCATACCCGCGGTCACACTGCCGCCCGGGCTGTTGATATAAAGGTTGATGTCCTTCGTCGGGTCCTCCGACTCCAGGAACAGGAGCTGCGCCACCACCAGGCCGGCGCTGATATCGTTCACATCCTCATCGAGGAAGATGATCCGCTCCTTTAAAAGTCTTGAGAATATGTCGTAGCTTCTTTCGCCCCGGCTGTTCTCCTCAACAACAATTGGCACTAAACCCATTTAGTATGATCTCCTTCCGCGCACCGCGCACATAAGGCCAGGGAAGCCGTCAGATCAGCTTCGCCTCTGCCACGAGGAAGTCCACCGCCTCCTGGACCTTCAGATCCATGGTGATGTTCTCCTTCTCGGCATCGCCAAGATACTCTTTCATCTTCTCCAGATCGACCTTGTAAGCATCCGCCATCTTCTTGATCTCGGCGTCCACCGCCTCATCGCTGACCTGGATGTTCTCAGTCATCGCAATCTCCTCCAGCACCAGACGGGTCTTCAGGTTGCGCTCCGCCTGCGGACGGAACTGCTCTTTCAGCTTGTCCATGGTCATGCCGGTGTACTGCATGTACTGATCCAGCGCCAGGCCCTGCATCTGCATTCTTCTGGCGTAGTCGTCGATCATCTGCTCAGTCTGCATTTCGATCATGGGAGCCGGGATGTCGATCTGGGCGTTCTCGCAGACCTTCGCGATAACATTGTTCTCGTTCTGGGCAGCTGCGGTCTTCATCTTCGCCTCTTCCAGCTTCTTCCTGAGGTCGGCCTTGTACTCCTCCAGGGTCTCGAACTCGGAGACTTCGCTGGCGAACTCGTCGTTCAGCTCCGGAAGCTCTTTTCTCTGGACCTCCAGCAGGTCGCACTGGAAGACTGCCGGCTCGCCTGCAAGATCCTTCGCATGGTAGGTCTCCGGGAAGGTGACGTTCACTTCGAAGGAGTCACCGGTCTTGTGGCCGACGATCTGATCCTCAAAGCCCTCGATGAAGTTGCCGGTGCCAAGGACCAGAGGATAGTTCTCGCCCTTGCCGCCTTCAAATGCCACGCCGTCCATCTTGCCGTCGAAGTTGATCTTCACAGTGTCGCCGTTCTCAGCCGGTCTGTCCTCGACAGTGACCAGACGGGAGTTCTTGTCCTGCTCCTTCGCGATGGCGTCTTCGATATCAGCCTCGGTGACTTCCATGTCGGCCTTCTCGACCTCAATGCCCTTGTACTCGCCCAGGGTCACTTCCGGACGCAGTGCGACAGTACCGGTATAGACCAGGTCCTTGCCGCCGCCGACTTCCTGGACGTCGATCTCCGGTCTGGAGACGATCTCAAGGCCGCTTTCCTTGCTGGCCTCGGGCCAGGTCTTGTTGATGCAGCTGTTCACGGCGCCCTCGTAGAATACGCCCTCTCCGTAGATCTTCTCGATCATATGCTGGGGAGCACGTCCCTTGCGGAATCCGGGGAGCTGAAATTTTCCCTTGTCCTTGTTATATGTTTCCTTGACAGCCTTGCGGAACTCCTCGTTCGGGACAGTAACCGTAATGACCGCCATGTTTTTTTCTTTTTTCTCCACCTTGAATTCCATTGCAATATCCTCCTGCAGATCGTTTCTGAATTCTGTATCTTTTCCTGAAAAAGGGCATAGTTAACCCTTTATAGAGACACACTCAGGATGGTATTATAGCATAGTGGAATCAAGGCTTCAAGCGGAATTGATGCCGCGGGACGGGAGAAAGGAGACAGTATGGAAATTGAGAGGAAGTTCGTGCCTGAGGCGGTGCCGGGGGATCTGGACAGGTTCCTGGCGGTGAAAATGGTGCAGGGATATCTCTGCACGGATCCGGTGGTGCGGGTCCGTCAGGAGAACGATAAATATGTGATGACTTACAAGGGCGCGGGGCTGATGGCCCACGAGGAATACAACCTGCCACTGACAGAAGAAGCTTTCCTGCATCTTCTTCCGAAGTGCGACGGGAGGATCCTGCAGAAGACCCGCTATAAGATGCCGGTGGAGGGATATCCGACCCTTACGGCGGAGCTGGATCTGTTTTCCGGCGAACTGGAGGGGCTGGTCATTCTGGAGGTGGAGTTTCCTTCCTTGGAGGAGGCAGTCTCCTTCGTTCCTCCTGCCTGGTACGGCAAGGACGTGACGGAGGATCCCGCTTATCACAACAGCGCCATCAGCCGCGGAGCTGATCCGCGCAGGAAATGAAACTTGGAGGATGCTGTTCTCGGCTTGACTTTCTTACTTCTCTGTTCCTGACTTGAGTATTTGATTTTCTGTCCCTGGTTTACTGTTTTTATCGTTTGTTTTTTGCTGTTTGGGTGTATATCGTTAGCTCCTTCAGTGCACTCCCCCGGCTCCAGCTCAGGTAACTACTCAGCGGCCTGTTTCTTACAGGCTGTGGGGGCATAAAGCCCAAGTCCCCAGCTGCACTCCCTCATATGGTCGATTGACGAGGGAGTGCTTCTGAGGACTTTTGCGTATACACCCAGCACGCCAGTGAAAACGCCAGTTCCAGGCCTGAAAAGCTTGATATTTGATGAAATGCAGGCTCTGGTGATGGAGTGCATTTAAGGACTTGCCTGATATAGCCCCAGATGCCATAGTCCCAGATGATATAGCCCCGGACCGGCGTAAAATGGTCAACCCGCGACAAAAACCCGCAGCAAAAAGCCTCAACAAAAAGGCTGTGAGATAAAGATCCGTTAATTTCGTTTCTTTATCTCACAGCCATAATTATCTCACAGCCAAAAATCTGAAATGCTGATCAATTCCTTATTCAGTTCGGTACAGCATCCACCATCATGCTGGCTCCGGGGCCGGCTGCTGCCGTTTCCTGGGGGGCTGCTGTGGTAGGTGCCGGAGCCGCAGCGGCGGGGGCGGGGGCCGCAGGCGCGGCTTCCGTGGTCGAGGGCGCGACGGGCGCTGCAGGTCCGTCTGAGCCGCCGGAATTGCCGGAGCCGCCGGGACTTCCCGATCCACTGGAGCTGCCTGAGCCGCCGGGTACCGCTGCCGCTGTAGCCGCGGTGGTGCTCTGGGCCGGGGTCAGGGAACCGCTGCTGCCGGAATTACCGCTTCCGGAACCGCTTCCGCTTCCGGAATTGTTGTTGCCGGAATGTCCGGGACCTTCATAGACGTATCCGTCCGTGGTCTCGCCGGGAGCAGAGGGCCTTGCCGGGGTCGTCGTGCTGCCGCCGGAGCCTGGGCTTATGCTGCCGCCGCTGCCCGAAGTACCTGCGCCGCCCGGCACGCCGGGTGCGGTGGGCAAGGTCTGTCCGCCGGGACTTGTGAAGTTCTCCGTCGACGCTGCCGCAGATTCCGAAGGACTTAAGCCTCCTGTGACGCGGCCGCTGTTATAAGGCCTTCCGGAAGGATCAGTCTCGAACTCACCAGGTTCATCATCTTCTTCGAGATAGATCTTCTCTCCGTCCTCGTCCGTCTCGTAGGCGACACGCTTTCCGGAGGCGTTTGTCTCGTAGAAGATCTTGTTTCCGTCTTCATCGACCTCAGTGATGATCCGTTTTCCGTCGGCATCAGTCTCGAACACGATCTTGCGGCCGCTGATGGTCTCTCCGGGAGCGCCGCTTTCATTTTCTTCGTCCTCTTCGGTCTCTTTCTCTTTTTCCTTCCGCTGTTTCTCCAGTTCCTCTTCCTTGGAGGCCGCCGCCCGGGCCTTATAATTCTGCTCGTCCGTGGCGATCTTCCAGTCGATCTCCTTCACCTGTTTGGAGACCTCGTACTCCTGGTCGCCGAACAGGAAGGTGTGGAGCTCTTTTACGTTCTTTTCCAACGTCGCCGGAAGCACGCAGGCTCCCTTCGGTCCCATGATCGATTCCTTCCGGTGCATGGGGAATCCGAGAGTCTCAGCGATGTTGTACTTCTTCACATTGGTGGCGAGGCTCATGCCGTCCTCCCAGGTCAGGCTTGTCGCCACCATGGAGAGCATATTGCCCGCCAGGTCGGACAGCGTCTGGGCATCTGCCTTCTTCGCCTTGTCCACGCA
Organism: Stomatobaculum sp.; assembly: GCA_017449925.1. The sequence goes on from JAFSYO010000083.1 coordinate 38,436, forward strand.
GAGCTGGATGATCTTCCTCTGACGCGCTGTTCTGGTATAGTCGTCGTCCATATAGCGGAGGCGGGCATAGGCCACGGCCTGGATCCCGTCCAGGTGGTTCATCCCTGCGTGTTCCAGATGCTCGGAGCCGATGCCGGTTCCCTTGACTGTCTCCGTAATATAGGAGTTGATGTACTTGAATTCAGCGTTGGTGAGCTCCAGGTCCACGCCTCCCAGGATATTCACACCGGTGGCCACCGCCTTCCAGTTGAAGGTGATATAGTCCGTGATGTTCAGGTCCAGGTTCTGGTTCAGCGCCTTTACCGCCTGCTCCGGCCCGCCGATGGCATAGGCCGCGTTGATCTTCGAATACATACCGTTGGAAAGGGACAGGTAGGAATCTCGGAACACGCTGGCGATGCGGATGTCGCCGTTTTCGCGGTTGATGCTGACTACCATTATGACGTCGGAATTGTTGCCGCGTCCCACGGAAGAATCCCGGGAGTCGACGCCGAAGGCTGCGATGTTCCAGTAGCCCTTCATCTTCTGGATGACTTCCACGGAGAGCTCTGTGTTCTCAACGTTCTTCACCTCAAAGGTGGGGCGCTGGATCTTATTGTACTGCCGAAGAATATAGCTGTACCCGAAAATGCCGATCAGCACGAAAACTTCCAGGACTGCCAGGACAAAGATCCGGCGGAAACGGATAAACGCAATGGAATCCCCGAGCTTTTTCTTCTTCCAGGCTCGCCTTTCCCGTCCCGCGCCTGTGCCGGACCCTCCGGACCGCCCCGCGCCTGTGCCGCTTCCTGCAGATGCGTCCGGTGTCGTTCCGGCGCCCGCACTCGAACCTGCGGCACTTGCACCCGTTTCGGCTCCGGCGCCTGATCCTGCGGCGCCTGCGCCGAATAATCCTTTGGAAGCGCCCTTTCTGCGGCTCCTGCCGTGCAGCCGCTCCTCACTCATAGCATTGCTCTCCTTTTAGTAAGCGTTCTTGTTCACAAATCCCTTGAAGATCGTGAGGAACAGGATCTTCACATCAAAACCGAAGGTCCAGTTTTCGATGTAATACAGATCATATTCGACGCGCCGTTCAATGGATGTGTCCCCGCGCAGCCCGTTGACCTGGGCCCAGCCGGTCAGTCCCGGACGTACCTGATGCTTGATCATGTAGTGCGGGATCTCTTCTTTAAACTTCTCCACGAAGAACGGCCGTTCCGGGCGCGGTCCCACCAGGCTCATGTCGCCCTTCAGGATGTTCCAGAACTGGGGCATCTCATCGATGCTCGTGCTCCGGATGAACCGCCCCACCGGCGTGACTCTGGGATCATGCTTCGTGGTCCATTCTTTCTTTTCTTCATCGTCTGTCTGCAGCTTCATAGAGCGAAGCTTGTACATCTTAAAAGTCTTCTGGTGCAGTCCGACCCGCTCCTGGGTAAAGATCACCGGTCCGGGGCTGGATATCTTGATCAGGATCGCCGCGATCAGCATCACCGGAGAAAACAGGATCAGCCCGACCACTGCCCCCAGGATATCCACCATCCGCTTCAGCGCCGCATTATAGAACTCTGTCAGCGGAACATGACGGATATTGATGGCAGGCAGCCCCCCCAGATCCTCCATATAGGGAATGGTGGGGATCACGCTGAAATAATCCGGAATGAACTTCGTGTGTACGCCGGATTTCTCGCAGATCTGCACGATCTTTTTCAGTCCCGAATACCCGGAAAGCGGCAGGGTGATGGCGATCTCTTCCAGAGAAGCCAGCTCCAGCAGTTCCTGCAGGTCCGCCACCTTTCCGATGACCATCACGCCGTGGTAACTGCTTCCCCAGGCCATGTCGTCGTCCAGGATCCCGCGGATCTCATATCCCCACTCCGGATTTGTCAGGACGCGGTCGATGTAGGCCTTCGCCGCGTCGCTGAAGCCCACCACCAGCACCTGTCTCCGGTTGTAGCCTTTTTTCCGGAGACGCCGCAGCGTCAGACGGATGCAGTTCCGTTCAAGCGTGGTCAGAAAGATGCTGAGCACGTAAAAGACGATGGTCAGTCTTCTGGAAAAGTGGTAGATGAACGGGTTCTTTGCCCCCAGATAAAGCACCAGGGTAAAGATCAGAAGACCCAGTGTGTTCGCCTTCAGGATGTCCGCAAGCTCAGCTCTTCCGCCCTTGGTCCTCTTCGGCGCATACAGCCCGAAGATCGCATACAGCAGAAGATAGACCGGCAGGATACCGATCAGAGCACGCGAATACACCGAAAGCGGCAGCGTGCCGGTTCCGGTGTTGAATCCAAACAGTACGAACAGGCTCAGAAAATATGCAGCTACGATCATCAGTGCGTCAAGCACCAGATAACACCTGTTCAAAAATTTCTGAGAGTCTTTTGTCATGTCATGAAGTATAATCCATTTTTCCCGCTTTTACCATGAAAAGCGGAGAAATAATGGAATCTTAAGGAAGCTTAAGACTGAGGAAGGTTAAGCACGGGGTAACTCAGGCAAGCGCTCTTTCCGCGTAATGCCGCACATACTCAAGCGTACCAAGGATCAGCAGTCTTTCAATAGATAGTAAACGATGCGGCGGAACCCGGGAAAAATCCACCCGCCGCACTCTCTCCAGATGCGTCAGTCCCTCCCAGGTCCCGGAAAGCCAGGGCAGGAAAAGGCCCTTCTTCGCGAAAAAGAGCGCCTTGACCAACAGGCCCGCGGCGATCCATGGGCCATGAAGGATCAAAAGGAAGTCCGGCTGGTTCTTGTACATCAGCCATATATGATTCCGGGAACTCAGCCGCACCTTGAAAGCATTGTACTTGGAACCGCTGGTGGCGCTTCCGTAATGCTTTACCCGCGCTTCCGGGCAGTACCGGTTCCGGTATCCCATAAGACGCGCTCTCCAGCAAAGGTCCAGGTCCTCCAGATAAGCGAAGTGCGTCTCATCGAACAGACCCGTTTTTTCAAGATACTCCGTCCTGTAGATCGCCGCGCCGCCGCAGGCAGAGAACACTTCGCAGCCTTGTTCGTACCTGGAGCGAGGTTCCTCCGTGCCTCTCTGGAACGCCCATCCGGGCAGCGTCATGCTGTCGCCTGCGTCGTCGATCGTGGAAGTGTCCTGCACCCGAAGCATCATGGCGCTGACGGCAAACAGCTTCCTGTCCTTTTCGATCGACTTCAGCAGCGCTTCCACAAAGCCCGGCTCGGCCTCTGTGTCGTTGTTCAGAAGGATCACGTAGGGCGGGACCGTTTTTCGGGCCTGATCCGTTTCGCAGGACTTTTCCGCTCCACGGGCCAGGACCGAGCGGATGCCGGCATTCACTCCGCCGGCAAAGCCCAGGTTCCGGTCATTCTTAAGATACGGAACCCCATGCTCCTGAAGCCACGCAAGGCTCCCGTCCGTGGAAGCATTTTCCACCACCAGGATCTCAAAGCAGGACACGGTCTGCCGCTTCAGCGCTTCGATGCATTTCGGAAGCCAGCGCATCCCGTTCCAGTTCGGGATGATGACGGTTGCCAGCGGACAATTATCTGTCGGTATCATCATCTTAATCCTCTTCATCTGCAGGTCCATAAAGACTTATGCCGCTGCACGACACGAATGGGCGTTTTTCGAAGATTTTATAAATTCCGTACCCCTGTAGAGCCGAAAAACTTAGTTTTTCTGACTATTTCAGATGCCGGAAGCCCCTGTAAGGGCGTTTTTTTGACATTTTAGAAAATCCGCACCCCTATTTTTAAGAAATAAGGGGTACGTTTTTTCAAAAAAAGTACAAAAACGCCCAGCAGACTCCAAATTGAAGCAAAAACTGTTTGTTTAGCAGTCAAAACAGGTTTTCAAGGGGTACGTTTTTTCAAAAAAGCTTTAAAAACGCCCGGTGAACCCTCAAGGCCGTGCAGTCACAGGTATTTCTCGATCCCCTCGATATGGTACGGTTCCCCGATCTTCTCTTTGTCGAGGTCCCGGAGGGCGAAGTTCGATTTCCTCAAGGTGAGGTTCGGGTTGTAGTAGGGGTCGCCTTTTTCCAGGATCTCGGGCCAGCGTTTCATGAACGTGGCGATCTCCCGGTTGAAGCGTTCTACCTTTTCCGGTGTGTCCTCCAGGCCCCGGGACTTGGACTCGTAGTGGTGGAACAGGGCGTAGGGGTTGTATACCACCAGCGCGCCGGTCTCCCGCACTTTCAGGCAGAGGTCGATGTCATTGAAGGCCACGGCAAGCTCTTCCGTAAATCCGCCAATCTGGCGGAAGATGTCTGCGCGGATCATCATGCAGGCGGCAGTCACGGCGGAATAGTCCTGCGCAGTCAGAGCGCGGTGGAAGTAGCTGTTCTGGACCTCATGCAGCCCGATAAAGGTGTGGCCGGCGATGCCGCCGAAACCGACCACCACGCCTGCGTGCTGGATGGTATCGTCCTCGTAAAGAAGCCGGCATCCCACAGCGCCTACGTCCGGTCTCTGGGCGTACCCCATCATTTCCCGAAGCGCGTCCGGGTTGATCAGTTCCACGTCGTTGTTCATCAGCAGGAAATATTTTCCCGAGGCGTAACGAGCGCCGAAATTGTTGATGGCGGAGAAGTTGAAGGGGCCTTCCCATTTCACCACCTTCACCTGGGGCAGTTCCTTCTGTATGCGGTCATAATAACTCCAGGTCTTCTGCTCTGTGGAATTGTTCTCCACGATGATGAACTCCAGATTCTTCCAGGTTCCCTTCTCCAGGAGCGACCGCATCGCCGTATCCAGATCTTCTGAATGATCCTTGTTCGGAATGATCACAGAGATCAGCGGCTCCTCCTTCAGGCGGAAGAAGGTGTGGTAGATGCCATAGTCCACGCCTTTCCGGATGTCTTCGATCTCGATCTCCGGCCACACGCGGCTGTAATGGGCCCGGATGGCCCTGGCGCCCGCCTCAAAGGCATAGAGTTTGCTCTCCGGATTGGAGGCTGTGGAGTTCATGTGGCAGCGCCAGTGATAGAGGATCTTCGGGATGTGAATGATCCTTTTTGCCCGCTCGGTGACGCGGAAGATGAAGTCATAGTCCTGGGCTCCGTCGAAGGCGGGATCGAAGAGTCCCGCTTCTTTCTGCAGGGACCGCTTCACCACGAAGAGATGGCAGATATAGTTCACGCTGGTCAGCAGGTCCTGATTGAAGTCCGGCTTAAAGTTCGGGTCGAACAGGGAACCTCCGTCCATATCCAGCTTGTCTTCATCCGTATAGAGGCAGTCGCAGTCCGGATGTTCCCGGATGGCCTTCGCGCACTCGTACAACGCCTGTTCCGGGAGCACGTCGTCATGATCGCAGAGCACGACAAAATCGCCCTGAGCCTGCTCCAGGGCGGCATTGGTATTGCCCGCGATGCCGCGGTTCTCGCCCAGTATCTCGAAGCGCACCCGGCTGTCCCGGTCAGCGTATTCCCGCAGGACCTTTCCGCAGTTCTTTCCTGCCGGGCTTCCGTCTGCGATGCAGATCTCCAGCCTGGGATAGGTCTGTTTCAAAAGAGAATCTAAAAGCTCCCGCAGATACTTCTCCGGTGTCTGGTACACAGGAATAACGATAGAAAAGAGCGGGGCGCTGACGGCCGCCTCACGATCCGCGGCTGAATCTTCTGCCTCGCGATCCGCGGCTGCAGCTTCCTCCGCCTCCCGGATCCACTCTGCGGATTCCTTCCGCTGCCGGGAGAGTTCTTCATCCGTGGGCTTTGTCTTCTCGTACCACTCGGCGTACTCGTAGTCGCTGTCGATTCCTTCCAGCTTATTCTTCGATTTCAGGAACAGGGCTTTGAGTCCGTGTTTCTGGAAGTACTCATAGGCCACTTTCACGGTCTCCATGTTGCAGAGATCCCGGATCTTTTCCATGCGCTTATGCGCCACGCTGGCCCGCTTCGCGATCAAGTCTTCGTTATATTTGATCCTGGCCGTGTGTCCTTCACAGCGGATCACAAGCCAGTAGTTTTTTCCTCTTTCGTAGGGAAAACGGATATCGAATCCGAAATCCTTGTCGATGACCTTCTTAAAGTAGATCTGGCTCACGTCGTCCCTGCGGGTGGGCACGATCTTGAAGTCCATGGGCTGTTTCTTTTCGTCCAGCACCGAATAAGTCACGCCGGAAGCAGGATTCCTTCCGATCACCCAGCCATTCAGGGTGATGTAGTTCTCCCGGATCCGGACGACATCGATCTTATACTTCATTTCTCTTCCTCTGATCTGCTATATTTCCGCGTGTGCGTCCACGTCTCAAGACTCGATTCGCTCCGCGTCCCCGTCATCAAAGTTTAATCTCTCCTCTTCCACGACGAGGGGCCGGCGCATCAGCCGGTGGTTGATGGTCAGAACATATTCTCCCATCATTCCGATGAAAAAAATGATCACGGAGCCGAGGAACAGCATGCCGATGAGGAGCGGCGCCAGACCAGCCTGGAAGCGGTCCCACCAGATCAGCTTCATGACCAGGTAGGCGACTGCGATGATCAGGCTGAAAAACATGGTTATGGCGCCGATAAAGGTGGCGAGACGCAGGCCGAACTTTGTGTAGGAGGTGACAGAAAGCATCGCTGCGTCGTAGAGTTTGTAGAAATTGTTGCTGGTCTTCCCGGCTCTTCTCTTCGGCTGGTCGTAGGGGATCTCTTTCCTGCGGTATCCCAGTTCCGCCACGATGCCGCGCAGGAAGGGTGTAGGATCGTCCAGCTTCCGGAGCACGTCGATAAAGGCGCGGTCATAAAGACCGAACCCCGTAAAATGTTCAATCTGGTCCACCTCGGAGAGGCGTTTGATCCACTTGTAGTACTGGCTCCGGAACCAGTACATGATCGGATTCTCTTCGCTGTGGGTCTTGATGCCGATGGCGATCTTGTAGCCTTCTTCCCAGGCTGCAACGTACTGCGGAATCATCTCCGGCGGGTCCTGGAAATCCGCCGCCATCAGGATGGTGGCGTCGCCCCCGGACTGCAGCATTGCGTAATAAGGCGAATTGAACTGGCCGAAATTCTTCGCATTGAAGATAGCCTTGATCTTCGGGTTCTTCGCGCAGAGGATCCGGATGCGGTCCCGGGTCGCGTCATGGGAGTCGTTGTCGATCAGAATGATCTCATAGTCATAAGAAGGCAGATTCTCCCGGAACACGGCGGTTACGGCCTCCGTAATAGGCCCCACATTTTCCTCTTCGTTGTAGCAGGGAATAACCACGCTGATTTTCTTCATAAACTCATCTCCATTCCGGCGTCACCATGACCTTCACCAGGTCCGCCGGTTTTTGCCGCATCAGCTCCAGGCCGTCGGCTATTTTTTCAAAACCGGAAAGCTGATGGGTGATCATCTTCCCGGGGCATATCCTTCCGTACTGCACCATTCTGAGGATCCGCTCCATCCGCACTCTGCCGCCGCGGCACAGCTCCAGTTTTACGGTCTTTCCTGACATTCCCCGGCCGCCGGAGAATTTCGGGATGCCGATATCTCCCTCTCCCGGATAGTGCTTTACATTGACGACGCGGCCGATGCCGTAGCGCACCATTTCGATGGCCTGATGCATGGCTTCATCATTCCCGCCGCAGATGATCACGGCGTCCGCGCCGATCCCGCCGGTCCTGTCAAGGACCTGCCGCGCAAGATCTCCTTTTTTGTAGTCCAGGATCTCTGTGGCGCCGAATTCCTTTGCCAGTTTCACACAGACAGGCCGCGTACCGGACGCCAGGATGCGGGCTGCGCCAAGAAGCGCTGCGCCCTGCACTGCCATAAGACCCACCGGGCCGATGCCCATCACCACCACCGTGTCGCCGATCCGGATCTCCGCTGCCTCCGCACCGGTAAAACCAGTGGTGACCATATCGACACACATCAGAGCATCCTGCAGAGAGACACCCTCCGGGATCTTCGCCAAGGTGGTGTCGGCGTCCTCCACGGCGAACCGCTCCGCGAACACGCCGGGAATGCTCCTGCCCAGCGCATTGCCGGAGAAAGGCCTGCCGGCATGGCGGTCATTTCCCTCCTGGATCTCCGGATTCCGCCAGTCCGGCGTGATGGCCGGCACTGCCACCAGATCCCCGGGCGCAAAGTCCCGCACTCTTTCTCCCACGCGGACCACCCGGGCCGCACATTCGTGTCCCAGGATCAGGTTATCCGGCTTTTTGGAACCAGTGCCGTAGACTGTATTAACGTCAGAGGTGCAGGGGGCCATGGCCACCGGAGTAAGAATGGCGCCGTAGGGCTGTGAGAGCTCCGGCTCCGGCGCGCTGTCCGTGATCACGGCCAGTCCGCGCTCTTTCATGATAAAGGCTTTCATCTGTGTGTTTCCTCTGTGTACCTTCTATAATTTCATCTGCGGCAATTATACTGTTTCGGCCCGGACTTTCCGCCCGGTCTTTACACCGTCCCGACCCTTGTCACCCGGTCGGTCATCAGCGTCAGGATCTCCGTTCCGGCAGGGAACATCTTCCGCACCGTTCCGGCGATCTCGTCCGTGTAGCCCGGTGCGATGATCAGGATGATATCCGCCGGATCCTTTGCCGCATCCGCCGGCGAAATGATCGGAATATGGGACGCCGGGGCGATCTTCCCCTGTTTAAAGGGCGCGGAATCAATGATATAGCTGACTTTGTCTCCCAGTCCCGCCACCGCGCAAAGGGTGAATCCCTGATGGGAAGCTCCCCAGACCGCCACGCGCTTTCCGGACTTCTCCGCTTCCTCGATCATCTTCCGGACTTCTCCGGCCAGCTGGTCCCTGCGGCTGATCAGGCCGCTGACATCCGGCCGTTTCTTCTTCTTCACGATCACGGAGATGGTATCGCGGTTGATGCGTTCCTTCTTCAGGACATCGAAACCGCACCGCGCCATCAGGGAGGTCAGCGTGTCCTCCGTGAAATAAAACAGATGGTCCGGGATCAGTTCGTAAAAGCTGTTCTGTTCCAGAATATACTCAAAGCTCGGGACCGTCACCAGGCCGCAGCCCTCTTCCGTAAGGTTCCGGGCGATGGCCCTGAGGTACAGCGCCGGGTCCGGCTGATGCTCCAGAAAGTTAAAAGAGGTGAACCCATCGAAGGGACCGTTCTCAAACACCTGGTCCTCCTGCTCCGGATAATCCTCTGAGACTGTCAGCCCCCGGGCTCTGGCTTTTTCCACCAGATCATGCTTATGCTCCATACCAAAGGCCTGCACCGGATAGTCCGCCAGGATCGAGAGGAATTCGCCCTGTCCGCACCCTGCCTCCAGGATTTTTTTCCCTTCCAGGCCGCAGAAGGCGATCCACTCGTCGTACTGCTTTCTGCGCAGGGCGTCCATCGTGGTGCTGAAACCTCCGGAGCGGATCACGTCCCTGTAATACGGCACAGGCGTGTTGCTGAGCTGTACCAGGCCGCAGCCGGTGCAGGCGCACAGCCTGACCGTGATCCCCTTCTCAGTCCCGCGTTCTTCGGGCGACGGCAGATTTTGGGCCGCTGCCGGCATATTTTCTATTGTAATGAGCGGCTCGCCGGAAAGCGGCGCGCCGCAGGCTCTGCAGCGTATCATATGTACGTATTCCTTCTGTTTTAATTTCCGCCGCTGTGGAGCCGCGGCTGTAATTATCAAATTCACGCCTGAGGTCAGCGACAGGGGCCAGTTTCGCAGAAATCAGTTCTGCAGCATCCCCCGGATGCCCTCAGCGAAAGAGATCTGCGGCTTCCATCCGGCTTCCTTGCAGATCTTTGTGATGTCCGGCGAAAGATACGGCGTTCCCTCCGGACCTGCCGCCCTCTCCTCAAAACGAAATCCTGCTCCATCATAGCCGCAGGAAGGCGCAATGTCAAAGACCTCCCGTACGAACTCCCTCAGAGGGCGGGTGTCGAAACTGCCGATATTGAAAACACAGCTGCTGAGAACCCTGTCGCCGTTGGACCCCCTGTCCGCGCCGGAGGCACCGTCTTCACTGCAAGAGCCCGCGTCCAGAGCGTATTTTGTCAGGGCGAGGACCGCTTCCCCGCAGTCCTTGATATGCAGGAAGTTCCACTGCTGCCGGCAGGGTCCAAGCTCCGCCGTCCGTCCTTCCTTTGCTGCCCGGACGCAGGAAGAAATCAAAGAAGTCTCATGGTCTCCTGTCCCGTAAACGCTGAAGATCCGCATGTGACAGTAAGTGATCCCCAGCTGCTCCGCCAGCTCTGCTCCCTCCTTCAGGACTCTGAGTTTTCCCTTCCCGTACTCCGAGATGGGACGGCAGGGGGCCTCCTCCGTCACCGGCGCACCGTTGAACGCATGGTCTTCCTGGGATTGCAGTACCTCCCGGTCTTTCTGATCATGGCGCTCCTGACGGGACTCCCGTGTTTCGCTGACTCTCTCCATCGTGACGCCGTACTCCGCCTGGGAGCCGGCGAACAGAAACGCCCTGCATCCCAGACGCTTTGATACTATAAGAAGCTCCAGCGTGTTCCGGACATTTTTCTCCTGGATCGCCGGATCCATTCTGCCCTTCACACCAACGCCTTCCCAGGCGAAATGAACGCAGGCAGCCATCTCCGGAAGCCCCATGTCACAGAGCGCTGTGACCTGCTCCATGTCCGCGTCCAGGCGCGTCAGGTTTTTGTGCTTTGGAAGAAACGCAGTCCGCTGAGAGGAGGGCCGGACCGGAGCGTACACATGATATCCCGCTTCCAGAAAGGCCCGGGCGGTCTCCGCCCCCACAAAACTTGTGGCACCTGTGATCAAGACATTCAACATTCTGCTCCTTCTTTTAAACCCTGGGGACGATCATGTTCTGATCCATCTCTTCGTCGGAGAGGAAGGGGACCAGATCCTCCAGGGGCGGACTCACCATGGTGCCGTCCGGCAGCCGTTTGCCGGAGGACTTGGGTTCGAAGTTCTGGTCTGTATCCACGAAGGCTTCGCAGATCACCGGTCCATCCACCGCCAGAGCAGCCTCTACGGCACTCGCCAGCTCTGAATTGTGTTCCGCCTTAAAATAGGGGAAGCCTAGGGCTGCGGCGAGTTTTCCGAAATCCGGGAAGCTCAGGTCTCCGCTGTCGGAGCCGATGCCGACCAGCGGCTGGTCTCCGAAGAAGTTGCGTTCCGTCTGCCGGATGCTGTGGTAGCCATCGTTGTTGATCAGAAAGATCTTTATGGGCATCTTCGCGCCGATGATGGTCTGCAGTTCCTGCAGGTTCATCATGATGCTTCCGTCGCCGGTCAGGAGGATGATGTCCCGCTCATACACCGGCTTTTTATCCTTCCCGCTTCCGGGGACTGCATCCACCGGCGCCGCCTTCCCGCTTTCGGGGGCTGCATCCCAGGGCGCCGATTTCTCCCCCCGCAGCTCCGCGCAGGCTGCCCAGGCGCCGATGGCCGCGGGCAGGTCGTAGCCCATGGAAGCAATGGCAGAGTTCGAAATGAAACGCTGCCCCTTCTTTATAATATAGGAATGTCCTCCCACCACGCAGGCGGAGCCGTTGCCCACCACCGTGATCTGGTTCTCCTTCACTCTGGAGGAGACTTCCCGTACAAAAGCGTAGACGTTGGCGGGCCGGTCGTCCCGTACCTGAATCATCCGCGGCAGAAGCACCGGATATTTCCTGACCCACATCTGGCAGGTCTCGGTCCAGCTTAAATTCCCGAGGCCCTTTCCTCCGCCGAACACCGGCGTCTCTTCCTCCGACAGCACCTTGTCCATCACCGTAAGGAGATCCTTTGCGTCCGCGTGTACCGGCATGGAGACATGCAGCGTCGGTTTCTTGATCTCCTCCAGGTCAACATCGTTTACGATGGTGTAGGCTTCCCGGGCCCAGCCCTTCCAGTTGAAGCCCACCTGCCGCACGCTGAGGCGGGAACCCACCGAGAACACCAGGTCCGCGTTCTGCACCGCAAAGTTGCCCGGACGGTCGCCGAAGTTGCCGGGACGGCCCGCGTAAAGGGGATCACTATCCGGCATGCAGTCTTCGGAGTCCCAGCCGACCACTACCGGGATGCCCAGTTTCCGGGCCACGCTCATAAACTCCTTGTGGGCATCCGCGATGCGGATCCCATTGCCCGCGTTGAACACCGGCCGCTCAGCTTTCCGGATACGGTCGATGATGGCGCGCGCGGTTTCCTCTGTAACTTTCGGCGGCATCACCTGCCGGTACTCTCCGTGCTCCGCGCTGTCCTCCGGAATCTCATGGCTGCTTTTTTCTGCCCAGCCGGTGCCTCCCGCCAGGTAATCCTCCGGATCAAATCCGATCAGATCCTCCGTGTCAATATAAGAGCCCTGTACATCCAGCGGGATATCCAGCCAGGTGGGGCCGGGCCTTCCCACAGATGTGAGCCAGATGGCTTTTTCAAGGCAGAATCGGATGCGCAGCGGATCGATGACCATCTCACAGTACTTGGTCATGGAAGCGATGGCCGTGCAGATATCAAACTCCTGGTCGCCCATGGCGCGGATATGCACGCCAGAGGAGCGCATGGTCCAGTCGTAGCGGATCTGTCCGGAGAGCACCACCATCGGAATAGAGTCCAGCCACGCCCCCACGACGCCCGTGATGGCGTTCGTGCCGCCGGGGCCGGTGGTGACACAGACGCAGGCCGGCACATTATTGATCCGGGCGTAGCATTCCGCCGCGATGGCCGACGCCTGTTCATGATGATTGTAGGTGACCGTGAGGCCCGGCTCATGCCCCAGGGCGTTGTTGAGATGCATGGCTCCGCCGCCCACCACGCTGAAAGCCCGGGTGATCCCGCTCTGCACCAGTTTCTGAGAAATATAATTGCTGAGTTTTATGCGCATGACATATCCTCCTGTGCCTGTTGCGTTTACATAAAGTATATCCCATTCGGTCTGTTCCCGCAACCGCGGCGGGAGGCTGTGCCGCTGGCTTCTTTAAGAATTCTGACAGGCTTTGAGGGACTTCTTACAATGTTCTTACACTCTTCGAAAGTCCCTTTTATTCCATATTGTTTTGATATAAGATAAATTCACAGAAGAATGAGCCGGGAAAAAACCGGGCAGAGAAGAATATTCCGGCGCAGTACCGGACAGAAAGGAGGGAACGGTCATGAAAGCATTAAGAAAAACGGCTGCGCTTTTGCTTGCCGCTTTTGTTTCTGTTTCAGCGGCGGTTCCCGCGTTTGCTTCACACAAAGTGGTCGACAAAGATACTTATATTATCGAAACAAACGAGGATGATGAAACCACCTGTACCTACGTGGAGAGCGGAAAACCCGTGACAGGCTGGGTCGAGGATGAGGATGAGAATCTCTATTATTTCGACCGCGGCGTCATGAACCACGGCTGGGACAAGATCCGCGGGGAATGGTATTATTTCGATCCGGACACAGGTGTTCTCGCAACCAATACCACTGTTCTTAATTATGAAGTGGACGAGGACGGCCGGATGATCAAAATAAAAGAGTGGTGATCAAAGAAGAGATGTGGTTGTACCCGCATCTCTTTTTTCTTTAAAATGAGCTTGTTCCGTAAAATATACTTGCCAAGCACCCTGCTTTCGGTTTAAAGTATGTAAGATTATGGGAAACACTGTATCAGGCCGGGTCCCCCGGCCTGCGGCATGAAGGAGGTAGTTATGCCACAGAGAACTGACATCCATAAAGTACTGATCATCGGTTCCGGCCCCATCATCATCGGCCAGGCCTGTGAATTCGACTATTCCGGCACGCAGGCCTGCAAGGCGCTGCGCAGCCTCGGATATGAGATCGTGCTGGTGAACTCCAATCCGGCGACCATTATGACGGACCCGGAAATGGCTGACGTCACCTATATTGAGCCGCTGAACGTTGACCGTCTGGAGCAGATCATCGCCAAAGAGCGGCCCGACGCCCTGCTTCCGAACCTGGGCGGCCAGTCCGGCCTGAATCTGGCGTCTGAGCTGTATAAAGAAGGGATCCTCGACAAGTACAATGTCAAGGTGATCGGTGTCCAGGTGGACGCCATCGAGCGCGGCGAGGACCGGATCGAGTTCAAGAAGACCATGAATATGCTGGGGATCGGAATGGCCCGCAGCGAGGTGGCTTACAGCGTAGAGGAAGGTCTTGCCATCGCCGAGAAGCTCGGCTACCCGGTGGTCCTCCGTCCCGCCTACACCATGGGCGGCGCCGGCGGCGGTCTGGTCTACAACAAAGACGAGCTCCGCGTCGTCATGGCCCGCGGCCTCCAGGCGTCTCTGGTCCACCAGGTCCTGGTAGAGGAATCCGTGCTCGGCTGGGAAGAGCTGGAGCTCGAGGTGGTCCGCGACAAGGACAACAACATGATCACCGTCTGCTTCATCGAAAACGTGGACCCGATGGGCGTCCACACCGGCGACTCCTTCTGCACTGCTCCGATGCTGACCATTTCTGAGGATACCCAGAAGAGACTTCAGGAACAGGCCTACAAGATCGTAGAGCACATCGGCGTGATCGGCGGCACCAACGTCCAGTTCGCCCACAACCCGAAGGACGGCCGCATCATCGTCATCGAGATCAATCCCCGCACCTCCCGTTCCTCCGCTCTCGCCTCCAAGGCTACCGGCTTCCCCATCGCCCTGGTCTCCGCGAAGCTGGCTACCGGACTCACTTTAAAGGACCTGCCCTGCGGCAAGTACGGCACCCTTGACAAGTATGTCCCGGACGGCGACTATGTCGTGGTGAAGTTCGCCCGCTGGGCGTTTGAGAAGTTCCACGGCGTCGAGGACAAGCTGGGCACGCAGATGCGCGCTGTCGGCGAGGTCATGTCCATCGGAAAGAATTACAAGGAAGCCTTCCAGAAGGCTATCCGTTCCCTGGAAAAGGGCCGCGCTGGTCTGGGCTATGTCTCCAACTTCAACCAGCTCTCCAAGGAGGAGCTGCTGAAGAAGCTCATCACTCCGAATTCCGAGCGTCACTTCATTATGTATGAAGCGCTCCGTAAGGGCGCTACTGTGGAAGAGCTCTACGAGCTGACCCACGTGAAGACCTGGTTCATCGAGCAGATGAAGGAGCTGGTGGAAGAGGAAGAGGCTCTGCTGCAGTGCAAGGGCAGCCTTCCCTCTGACGAAGCCCTCCTGCAGGCCAAGAAGGACGGTTTCTCCGATCTTTACCTGAGCGAGATCCTCGGCATTCCGGAAGATGATATCCGGAACCGCCGTATCGCCCTCGGCGCGGAGGAGACCTGGGACGCGGTCCATGTCAGCGGCACCCAGGACAGTGCTTACTACTACTCCACTTACAACGCCCCGGACAACAACCAGGTCAGCGAAGACAAGCCGAAGATCATGATCCTCGGCGGCGGCCCGAACCGTATCGGCCAGGGCATCGAGTTCGACTACTGCTGCGTCCACGCTGCGATGTCTTTAAAGAAGCTCGGCTTTGAGACCATCATCGTCAACTGCAACCCGGAGACCGTGTCCACGGACTACGATACCTCCGACAAGCTTTACTTCGAGCCCCTGACCCTGGAGGATGTCCTGAGCATCTACCACAAGGAAAAGCCCGTGGGCGTCATTGCCCAGTTCGGCGGTCAGACTCCGCTGAACCTGGCTTCCCAGCTTCAGAAAAACGGCGTGAAGATCCTCGGTACTACCCCGGAGGTCATCGACCTGGCAGAGGACCGCGACCAGTTCCGCATGGTCATGGACAAGCTGGGCATTCCGATGCCGGAATCCGGCATGGCCACGACTGTCGCCGAGGCAAAGGCGATCGCGAACAAGATCGGCTACCCGGTGATGGTGCGTCCCTCCTACGTGCTCGGCGGCCGCGGCATGGAAGTCGTCTACGACGATGAAGCCATGACCGGCTATATGAACGCGGCAGTCGGCGTAACGCCTGACCGCCCCATCCTCATCGACCGCTTCCTGCACCACGCTCTGGAGTGCGAGGCGGATGCCATCAGCGACGGCACCCACGCTTATGTTCCCGCAGTCATGGAGCATATCGAGCTGGCCGGCATCCATTCCGGCGACTCCGCCTGCATCATCCCCTCGAAGCACATCTCTCCGGAGAACCTTGAGACCATCAAGGAGTACACGAGAAAGATCGCTGAGGAAATGCACGTGGTGGGCCTGATGAACATGCAGTATGCCATCGAGGACGGCAAGGTCTTTGTCCTGGAGGCAAATCCGAGAGCGTCCCGCACAGTCCCGCTGGTCTCCAAGGTCTGCGGCATCCGCATGGTCCCGCTGGCGACTGAGATCATTACTTCCGAGATCACCGGACGGCCCTCTCCCGTTCCCGCACTGGGCGAGCGTCTGATCCCGTTCTACGGTGTCAAAGAAGCTGTGTTCCCGTTCAATATGTTCCAGGAAGTGGACCCGGTCCTCGGGCCGGAGATGCGTTCCACCGGCGAGGTGCTGGGCATTGCCGAGACCACCGGCGAGGCCTTCTTCAAGGCAGAGGAGGCCGCGCAGGCGACCCTTCCGCTGAGCGGAACAGCCCTGGTCTCCGTCAATGAACAGGATAAGCCGGAAGCCGCGGAAGTTGCTTCTTCCCTGCAGAAAGACGGCTTCAAGATCCTTGCCACCGGCAAGACCTACAAGCTGATCCGGGAAGCCGGCATCGAGGCGGAAAAGGTCAAGAAGCTCTACGAAGGCCGTCCCAACATCCTGGACCTCATCACCAACGGCGACATCCAGCTGATCGTCAACTCTCCTTCCGGAAAAGAAAGTATCCATGACGACAGCTACCTGAGAAAAGCGGCGATCAAGAACAAGATCCCCTACATCACCACCATGGCAGCCGCCAAAGCGGCCGCAGAGGGCATCGCCCAGGTCCGCTCCCACACCAAAGGAAACGTCAAGTCCCTGCAGGAGTGGCACGCGCTGATCAAGACCTGATAAAACCAAAAAAGATCCGCAGTTCCTGATGGAACTGCGGGTCTTTTTTTCTGTTTACCGTCTCCACTCTCCGTTTTTGTCAATGTAGAAGGTGTCGATCCAGGTGTCTCTCGCCATCTCGCCGCTGCCCGGATAGAAGTAGGACCAGTGGTCGCCGATCTGCTTCCAGCCTCTTGCCATGTGGCCGTTCTCGTCCACCATCCAGGTCTTGCCGTCCCGGTGTACCAGGGAATTGGCTGCCATTCTTCCGTATGTGGCCGAGTTGGGATTTTCGTCCAGGTAGTACCAGGAATTGTTGATATTCTGCCAGCCGCTGAGCATGGCGCCGTCAGCGCCCAGATAATACCAGCCGGTGGGGGCCTGGTACCAGCCGGTGCGCATGCGGCCTGAATCGTCGAAGGAATACCACTTCCCCTGGATGCACTCCCAGCCGCCTTTCCTGTACTGGCCGTCCGGATACTTGTAATACCATGAGCCGCCGCTCATGACCCATCCTGCATTATCTCCCGCGGGGCTCGCCGGCGGGTTTTCTGCAGTTGAAGAGGAACCGCCGCTGCTGCTGTCGTCCCAAATGGCTCCGGACCCGTCAGAAACTTCGTTCGCGCTGACATAGATATCATCGGAGTCTGTCCAGGCGGAGCTTTTCCCGTAGCTCTTTTCATTGGCGGTATGGGGGATCACGCGGACCCGGAAAGTATAGGACCCTGCCTTGGTCATGTAGGGATAGAAGTTATAAGTGGTCCCGGTGGTGTCCGCGACGCGCTTAATGACCGTGCTCCCTCTCTTCAGCTGGAGCTCGTAATGGCCGCTTCCCTTGGTGACGCTCTTCCATCTTGCCTGTCCGATGCCGCCTCTGTCGGTATCCGCCCACCAGGCTTCGTCCGGCTCATCGTAGCTTCCCTTGACGCCGTTCAGCTTCAGCGTGACAGTCAGCTTATAATTCGTCCGGCTCACTTCCGTACATTCGCCGCTTCCGCTGATGTTGACATTGCTCTTGCTGAATCCGCTCTTAAAGCGGTAGCTGTCGTCATCGTAGATCTCCATGACCACACGGATCCGGACCTCCTGGCCCACCTTCAGGTCTTTGCTGGAACCGCTGACCAGCTTCAGGGAAGAGATGAAGTACTTATCCGAGTTCGTCCAGACACCTACCTCACCCTCATCCGGTTCCGCATTCACCAGATTGTCCGATGAAAAGCTGTCTCCTGCCTCCAGCTTGTTGCGCACATGCAGAGACACACTGTTTATTTTCTTATAACTTGCCGCCATAACCGGCGCTGCTGAAAAAGCCAACTGTACCGCGGCCAGAAAAACCGAAAGGATCACCGCTGCGGTCGCCCTGACGTATTTCATTATCTTTCGCTCCCTTCACGTTTTGTCACTATCATCATAAACCACTTGCGGGAACGATACAACTTACGGTTTCTTATATATTTTTAACAATAAAAAGACTGCTGTGATGATCACAGCAGTCTTTATTCAGCAACTTATACGAGCTCCAGAAGAACCTCCATCGCCGCGTCGCCCTTTCTCTGGCCGATCTTGACGATTCTGGTGTAGCCGCCGTTACGTCCCGCGTACTTCGGGCCGTACTCGTCGAACAGCTTCGCAGCCAGATCCACCTTCTTGGTGTCTCTCTTCTTTGCGCCCACTTCGGTAACACCGTAGAGCACAGAGAGGATCTTTCTTCTGGCGTTCATTCTGGACGGCTTGTCCTTCTTGATCTCCTTCTTGACCTCGTCGAACACGGTGACCTTCTTGCCGTCGCGCTCTTCTTTGACCCGCTTGCCGTTGGCGTCCTTCTTCGGAACCTTCGCGGTAACAGTCACGGTCTCAAAGTTGTCCTTCTCCTTCGCTGCAAGAGCGATGAGGGGCTCAACGACTCTTCTCACTTCCTTGGCTCTCGCCTCGGTAGTGATGATCTTTCCGTTTGCGATCAGGGCGGTCGCCTGGCTTCTCAGCAGCGCGCGTCTCACATCGGACTTCCGGCCCAGTTTTCTGTACATTGCCATGGTAGTACTTCCTCCTTTTCGGAGCATGTGCCCGCGCTCTTACGGTCTTACCGGACACACACATATATATGTAATTATTCCAGCACCCTCGGAATTATGGGTGAACTCTGTTCGGGGTGCGGATCAAGGAGAACCGCTCAGCTCAGCATCTCCTCACCCTGCTTCAGCTGCAAGTTCAGTTCCTTCAGCTTGTCCAGGACTTCCTCGAGGGACTTCTTGCCCAGGTTGCGGACCTTCATCATGTCCTCCGGGCTCTTGTTGATCAGTTCTTCAACAGTGTTGATGCCCGCCCTCTTCAGGCAGTTGTAAGAACGGACGGAAAGCTCCAGTTCGTCGATGTTCATCTCCAGAACCTTTTCCTTCTCGTCGCTCTTCTTCTCAGACATCACTTCCACCTTGCGGGCGTTTTCGCTGAGATCGATAAACAGACTCAAGTGCTCTGAAAGGACCTTCGCGGCAAGGCTGACTGCCTCGTCCGGCGCCAGTGTGCCGTTCGTGAAAATGTCCAGAGTCAGCTTGTCGTAGTCCGTCATCTGTCCGACACGCGTGTTCTCGACATGCGTGTTAACACGCTCCACAGGTGTATAGATGGAATCGACCGAAATGACACCGATGGGCAGGTCTTCCTGCGCCTTGTTCTTCTCGGCGCTGACGTACCCGCGGCCGTTGGTGATGGTCAGTTCCATAGAAAATCTCGTGGTTCCGCCCGAAATAGTGGCGATGACCTGATCCTTGTTCAGGATCTCGATATCGGAATCACACTGGATGTCAGCTGCGGTGACCACACCCTCGCCCTCAAAATCGATGAACGCAGTCTTCGGATCGTTGGAAGAAGAATTGTTCCGGATGCAGAGGGACTTGATGTTCATGACGATCTCCGTCACATCTTCCTTGACAAAGGGGATGGAGGAGAACTCATGCAGAACACCGTCGATCTTTACCTGGCTGACAGCTGTGCCGGGCAGAGAGGAAAGCATGATTCTTCTCAGAGAGTTGCCCAGCGTAAGACCGTAGCCTCTCTCGAGGGGTTCACAAACGAAGCGGCCAAACTTTTTATCATCGGAGATCTCATCAATCGTAATGTTAGGTTTTTCAAAATCAAACAAGAAAAATACCTCCTTTTTGTTGGCCCACAGTTACTTACTCACTTGGAGTACAACTCGACGATCTGCAGCTCGTCCACCGGGACATCGATCTCTTCACGGGTCGGAAGAGACTTGATGGTGCCCTTCAGAGCCTCACGATCGCAATCCAGCCATGCCGGAACAATGCGGCCGTTGGTCATTTCAAGGACTTCTTCGTATCTCTTGGTGGATTTTGCCTTTTCTTTGATCTCCACGACATCGCCTGCGCTGATCAGGTAGGAGGGGATGTTCACGATCTTGCCGTTCACGAGAACGTGTCTGTGACCGACGATCTGACGAGCCTCTCTTCTGGTTCTTGCGAAGCCGAGACGGAAGATAACATTGTCGATTCTGCGCTCCAGAAGGACCATCAGGTTCTCACCGACCTGGCCCTTCATGCGGGAAGCCTTCTCAAAATAGTTGCGGAAGGGCTTCTCCAGCACACCGTAGATGAATTTAGCCTTCTGCTTCTCGCGCAGCTGGCTGCCATACTCGCTCATCTTACGGTTGGCTCTCTTTAATTCTCTGGTTGATTTCTTATCGATGCCCATGTAGCCCGGTTCGAGGCCGAGGGATCTGCATCTTTTAAGAACAGGAACTCTGTTAACTGCCACTGTATTCTACCTCCTGATTATACTCTTCTGCGCTTCGGCGGACGGCAGCCGTTATGCGGCACCGGGGTCACGTCCTTAATGCTGGTTACTTCGATTCCGCATGCTGCAAGCGCACGAATCGCTGCCTCACGGCCGGAACCCGGACCCTTCACCATAACGTCGACAGACTTTAAACCATGGACGATAGCTGCTTTTGCGGCAGTTTCCGCAGCCATGGAGGCTGCGTACGGAGTAGATTTCTTTGAACCTCTGAATCCCAGACCACCCGCACTTGCCCAGGACAGTGCATTGCCCTGGAGATCAGTCAGCGTCACGATCGTGTTGTTAAACGAAGACTGAATGTGCGCCTGGCCGCGTTCAACGTTTTTCTTAACGCGCTTCTTGGCCGAAACCTTCTTCGCGCTGGACTTTTGCTGCTTTGCCATTAAACTAACCTACTTTCTCGCAAAATTGATGTTGAATCTTACGCTCCTGTTATTAAAACATGCAACGTGATTCTGAATTCTTGTTACGTGCCGGATTACTTCTTCTTGTTGGCAACTGTCTTTCTCGGGCCTTTGCAGGTTCTTGCGTTTGTCTTGGTCTTCTGACCGCGGCAGGGCAAGCTCTTACGATGACGGATCCCGCGATAGCAGCCGATCTCAGTGAGCCGCTTGATATCCATAGCGGTCTGTCTGCGCAGGTCACCTTCGACGACCTGGGTCTCGGCAATGATCTCGGCAATCTTCTTCACTTCGTCATCCGTGAGATCCTTCACTCTCGTGTTGGGATCCACTCCGGCCTGAGACAGAATTCTGTTGGAACTGGTCACACCGATACCATAAATATAGGTGAGTCCGATTTCCACACGCTTCTCTCTCGGTAAATCAACGCCTGAAATACGAGCCATTGTGCTGTTTCCTCCTGTTAGAATTGAACTTTACGTCTTAGCCTTGTCTCTGCTTGTGCTTCGGATTCACGCAGATGATTCTGATGGAACCCTTTCTCTTAATAATCTTGCACTTTTCGCAAATCGGCTTGACTGAAGATCTGACTTTCATATCGATCCTCCTTTCCCGGCCAATAAAAGTCGCCGAATTATTATATCACCGCTTCCCGCAAATTACAAGGACATGCTTTCTGTGCAAAGCCACGAATATTTCGCGGTTCACAGCGGTATTTCCGGCAAAACTGTTACGTGCTGCTGTTACTTGTTTCTCCAGGTGATCCTGCCTTTGCTCAGATCGTACGGGGAAAGCTCCACCGTGACCCGGTCTCCGGGCAGAATGCGGATATAGTTCATGCGGAGCTTGCCGCTGATATGCGCCAGCACCTGGTGTCCGTTCTCCAGTTCCACCTGGAACATGGCATTCGGAAGTTTCTCGATCACTTTTCCTTCCAGCTGGATCACGTCTGTTTTAGACATTCAATATCCCCTTCTGCTTCGACTCATCGCAGGGACAGGATCTCAGGTTCCCCGTCCGTGATCAGAATCGTGTTCTCGTAGTGTGCGGCAAGGCTGCCGTCCTTTGTGGTGACGGTCCAGCCATCGGAGCCCCAGTTGACTTCCCAGGTACCATTGGTGATCATCGGTTCGATCGCCAGCGTCATGCCGGCCTGCAGCCGGATGCCTCTGTGCTTCATCCGGTAGTTCGGAACTTCCGGGTCCTCATGCATTCCGGTCCCGATTCCGTGGCCTACCAGATCCCTTACGACACCGTAGCCTCTCGATTCAGCATAATCGCCAATGGCGCTGCAGATGTCGTTCAGGTGGTTGCCCGCTTTCGCGTATTTGAGCCCCTCGAAGAAGGACTCCCTGGTGACATCGATCAGGGCCTGTGCTTCCGGCGAGATCTTTCCTACCGCCCAGGTCCGGGCCGCATCGCTCTGCCAGCCCTTCCAGATGACGCCAGTGTCCAGACTGACGATATCGCCCTCCCGGATGACCCTCTTTTTGGAGGGGATCCCGTGGACCACTTCGTCGTTCACAGACACACACACACTCGCCGGAAAGCCTTCATACCCGAGAAACGACGGGATGCAGCCGTAGCCGCGGATCAGCTTTTCGCAGCGCCGGTTGATCTCAAAGGTGGTCACCCCCGGCTTAACGCTTTCCGCAAGCTCTTCATGCACTTTCGCGAGGATCTCTCCTGCCTCGCGCATCAGCTGTATCTCATGCGCCGATTTAACTGTCACAGCCATGTTCTGCCTGCTCCTGTCTTAGAGAACTGCTTTGATGTCTTCGAAAACTTTATCCATTTCCTGCGTTCCGTCCACACTCTTCAGCACGCCCTGCGCCCTGTAGTAGTCGATGAGGGGCTGGGTCTGGTCGTGGTAAACGGACAGACGCTTCTGGACCGTTTCCGGCTTGTCATCGTCTCTCAGCACCAGGCTGCTTCCGCAGGTATCGCAGATGCCTTCCTTCTTCGGTGCGTTGAAGACGATGTGGTAGGTCGCGCCGCAGTTCAGGCAGGCTCTTCTGCCGCCCATGCGGTTCACGATATTCTCATCCGGAACATCGACATCCACTGCTGCGTCGATCTTGTTGCCCTCGGCCGCAAGTGCCTTTGTGAGGCTCTCCGCCTGAGGAATGGTACGGGGGAAACCATCCAGGACGTAGCCCTTTTCGCAGTCCGCTTCATGGATCCTGTCCATCAGCATACCGATCGTGACCTCATCCGGGACAAGCGCTCCCTGATCCATGAACGCTTTTGCCTTCTTGCCAAGTTCTGTGCCTGCCTTGATGTTCGCGCGGAAAATATCTCCGGTGGAGATGTGCGGAATACCGTACTCCGCCGCGATTCTCTTCGCCTGGGTTCCTTTACCGGCACCGGGGGCGCCGAGCATAACGATCTTCATAGCTTCCCTCCGTTCTTCTGTTTTGCTTGTTCTTATAGTTCCTTTGAAACTGCCAAACCTCCAGACACTCCGGAATGATGATTCCGGGCGTCTGGAAGTCGGGCTGTGGTTTCCGTTGCTCTGTTGTCAGTCGCTCAGGAATCCCTTGTAGTTCCTGACCAGCATGCTGGACTCGATCGCCTTCAGGGTTTCCAGGATAACGCCGACGATAATGATCAGAGATGTTCCTGTGAAGGACAGGCTTCCGATGTTGAAGAGACCCGAGATAATGATCGGGATCACTGCCACGATGGTCAGGCCGGTCGCTCCGAGGAAAATGATGTAGTTCAGAACTCTTGTAAGATAGTCGCTGGTGGGCCGGCCGGGACGGATGCCCGGGATAAAGCCGCCTGACTTCTTCATGTTGTTCGCTACCTCCAGCGGATTGAAGGTGATGGAGGTATAGAAATAAGCGAACAGAATGATCAGGATGATGTAGATCACCAGACCGATGGAATACACCGGACGGTCCGGACGGAACCAGTTGGAAGAGTTCAGGGTCGCCAGGATCTTGCCGCCGATCGATGTGTAGTCGATGGTGAAGAACTGGGAGATCACAATGGGGAAGGACATCAGCGAGCTGGCAAAGATCACAGGGATCACGCCCGCGGTGTTGACCTTCAGGGGGATCACGGCGGACTGGCCGCCGCCCATCATCCTGCGTCCCTGGAGCTTCTGGGTGTACTGGACCGGGATGCGCCGCTCCGCGTCACACAGAAGAATAACGAAGATAACCATCGCAAGGATGCATCCGACAATGATCAGTCCCGCCACCACTGCAGTCGCCACAGATCTGGCGTTCAGGATGAAGCGCTCGAACAGCGTTCCGAGGTCATTCGGAAGAGAGGAGATGATGTTGATCAGAAGGACGATGGAAATGCCGTTGCCGACACCCTTGTCCGTGATCCTCTCGCCAATCCACATCAGGAAGGCGCTGCCTGCGGTCATCGCGGCCACCGCAACAAAGACGCTCTTCACATTAAAGTTGTAGAGCAGGCCCTGGCTGCCGAAGCCGACGGACATTGCGATACTCTCGATCAGAGCCAGGACGACGGTCAGATAACGGGTATAGCCCATCATCTTTCTTCTGCCGTCCTCTCCTTCACGCTGGAGCTCTTCCAGTTTCGGGATCGCAATGGTCATCAGTTCCATAATAATGGATGATGTAATGTAGGGTGTGATGCTGAGAGCCAGAACACTCATCTGCTCGAAAGAGCCGCCGGTGATCGCATTAAAAAAACCGAACGCGTTTCCTGTTGCCTGGCGCTGCTGCTCAAAAAAGTTCTTAAGGTACTCCGTGTTAACGCCAGGAATCGGAAGGTTGCTGCCAAAGCGGACCACCATCAGCATCAGGAAGGTAAAGATCAGCCGGTCCCGGATGTCCTTTATCTTCAGCGCATTTCGGAGACTCGTCAGCATCTCAGATCACCTCACAGGTTCCGCCTGCTGCCTCGATCTTTGCTTTGGCACTCTCGCTGAATGCGTTGACCTTCACGGTCAGTTTCTTGGTCAGTTCACCGCCGCCCAGAACTTTGACGCCGTCGCAGATATCGCCGATGATGCCCTTTTCCACAAGGCTCTCGACGGTGACGACTGCGCCGTCCTCGAACTTGTCAAGCTCGTTGACATTGAAAGCAACGATGTTCTTGCTGTTGCGGTTCTTGAAGCCTCTCTTGGGGAGACGTCTGTACAGGGGCATCTGGCCGCCCTCGAAGCCGGGTCTCGGCGCGCCGGAACGGGCTTTCTGGCCCTTGTGTCCCTTGCCGGCAGTCTTACCGTTGCCTGAGCCGTGTCCGCGTCCGCGGCGGAAATTGCCGGAATGGACAGAACCCTCAGCCGGTTTTAAGTTAAATAAATCCATGACTGCACCTCCATTTTAGGTGATAAAAATATTCTCTGGTTCCACACCCATGCTAGGGGTGCTGGTTTTAATCAACTTCCTCAACTTTGACCAGATGTCTGACGTGCCAGATCATGCCTCTGACTGCCTCGTTGTCCGGCATCGTAACGGTCTTGTTCATCTTTCTCAGGCCAAGCGCCTCCACAGTAGCTTTCTGCTTCGGGATCGCGCCGATGGGGGACTTGACCAGAGTGATTTTAAGATTCTTAGCCATTTTAGTCTCCTCCTTCTCAGCCCAGGATCTCTTCCACGGATTTGCCGCGTCTCTTGGCGATCTCTTCCGGTGTGTGGATCGCGGTCAGACCTGCCAGTGTGGCAAGAACGACGTTGGTCTTGTTGTTGGAACCCAGGGACTTCATGTTGATGTTCTGGATGCCTGCAAGCTCGACCACTGCGCGGGCCGGACCACCGGCGATGATACCGTTACCTTCGGGAGCTCTCTTCAGCAGCACGGAGGCGCTGCCGAACTTTCCGATGTAGTCGTGCGGGATACTCTTGTTCTCGTCGATAGCGATGGTAACAACGTTCTTCATCGCAGCTTCTTTGCCCTTGCGGATCGCCTCCGGAACTTCGCCGGCCTTGCCGAGGCCTACGCCGACTCTGCCCTTGCCGTCGCCCACAACCACCAGAGCGGAGAAACGCATCGTGCGGCCGCCCTTGACGGTCTTGCTGACACGCTTGATGGC
>JAFSYO010000084.1 GCA_017449925.1 Stomatobaculum sp.
GACTCTGAAGGACTGCCTGGAGGAGAACAAAGAGCGCTTTGAGAACCGGATCTTCTATGTGACGGATGAGAAGGAGCAGAGCCAGTATATCCGGATGTTCCGCGAGCAGAAGATCGACGCTGTGATCCTTCCCCAGGCCATCGACGCTCCTTTCATCAGCCATCTGGAGCAGAAGAACAAGGATCTGAAGTTCTCCCGCATCGACGCGGATCTGAACGATGCTTTCCGTGAGGAGAAGGAAGAGGACAGCGAAGAAGCCAAAAAGCAGAACGAAGCGCTGGCCAAGGCGGTGAAGAAGGCCATCGGAAACGACAGGCTGACGGTGAAGATCGACACCCTGAAGGACAGCGGTACGGCTTCGATCCTGACAGTCTCAGAAGAGAGCCGCAGGATGCAGGACATGATGAAGCAGTACGGTATGAACAGTGACATGTTCGCCGGCGAAGGGGAAACTCTGGTACTGAATGACCGCCACCCGCTGGTGGAGTTCCTGAAGTCGAAGGTCGTGGTGACGGAGAAGGCGTCCGGCGAAGATGTTCCTGCGGAAGAGAAAACGGATAATGCAGTCCCGACGGAAGAGACAGTCACCGCGGAGGAAGCAGCCCCGGCGGAGGAGGCTGCTCCGGAAGAGGAGTCTCCGAAGAAGCCTTCCCTCACGAAACAGGTCTGCGAACAGCTTTATGATCTGGCGCGGATACAGCACGGAAGTCTGAGCCCGGACAGAATGGAAGCTTTTATCCGCAGGAGCAACGAAATCCTCTGTGCACTGACCGAAAAATAAGAGAAAATAAGGAAAAAATAAGCGGAAATACAGAGAAATTCGAGAAATGCTTGCATTTTTATCAAGACTCTGCTAAAATTTGACCGAAGCTGAATAATGAAAAAGAAAGTGTGGACCGCAAAGGTCCACACTTTTACGTTGTGAAGGTAATGTTTTCAACACAGTCAGGAGGGCAGCGGTTGACAAAGCACGAAGGATATGTGCAGCGCACGGAAGAGTTTCTTAAAGAGCTGCAGAAGACCATGGATTTTGAAATCGTGGACGTGGAATTCGTAAAGGAAGCGGGGACGTGGTATCTCCGGGCGTACTGCGATATGGAAGGCGGCATCGGCGTGGAAGACTGCGCTGATATCAGCCGGAAGGTCTCTGACTGGCTGGACCGGGAGGATTTTATCCCGGAGAACTATATCCTGGAGATCAGCTCTCCGGGACTGGGAAGACAGCTGAAAAAGGACAAGGATTTTATCCGTGAAAACGGAAAAGAAGTTGAAGTAAAGCTTTACAAGGCCCTGGAGAAACAGAAGGAATTTTCGGGGATCCTGAAGGGGTTTGATGCAAAGACCGTGACGATCCAGGACGGAGATGAAGAGCGTGTTTTCGAACGCAGCAACATCGCTCTGATCCGGCTGGCTCTGGATTTTTAATTTGACGGAGGATAAAGGGAAAAACAATGAGAAAGGTGAACAAAGAACCGATCGAAACCGGGAACGAGCTGAAAGAGGCAATCGAGCTTCTCGAGAAAGAAAAAAATATCAGCAAGGACTCGCTCCTGGACGCGATCCAGAATTCACTGATCAGCGCATGCAAGAATAATTACGGCACCGCGGACAATATTGAGATCTACATGGACCGTGATACCTGCAAATATAAGGTGCTGCAGAAGAAGACTGTGACTTCCGAAATGCCGGCGAACCCGACAACGGAAGAAAAATCCACACTGATCTCTCTGGCGGAAGCGAAGATGATCGACCCGAAGTACGAGGAAGGCGACATCGTCCCCATCGAGGTGAAATCCAGGGAGTTCGGCCGCATCGCCACGGGCGTCGCGAAGAACGTCATCCTTCAGAAGATCCGCGAGGAAGAGCGCAAGGTCATCTACAACGAGTACTATGAAAAAGAAAGAGACGTCATCACCGGCATCGTGCAGCGCTATGCAGGAAAGAATATTTCCATTTCCCTGGGCCGCTGCGACACACTGCTCACTGAAAACGAGCAGGTGAAGGGCGAAGTGTTCAAACCTACGGACCGCATCAAGCTGTATGTGGTGGAGGTGAAGGATGCACCCCGCGGTCCCAGGATCACAGTGTCCAGGACACATCCTGAGCTGGTAAAGCGTCTGTTCGAGCAGGAGGTCACGGAGGTCCGGGACGGCACGGTGGAGATCAAAGCCATTGCCCGGGAAGCCGGGTCCAGAACAAAGATGGCAGTGAGTTCCACCGATCCCAACGTGGACCCGGTCGGCGCCTGCGTGGGAATCAACGGAGCCCGCGTAAACGCCGTCGTGGATGAGCTCCGCGGAGAGAAGATCGATATCATCAACTGGGACGACAATCCGGCATATCTCATCGAGAATGCCCTGAGCCCTGCAAAAGTCATCCTGGTGATGGCGGACGAAGAAGAGAAGGAAGCCCAGGTCATCGTACCGGACTATCAGCTGTCTCTGGCGATCGGTAAGGAAGGTCAGAATGCCCGTCTAGCGGCAAAGCTGACAGGCTTCAAGATCGATATCAAGAGTGAGACCCAGGCACAGGAAAGCGGCCTGTTCGAAGAGCTCGGAATTGAATACCAGGTGGAAGGTTCCTCTGAGATCGAATATGAAGAAGAAGCGGAGGCCGGAGAGGAACAGCAGTGAAAAAACAGCCTGTCCGCACCTGTATCGGGTGCGGTACCGAACGGATGAAGAAGGAACTGATCCGCATCGTGCGTACTCCGGAGGGGCAGATACTTGCGGACCCCGGCGGAAGAATGAACGGACGGGGGGCATACCTTTGCCGCGATCCCGAATGTGTGCGGAAAGCCTGGAAGACGAAGGGACTGGACCGCGCATTCCGGGAGACAGTACCGCGGGAGGTATACGAAAGACTGGAAAAGGAGTTGATCGATTCTGCGGACTGAAGACAGAGTACTGGGCATGCTTGGTATGGCACAGAAGGCCGGCAGAGTGGTCAGCGGCGGGTTCGCCGTGGAGAAACTGATCCAGTCGGGGAAAGCGGCAGGTGTGATCGTAGCCTGCGATGCCTCAGAGAATACCAAAAAGATGTTCCGGAATAAATGTGAATACTACGAGGTTCCGTTTGCTGTATTTTCCACGCGGGAACGCCTGGGAAAAGCGATCGGACGGGAAGAAAGAGTAACGATTGCGCTGAACGACGAGGGTTTTTCCGGTGCAGTCATGAAACTAATTGGAGAGGAAACCATCGTCGAGGGGGATAAGAATGGCAGAAGAGAAGAATAATGAGAAAACACCGGAGACTGCTCCGAAGAAAAAAAAGTTTACGGCAGTTTTCCGGCCCCAGAACGCCCAACAGATCAGGGTAAAACCGAAAACTTCGCCGAAACCTGCAGCGGCGAAGCCCGCAGTGGAGACGAAGCCCGCGGCAGAAGTGAAGCCCGTTACAGAAGTGAAGCCTGCAGCAGAAGTGAAGCCCGCGGCAGAGGTTAAGCCTGCAGCGGAAGTGAAGCCTGTGGCAGAAGTGAAGCCAGCGGCAGAAGTGAAGCCCGCGGCAGAAGTGAAGCCCGCAGCGGAAGTGAAGCCCGCGGCGGAAGCGAAGCCTGCGGCGGAAGCGAAGCCTGCGGCGGAAGTGAAGCCTGCAGCAGAAGCGAAGCCTGCGGAACCGGCAAGGACACCGGGGACACAGGCAGGGATCGTGCGCCCTGCTGCAGCCCAGGGAGTCCGACCGGCAGGAACGCAGCCTGTCCGTCAGGGCTATCAGGGAACACGCCAGGGCGGCTACCAGGGAACACGCCAGGGAGCAGGCCAGGGCGGCTATCAGGGAACACGTCAGGGAGCAGGCCAGGGCGGCTACCAGGGAACGCGTCAGGGCGGCTACCAGGGAACACGCCAGGGAGCAGGCCAGGGCGGCTACCAGGGAACACGCCAGGGAGCAGGCCAGGGCGGCTATCAGGGTGCTCGTCAGGGAGCAGGCCAGGGCGGCTATCAGGGAACACGCCAGGGAGCAGGCCAGGGCGGCTATCAGGGAACGCGTACAGGAGCAGGCCAGGGCGGCTATCAGGGAACGCGTACAGGAGCAGGCCAGGGCGGTTACCAGGGTGCTCGTCAGGGCGCTGACCGCGCAGGCTTCCAGGGCGCAAGGGCCGGGGCACCGGCAGGAGCCCGTACCGGATTCGGGCAGAAGCCTGCTGACAAACAGCAGAGTTCCGGCGACGGTGCGCTGGTCAAAAAGACAGTCAGCAACCGTCCCAGCAAACAGAATTATAAGGATAAGAACGACAAGCGCCACAGAACAGAAGACGGCTTCAAGACCTCCAAGAGCGGCAAGGTGAACCGGCACCCGTTTATCATGCCGGAGAAGCAGAAGGTGGTGAAGGAGGAGGAGAAGATCAAGGAGATCCTGATCCCCGAGACCATTTCCATTTCCGACCTTGCGAAGGCTATGAAGAAGAATGCCTCTGAGATCATCAAAAAGCTCTTTATCAAGGGTGAGATCTATACGCCGAACTCTGAGATCCCCTTTGAAAAGGCGGAGGAGATCGCGCTGGATTATGATATCCTGTGCACCAAGGAGGAGCCGGAGGATGTGATCGCCGAGCTTCTGAAAGAGGTCGAGGAGAGCGAAGACGAGATGGTCACCCGCCCGCCGGTGGTCTGTGTCATGGGCCATGTCGACCACGGCAAGACCTCTCTTCTGGACGCGATCCGGAAGACCAATGTCACCAGCCGCGAAGCTGGCGGAATCACCCAGCATATCGGCGCTTATCAGGTGAAGATCAATGACCGTCTTATCACCTTCCTGGACACCCCGGGCCACGAGGCATTTACCGCCATGAGAATGCGCGGCGCCCTGGCGACGGATATCGCAGTCCTGGTGGTGGCAGCGGATGACGGCATCATGCCTCAGACGATCGAAGCGATCAATCACGCAAAAGCGGCGGGAGTTGAGGTTATTGTCGCCATCAACAAGATCGACAAGCCGGATGCAAATGTGGACCGCGTGAAGCAGGAACTGATCCAGTACGAGCTGGTCCCGGAAGACTGGGGCGGCACAACGATCTGCTGTCCGATCTCTGCCAAGACCCGCGAAGGTATCGAAGATCTTCTGGAAAATATCCTCCTGGCGGCGGATGTGAAGGAACTGAAGGCGAACCCGAACCGGAACGCCAGAGGCTTGGTCATCGAGGCGCAGCTGGACAAAGGAAAAGGTCCGGTGGCGACAGTGCTGGTGCAGAAGGGCACACTGCATGTGGGCGATTTCGTCGCGGCAGGTTCCTGCTACGGAAAAGTACGTGCTATGCTGAACGACAAGGGCGCCCGGGTCAAAGATGCAAAACCCTCCACTCCGGTGGCGATCCAGGGCCTGAACGCAGTGCCGAACGCAGGAGAAGTCTTTGTCGCCATGAGCAGCGACAAGGAAGCGAAGGATTTTGCAGCCACCTTCATCAACGAAGGAAAGAACAAGCTGATCGAGGAGACCAAGGCAAAACTGTCCCTGGACGACCTGTTCGGTCAGATCAAGGCAGGAAATATTCAGGAGCTGCCGATCATTGTCAAGGCAGACGTACAGGGTTCTGTCGAAGCTGTGAAGCAGTCTCTGTCCAAGCTGTCCAACGAAGAGGTGCAGGTCAAGGTGATCCACAGCGCCGTCGGCGCCATCAGCGAATCCGACGTCGCCCTGGCCAGCGCTTCCAATGCGATCATTATCGGATTCAACGTGCGTCCTGATGCCCTGGCCAAGTCGACCGCGGATCATGAGCATGTGGATATCCGTCTGTACAAGGTGATCTACCAGGCGATTGAGGATATCGAGAACGCCATGAAGGGCATGCTGGCTCCGGTGTTCGAGGAGAAGATCATCGGTCACGCCGAGGTGCGTATGCTGTTCAAGGCTTCCGGAGTTGGTACCATTGCCGGTTCCTATATTCTGGACGGAAAGATCCAGCGCGGCTGCAAGGCCCGCATCACCCGCGAGGGTACGCAGATCTTCGACGGTCCGCTGGCTTCCCTGAAGCGCTTCAAGGATGATGTCAAGGAAGTGAATGCAGGATACGAGTGCGGCCTTGTGTTCGAGAAATTCAACGACCTCGCGGAGGGCGACCTGGTTGAGGCTTATGCCATGGTTGAGGTGCCGCGGTCATGAAAAAGGGAAGTATCAAAAATACAAGGATCAACGCCGAGGTGAGGAAGGAGATCCAGAGTATCATTATGAACGGTCTGAAAGATCCCCGTGTCAGTCCGATGACGACCGTCACGGACGCCAGGGTCACGGCGGACCTGAGATACTGTACCGTCTATGTCAGTGTATACGGGGGACCGGAAGCCGAGGAGCAGACCCTTGAGGGCCTGAAGAAGGCTTCCGGCTATATCCGGAGCGAACTGGCGAGAACCGTGAATCTCCGGATCACGCCTGAGCTCAGGTTTGCCGCGGACCGTTCAATGGCCTACGGCGCGCATATCGACAGCGTGCTGGATGAGCTGAAAAAGGCAGAAAACTGGGACCAGGACGGGGAAACGGAGCAAAACGGAGAATCGGATGAACAGGATACTGCAGAATAAGATCAGAGCGTCGAAAACGATCGCGGTTCTGGGCCATGTCAACCCGGACGGCGACTGCGTGGGTTCGGCGCTCGCGCTTTATAACTATCTGAAAGACAACATGCCGGAGAAGGAAGTAACGGTCTGGCTGGAAAAGCCCCCGGTTAAATTTGCCTATCTCCGGGGATTTGACCAGATCCGGACTGCTCCGGACAAAGAATTCAAGGCGGATCTTGCCGTGGCTCTGGACGTGTCCGACCGCGGACGTATGGGTGATCTGATCCCGGTTTTCGACAGTGCGGAGGATACGCTGAATATTGACCACCATGTGACGAATCCGGGCTTCGCTGCGGATACGGTATGCCTGGCGGACGCAAGCAGCGCCTGCGAAGTGCTGTTCGGCCTGCTGGAGCGGGATAAGATCAGCAAAGAAACGGCTGCCTGTCTGTATACCGGCATCGTTACGGACACGGGTGTGTTCAAATATAATGCCACTTCCGAACAGACCATGCAGACCGCAGGGTTCCTGATGACTACCGGAATTCCCTTCGGGGAGATCATCGACCGCGCCTTTTACAGAAAGACCTGGCCTCAGAACAGGATCCTCGGCAAGGCGCTGTGCAAGGCTGAACGGAACGGGGACGGCAGATTTATCTGGTCCGTGATCACCTTCCGGGAGAAGGAGGAATTCGGAGCCCAGTCATCGGATATGGACGGAATCGCGGAACAAATGCGTCTGACAGAAGGCGCGGAGTGCTCCTGCCTCGTTTCCGAGCGCATTCCCGGACAGTGGAAGCTGTCGCTTCGTTCTGCTGATGTGGTTGATGTTTCTGCCATCTGCGCCAGTTTCGGCGGAGGCGGTCACATCCGGGCCGCAGGATGCACCATCACCGGCATGACACCGGAACAGTTTCTGCCTGAAGTACGCCGTATGGCGGAAGAACAGATGAGGCAGTGAAACGGAGCCGCGAATGCTGAATGGAGTCATTAACGTATATAAGGAAAAGGGATTCACTTCCCACGACGTCGTCGCAAAAATGCGGGGTGTTTTCCGGCAGAAAAAGATCGGCCATACAGGGACTTTGGATCCGGACGCCGAAGGCGTCCTGCCGGTGTGCCTGGGGAGTGCCACAAAACTTTGCGACATTCTGACAGACCGGACAAAAAGCTATGAAGCGGTGATGCTTCTGGGGGTTGAAACTGACACACAGGATGCCGGAGGGACTGTATTGTCTGTCCGGGACGTGGCATGCACAGAGGAGGATCTGCTTTACGCAGTACACTCTTTTGAAGGGGATTATGAGCAGATCCCGCCGATGTATTCGGCGCTGAAGATAAACGGGAAGAAGCTCTGCGACCTTGCCCGGAAGGGGATCGAAGTGGAAAGAAAGCCCCGGAGAGTCAGGATCGATGAGATCCGGGTGAAAGAGATCACATTTCCCCGGGTAAAGATGGAAGTGGATTGCAGCAAAGGGACTTATATCCGGACTCTTTGCCATGACATCGGAGAGAAACTTTCCTGCGGCGCCTGTATGGAGAAACTTCTCAGGACCAGGGCGGGTCAGTTTTATATTTCGGAAGCACATCCTTTGAGGGAGCTGCAGGAAGCGGCGGACCGGGGCGAACCGGAGAAGTTCCTGATCCCCGTGGACCAGTGTCTTTCAGAATACAGTGCAGCCCGGGCGATGCCGGAGGCAGACCGGTTTATTTGGAACGGGAACCCTGTGAGAGAAGAGCTGTTTCTTCCGGGGAGCCGCAGCCGCGGAAAGATTTACAGAGTATACGACAGCAGGAACAACTTTATCGGATTGTATCAGCTTTCCGCAGGGGGATTATTCCGGGCAGAAAAGTTGTTTCTCGGCGGAATACGGGAATAAGGAACAAGAGGTACACGTTTTGAAAGAGTGGATCGGAACGACAAAGGTCAGGATAGAAGAGCCTACTGTGGTCGCCATCGGAAAGTTTGACGGGGAGCATATGGGGCACCGGAAGATCCTGACCCGTATGAAGAAGATCGCAGCGGAGGAAGGGATCGCCACTGCAGTATTTACTTTCGGCACACCCCCTTCCGCGGTGGTAGGCGGGGCGCCGAAGGAACAGATCAATACGAATGCGGAACGGAGAGAAAAACTCCGGGAAGCAGGCATCGACTACATCGTGGAGTATCCCTTTACGCCGAAGATCGCCTCTATGACAGGCGAAGAGTTCGTCCTGGACGTTCTTATTAAAAAGATGAACATGCAGGCCATCGTGGCGGGTCCGGACTGCGCCTTCGGAAAGAACCGCAGCGGAAATGCCGCGCTTCTTGAAGCTATGGGTCCGAAATACGGGTTCCGCACACTGATCATCCGGAAAGAACAGGACGAAGGCCGGGATATCAGTTCCACGTACATCAGGGAGGAACTGAGGAAAGGCAACATCGAAAAAGCAAACCAGCTTCTGGGATACGAGTGGTCTCTGGAAGGGACCGTGACCCGGGGCAACCGTATCGGCGGGAGTCTGCTGGGCTTCCCCACAGTGAATCTGGAGGTGCCGGGGGGAAAACTGATGCCGCGCTACGGCGTCTACGGCACCATCGTGGACCTTCCTGACGGCACGGCGGTCCGGGGCATCACCAATGTCGGCGATAACCCCACGGTGCAGAACGACCGGCTGAATCACCGGGTTCGGATCGAGACTTTCCTGTTAGACTATGAGGGAGACTTGTACGGGATGCAGATCAGGATAAGGTTCCTCCATTTCGTAAGGCCGGAAATGAAGTTCCGGGATCTGCAGGAGCTGAAGGAACAGATCCGGAAGGATATTGTCGTTCTGAGCGAGAAATCCGTTGACATTTAAATCCGCTTCGTGATAGTATGAGTGGGCATTGAAAGCGCCTGAGGCTTCGTTTCCGGAGGACTCCACCGGATGCGCGGTTCCAGGTAAGAATACAGAAATAAAGGAGAAAAAACCATGATCACAAAAGAGAAGAAAGCTGAAATCATCGCAGCCTACGGAAGAAAAGAAGGAGATACCGGTTCTCCCGAAGTCCAGATCGCTCTGCTTACCGAGCGGATCAGAGACCTCACCGAGCACCTGAAGGTCAACCCGAAGGATCACCACTCCAGAAGAGGACTTCTGATGATGGTCGGTCAGAGAAGAGGACTGCTTCAGTATTACAAGAGAACCAACCTTGAAGGCTACCGTGCGCTGATCGAGAAGCTGGGCCTCAGAAAGTAATTTTTCATAGGTTTTCTATCTCAGGGTGGAATAACAATTCCACCCTGAGTTTAGTGTTGTGAGGTATTTGGACGAGTAATTGGAGAGTGAGGAAAAGGAGAAGAGTAAAGAATGAGCAAGGAATTCAAGAGTTTCAGCATGGAGCTGGCCGGCAGGACGCTGACGGTTGAGATCGGCAGAGTCTGCGCCCAGGCGAACGGCGCCGCCCTGATGCATTACGGCGACACGGTCGTCCTTTCCACAGCCACTTCCAGCAAGCAGCCCAGGGAGGGCATCGATTTCTTCCCGCTGTCTGTGGAATATAATGAGAGGCAGTACGCGGTGGGCAAGATACCCGGGGGATTCATGAAGCGCGAGGGCAAACCTTCCGAGAATGCGGTCCTCACAGACCGTGTCATCGACCGCCCCATGCGTCCGCTGTTCCCGAAGGATTACAGGAACGATGTAACGCTGGAAAACCTGGTCATGAGCGTCGATCCGGATTGTTCCCCGGAGCTGACCGCCATGATCGGAACCGCTATTGCTGTGACGATCTCTGATATTCCCTTTGACGGTCCCTGCGCTATGACACAGGTAGGCCTGATCGACGGAAAGTTCGTCATCAATCCCACCAATGATCAGAAGAAGGTCTCTGACCTGGCTCTGACTGTTGCCAGCGTGAAGGACAAAGTCATCATGATCGAAGCCGGCGCAAAGGAAGTGCCGGAGCAGGTCATGATCGATGCGATCTATGAGGCCCACGAGGTCAACAAGAAGCTGATAGCCTTTATCAATGAGATCCGCGAAGCGGTCGGCAAGGAAAAGCAGGAATATATTTCCGCCGTGATCCCGGAGGAACTGATGAACGCCATCAAGGAGATCGTTCCCCAGGAAGAGATGGAGACCGCGGTGTTCTCCGACGACAAGATGGCCCGGGACAAGGCAGTGGACGAACTTACCGAACGCTGCAAAGAAGCTCTTGCCGAGAAGGAAGAGTGGCTTCCGCTGATCGGGGATGCAATGTACCAGTACGAGAAGAAGACCGTGCGGAAGATGATCCTGAAGGATCACAAGCGTCCGGACGGCAGACAGATCACCGAGATCCGTCCTCTCGCAGCCGAGATCGACCTTCTGCCCAGAGTGCACGGCTCCGCCATGTTTACCAGAGGACAGACCCAGATCGTCGATGTATGCACCCTGGCCCCGCTTTCCGAAGTGCAGCGCATCGAAGGCATGGACGTGGATATCAAGAGCAAGCGTTATCTGCACCAGTACAACTTCCCGTCCTACTCTGTAGGCGAGACCCGTGTCTCCAGAGGACCGGGACGCCGCGAGATCGGTCACGGCGCATTGGCTGAGAGGGCACTGCTGCCCATGCTTCCCACGGAGGAAGAATTCCCCTACGCAATCCGCTGCGTGTCTGAGACTATGGAGTCCAACGGATCCACCTCCCAGGCATCTGTCTGCGCCTCCAGTCTTGCGCTGATGGCGGCAGGAGTGCCGATCAGGCGCCCGGTGGCAGGCATTTCCTGCGGCCTGGTGACCGGCGAGACGGACGACGATTATCTGGTCCTGACAGACATCCAGGGCATAGAGGACTTCTTCGGCGACATGGACTTCAAGGTCGCCGGAACTGAGAAGGGAATTACTGCGATCCAGATGGATATTAAGATCCACGGTCTTACAAGGCCCATCGTGGAAGAAGCGATCGCCCGCACCAGAGAAGCCAGAATGTATATTCTCAACAACATCATGAATCCGGTGATTGCAGAGCCCAGACCTGAGGTCAGCAAGTACGCGCCGAAGATCGTCCAGATCAAGATCGATCCGAAGAAGATCGGCGATGTGGTGGGCAAACAGGGCAAGGTCATCAACAAGATCATCGAGGACTACGGCGTACAGATCGACATCGAGGAAGACGGCAGCGTGAACGTGGCCGGCATCGACCAGGAGATGATCGACAAGGCCGTTCAGACGATCAAGAACATTGTCACCGACATCGAAGCCGGAATGGTGTTTACCGGCCCGGTGGTCCGCATCCTGGAGTTCGGCGCCTTCGTGAGCCTCACCCCCAACAAGGACGGAATGATCCACATCTCCAGACTGGCAGACAGAAGAGTCGCCAAGGTGGAGGATGTCGTTAATATCGGTGACGAGGTCACAGTCAAGGTCATCAAGGTGGACGCTGCGCGCGACCGCATCGACCTGACAATGAGACCGTCCGACATGAAGAAGTAAGAGAGTGTTTCTGAACAGGGGCTGAGCAATCAGCCCCTGTACTGAAAAGGAGGTTTCCATGGCAGAACTGAATGTCAGTGAGATCGAAGAAGAAGAGGAGCGGAACGAAGCTCTTCTGGAGCTGGTGAGATCCAAGAAATTCCGTACTCTGCGTCAGGTCCTCTCCGAAATGAACGAAGTCGACGTGGCAGCCTTTATTGAGGAACTGGATCCGGAAAAGACGGTGGTCGTGTTCCGGATGCTGCCGAAAGAACTGGCATCGGACGTGTTCGCATGCCTGGAACTGGACAAGCAGCAGCACATCGTTTCCAGCATCACCGATAAAGAGCTGACGTCTATCATCGAAGACCTCTCTGTCGACGACGCCGTCGATATGGTGGAGGAGCTGCCTGCAAATATCGTCAAGCGTGTCCTGCAGAACGCCACGCCGGAGACACGCTCCCAGATCAACGAATTCCTGAAATATCCGGAGAACTCCGCTGGTTCCATTATGACCGCGGAGTATATCGGTCTAAGGAAGACCATGACGGTGGAGGACGCTTTTGCCTACATCCGCCAGAATGGTGTGGACAAGGAGACGATCTACACCTGCTATGTCATGGACAACAAGCGCACTCTGGAGGGCGTCATCACGGTCAAGGACCTTCTCATGAATCCCTATGAGACCCTGATCGAGGACATCATGGACACCCGCATCATCAAGGCGCGGACCACGGACGACAGGGAGGATGTAGTCGATCTGTTCAATAAATACGACCTGACCACGCTTCCCGTGGTGGACACCGAAGACCGTCTGGTGGGTATCATCACCGTCGACGACGCGGTGGACGTCATGGAAGAAGAGGCCACCGAGGACTTCGAAAAGATGGCAGCTATGATGCCTTCCGAGAAGCCCTACCTGAAGACCGGTGTCTTCGAAATGGCGAAGCACCGCATCCTGTGGCTTATGATCCTCATGATCAGTGCGACAGTGACCGGCGGGATCCTCGCAAAATACGAGGAAGCCTTCGCCCTGCTTCCGATCCTTGTCACTTTTGTGCCGCAGCTGATGGATACCGGCGGAAATGCCGGCAGCCAGGCAAGCACCATGATTATCCGAGGCATGGCAGTCGGCGACATCGACCTGGGCGACGTGCTGAAGGTGCTCTGGAAGGAGATCCGTGTCGGCTTTATCTGCGGCCTGACTCTTGCGTGCATCAATCTGGTCCGCATCCTGATCTTTAATCCGGGACAGTTCAAGGTCGCTCTGGTCGTAGTCTTCAGCATGTTCGTGACGGTCATTATAGCGAAGTGCATCGGCTGTCTGCTGCCC
This sequence comes from Stomatobaculum sp., assembly GCA_017449925.1. The sequence continues at coordinate 13,240 of JAFSYO010000084.1, forward strand.
ATGACGGCGCAGAGGCTCGGCATCGACCCGGCGATCATGGCATCTCCCCTGATCACCACGCTGGTGGATGCGGTGAGCCTGACAGTCTATTTTGAACTTGCCACGAATTTCCTGGGCGTATAGCAGCCTGACGGCAGCCCGCGCGCGGCGCGCAAGTCCCGCAAGCGGGACTTGAATTTTTTGTTCGGCTGGTGTAAGATAATCCGGTGTACCGATCAAACTGTTAATATATAAAATCGTTGAGGAGAAGAAGTAGCCTGTTTTTTCCGCCCAGAGAGGGATGCCGGAGAGATCCGTGCTGTGAGTGTCCTGCGGAGTTTCAGGGGAAGACCGTCTCTGAGAGGCCCTAATCCGGCCCGGTGACGCCGTTATCGTCGGAATGAGAGATCCGCTGTGGATTCCGGTCTCCGGAACAGCGGGTAATCAGGGTGGAACCGCGTATATTACGTCCCTGCGCTGCTGTCAAAGGCAGTGCAGGGACTTTTTTATCTTGGTCGGGACCTGGAAACAAGCCCTGAACTTTAAGGAGGAAAAATATGGAGAGAGAAGAATTTCTGAAAGTTTACCGTCACTCCCTGGCCCATGTTCTTGCCAAAGCTGTGATCGAGATCTTTGGCAAGGAGAATGTCCAGTACGCCATCGGTCCGCAGATCGCAGACGGCCTGTACTATGATTTCATCCTGCCCCGTACCGTGAACAAGGATGACTTCGCACAGATCGAGAACAAGATGCGGGAGATCCTGAAGAGGAAAGAGAACTGGACTGAGAAAGAAATGACCCGCGCAGAGGCGCTGGAACTGTTCAAGGATCAGAAGTTCAAAGTTGAGCTGATCCAGGATCTTCCGGAGGATGAGAAGCTTACCATCTGGTACACGGGAGATGATTTCGTGGATCTGTGCCGCGGGCCGCATATTGCCAATTCCGCGGAGCTTCTGAGCACTGCCTTCCAGGTGAAGTCTGTCTCCGGTTCCTATTGGAGAGGCGATGAAAAGCGTGATCAGCTGCAGAGGATCTACGTGTACGCTTTCCCGTCCAAGGACGAACTCAAAGCCCATCTGAAGCTGGTGCAGGAGGCGATGGAGCGGGATCACAAGAAACTGGGACCGCAGCTGGATCTCTTCATGTTCGATGAAAGCGCGCCGGGTATGCCCTACTGGCTGCCGCGGGGCTGGAAGCTCTTCAACGCACTCCTCGCCTACTGGAGAGAGATTCATGAGGAAGCAGGCTACAACGAGATCTCCGGGCCGGTGCTGTCCAATAAGAAGCTCTGGGAGACTTCCGGCCACTGGGGCCACTATGTGAACAACATGTTCATCATCCCCGGCCAGGACGAGAACGGAGAGGCGTCTATCCTGGCGGAAGACACCATGGCCGCAAAACCCATGAACTGCCCGAACTCCATCAAGGTGTTCCAGCGGTCGCTCCGCTCCTACAAGGAGCTTCCTTTCCGGATCAACCAGGTCGACGTGATCCACAGAAAAGAAAAGTCCGGCGAGCTGAACGGACTGTTCCGCGTGCAGCTGTTCCGGCAGGACGACGCGCATATTTTGGTAACGGAGGATCAGATCGCTTCCGAGATCAACAGCATTATGGATATCGCCGGCAAGCTGTACGGTACCTTCGGTCTGACCTACATCGCTGAGCTTTCCACCAGACCTGACGATTTCATGGGAGATATCGAGACCTGGAACCAGGCCGAGGCTGACCTGAAGAAGATCCTGGATGAAAAGTACGGAGAGGGGAATTACGAGATCAATGAGGGCGACGGCGCTTTCTACGGCCCGAAGATCGACCTTAAGATGCGCGACGCCCTTGGAAGAGAGTGGCAGATGGGCACCATCCAGCTGGATTTCCAGCTGCCTCTGAACTTCGGCATGAAGTATGTGGCCCAGGACGGGACGCAGAAGCAGCCGGTGATGATCCACCGCGCGATCTTCGGCTCCATGGAGCGTTTCATCGGCATCCTGATCGAAAACTTCAAGGGCGCCTTCCCCTTCTGGCTGTCCCCGGTTCAGGTGGGCATTGTCCCGATCCGCACCGAGCATAACGAGTATGCTGAAAAAGTCGCGAAGATGCTCAGGAAGAACGGCATCCGCTTTGAGGTGGATTACACCGATTCCAACATGAAGGAAAAGATCAAGAAGTATAAGAACCTCAAGGATCCTTACATCATCGTCCTCGGCGATCAGGAAGCGGCCGAGAACACCGTTTCCATCAACGTGCGCGGCTCCAACAAGCAGATCCGGAACGTGCCGCTTGACGTGTTCCTCGACATGTGCGAGACCATGAATGAGGAGAAGAACCTGGAACTGCTCAGCGAAGTTCCGGCGGAGTATGCGAAAGCCTGAATAAACAGCAGAAACTGTCGACACTGATGGCAGGGGTTCCCTTTGTCAGCTTCGCTGCGCTGCATTCGGACGGCGCTTTGTGCTCCATGAAACCGTGGGGTCGCAGTCGCGCCGCCGCACAGCGCAGCGAAGCTGAGTCGGGAACTTGATGCCATCAGGTCTGACAGTTTCTGCCATTATTATCTTGACAAATATCAAGTCTTTTGCTATAGTCTGAATGTTGCAATTTACAGGAAAGCAGGCTTGCCTCACCTCGGCACTACTGACAGTGTCCCGGGTTCATAATGGAACAGCTTCGGTTCTTTTTTCATATGCCGAAGATGTATTTATTGTGATACGGCGGAGCTTTCCACCGTATTTTTTCTTTTATAAACTGGAGGTGTACAGCTATCAGCGAATCATTGGTTAACGGACAGATCCGCTTCCGGGAGGTCCGGCTCATCGGTACGGAAGGTGAACAGCTTGGAGTCATGTCGTCTCAGGAAGCTCTGGAAAAGGCCGAAGAAGCAGAGCTTGATCTTGTATGCATTGCGCCGACAGCGAAGCCGCCGGTCTGCAAGATCATTGACTACAGCAAGTATCGCTATGATATGATCCGCCGCGAAAAGGAAGCCAGAAAGAAACAGAAGATCGTGGAGCTGAAGGAGATCCGTCTGTCTCCGAACATTGACACGAACGATCTGGCAACCAAAGTCAACGCCGCCAGGAAATTCCTTGAAAAAGGAAACAAAGTCAAGGTAACGCTGCGTTTCAGGGGCCGCGAGATGTCTCATATGAATCAGTCCAGATATATTCTGGATGATTTTGCAAAAGAACTCGCGGATATCGCTGTGATCGACAAGCCTTCCAAAGTGGAAGGCCGCAGTCTGGTCATGTTCCTGAGCGCAAAAAAGAATTAACAGGAGGATAGTAACAATGCCGAAGGTAAAAACTAGCAGAGCAGCAGCAAAGCGTTTTAAAGCGTCCGGTACCGGTAAGCTTATCAGAAACAAGGCTTATAAGTCCCACATCTTAACGAAGAAGTCTACGAAGAGAAAAAGAAATCTCAGAAAAGACATCGTGACCGATCAGACGAACGCAAAGGTCATGAAGAAGATCCTGCCGTATCTGTAAGGGGAAAGAACGTTAAGAAGGAGGAACAGGAACAATGGCAAGAGTAAAAGGTGCTATGCACGCAAAAGCAAAACATAACAGAACGCTGAAGCTGGCCAAGGGCTACAGAGGCGCTCGTTCCAAGCAGTACAGAATCGCAAAGCAGACCGTGATGAGAGCTCTGGCTACGGCTTATGAAGGCCGCAAGCAGAAGAAGAGACAGTTCAGACAGCTGTGGATCGCAAGAATCAACGCAGGCTGCAGAATGAACGGAATCTCCTACAGCAAGTTTATCTTCGGTCTGAAGAAGGCTGGCATCGAGCTGAACAGAAAGGTCCTGGCGGAGATCGCCATCAACGACGCTGCCGGCTTCACCAAGCTGGTCGACGCTGCAAAGGCTCAGATC
>JAFSYO010000085.1 GCA_017449925.1 Stomatobaculum sp.
ATCAGACCGATGTTCGGACCTTCGGGGGTCTCGATGGGGCACATTCTTCCGTAGTGCGTGTAGTGAACGTCTCGGACTTCGAATCCGGCGCGGTCTCTGGAAAGGCCGCCCGGGCCCAGAGCCGAAAGCCTTCTCTTGTGAGTCAGCTCCGACAGGGGGTTGTTCTGGTCCATGAACTGGGACAGCTGGGAGGATCCGAAGAATTCCTTCACTGCAGCGGTCACAGGCTTGATGTTGATCAGGGACTGGGGAGTGATCTCCGCCATATCCTGGGTGGTCATGCGCTCGCGCACCACGCGCTCCATGCGGGACAGACCGATGCGGTACTGGTTCTGCAGCAGCTCGCCCACCGCCCTGATGCGGCGGTTGCCCAGGTGGTCGATGTCGTCCTTGCTGCCGATGCCCTCTTCCAGGTGCATGTTGTAGTTGATGGACGCAAAGATGTCCTCTCTGGTCACATGCTTCGGGATCAGCTTGTCCACATGCTTCCGGATGGAGTCCCTCAGGGCCTCATTCTTCTTCTCCTCCGTGTCGAGTTCCGGATCGTTCTGCACGGCGTCCATCAGTTCCTTTAAATAAGGATAGAACACCGGCTCGGTGATGCCGAACTCTGTAGGATCTTCAATATCCACGAACCCGCGGATATCGACCATCATATTGGAAAGAACCTTCACCTTGCGGTCGATGCCGTTGATCCACACATAGGGAACGCCGGCATCCTGGATCACTGTCGCCAGGTCCCGCTCGACGGCAGTCCCTGCTTCCGCGAGGATCTCGCCGGTATTCATGTCCACCACATCCTCCGCCAGGGTGTGGCCCACGATGCGGTTCCTGAAGTGAAGCTTCTTATTGAATTTATAACGTCCCACCTTCGCCAGGTCATAGCGGCGGGCGTCAAAGAACATGGAGTGAAGGAGGCCTTCGGCGCTTTCCACGGAAAGCGGCTCGCCCGGACGGATCTTCCGGTAAAGCTCCAGGAGCCCGTCCGCGTAGTTGTCGGAGGGATCCTTCTCAAAGCTGGCCTTCAGTTTCGGCTCGTCGCCGAACACTTCCACGATCTGCGCGTTCGTTCCAAGGCCAAGAGCGCGCAGCAGAACAGAGACCGGCACCTTTCTGGTGCGGTCCACGCGGACATTGAATACATCGTTGGAATCCGTCTCATACTCCAGCCAGGCGCCTCTGTTGGGGATCACCTGACAGAAGAAGCATTCTTTTCCCAGTTTGTCATGTTCAATGGTATAATAGATTCCAGGGGAACGGACAAGCTGACTGACAATAACGCGCTCCGCGCCGTTGATCACGAAAGATCCTGTATCAGTCATCAGCGGGAGATCTCCCATGAAGATCTCGTGCTCCTTGTGATCGTCTTTATCTTTATTATAAAGCCGTACCTTGACTTTCATCGGTGCGGCATAAGTCGCATCGCGCTCTTTGCATTCCGGAATGGTATACTTGACATCATCCCTGCAGAGTTGGAAATCGACAAAGTCGAGGCTCAAATGTCCCGCAAAATCCTCGATCGGGAAAATGTCCCTGAATACTTCCCGGAGACCTTCGCCGAGGAACCATTCATAGGAATCCTTCTGGATCTCTATGAGGTTCGGCATCTCAAGAACTTCTTTCTGTCTGGAGAAGCTCATGCGGATGCCTTTGCCGGATCTGATAGGACGCATATTGCTTTTTTCCATGTACGTTATCACCCCTGTCAATTGTTGAAGACAACAGTTACCGGCGCAAAAATGGGCATAGTACCCCCACTGCGCCAATAGTGCAAACTCCATAATATCATTGCTATTTCAAGGTGTCAAGCAAATTCACTTGCGTTCTTTTACCAATTCTGCTATAATGCTGTAGCATGTTTTTATGACATTTTCCTAACCGGGAGGGCTTCCGATGACAGTTGGCAAAATTCTTCTCATCATTCTTTTGATTCTGGTGGCTGTACTGATTTTCCTTTATTTCTACGGGAAACGCATCCAGGAACGTCAGGCGGAGCAGATGCCTGCCTTTGAGGCCGCCAAGCAGACTATTTCCATACTGACCATCGATAAAAAGAAAATGCGCCTTTCAGAATCCGGCCTTCCGCAGATCGCCATCGACCAGGCGCCGTTCTACTCCCGGTGGATGAAGGTCCCCGTCGTCAAGGCGAAGGTCGGCCCGAAGATCATGACTCTGATGTGCGATCCCAACGTGTTCGAACAGCTTCCTTTAAAGCAGGAATGCAAAGTCGTGATCAGCGGCATCTACATCGCCGAGCTTAAGAGCGCCCGCGGCGGCATCAAACCCGTTCCGAAGAAGCGCAGCTTCATGGATAAGATCCTGGGGCGCAATAAATAAAAAAAGAAAGGTCTCTGCCGTCCGGCAGAGACCTTTTTCTTATCGCGCGCTCACCTCTACGCTTATACTGCAGTCGGAAAGATGTTCTTCCGCGATATCCATGGAGTAATCCACGCATACGCAGATGTTCCGGTCACTTTCTGTAATTGATATATCATTGGTGGAGATGCCGATCATCAGGTCCCCGAAGGGGGTGCTGAAGCAGCTTGTAGTCCGCTCCGAGCTGTTGTTGAAAGCCATGTGCACATTGGAGAAGCCCCGCTTGATGATCTGCATGGAGCCTCCGCCGATCAGGATCATGTTCTCCGTAATGCTTTCTCCGCCTTCTCCGGGTTCGTCGTAGCGCACGATGTGAGTGCCGCTCTTCCAGGAGTAGGTTCCCGGAGTCACCAGCTCCACATCCTCATTGTCCGCTCCCATCAGCCGGTTTCCGCTGATCTTTACCAGTACGTCTCTGGTCATCAGTACTCCTCTATCTCGATCTTCTGCGCGCCGTCCACCTGTCCCGGCAGGATGGAACTGGCAAAATCGCGGAAATTATCCGCCAGATCGCTGACATAAAACTCGTGATGCTGAGATCCCGACGGAGCGGCGGCCTGTCCCGCGTCCGTTCCGTCCGCGGTTCCGGGATTCAGGAGCCCCTCCATTGCAAGGATCTGTTTCAGTTCCTGGGCTGTCTCGTACGCCGGGTTCACCAGCGTGACCTCCGACCCCATGATCCGCGCCACCGTGGACCGGAGAAGCGGATAATGGGTGCAGCCCAGCACCAGAGTGTCCACGTACTTACCTTTAAGTTCCTGGAGATAACGGGACGCGATCTCATCCGTAATGCTGTCGTGCAGAAGGCCCTCTTCCACCAGCGGAACCAGCAGGGGACAGGCCTTGCCGAACACCCGGATGCCGGGGTTCAGTCCGTGGATCACCTTGCCGTAAATATCGGAATTTACCGTTCCCCGGGTGCCGATAATGCCGACGCGTCTGTTCCTGGTGGCCTTCACCGCGGTCACGGCGCCGGCGTAGATCACTCCGATCACCGGGATGTCGCTTTCGCCGGCGATGGTCTCCAGGGCGAAGGAACTGGCTGTATTGCAGGCGATCACGATGGCTTTCACGCCCTTGTTCCGAAGGAACCGGACGATCTGCCGGGAATAGCGGATCACCGTCTCTTTTGATTTGGCTCCGTAAGGAAGACGGGCCGTGTCTCCGAAATACACGATCCTTTCCTCCGGAAGAAGACGCATGATCTCCCGCGCCACCGTCAGCCCGCCGACGCCGGAGTCAAAAACGCCCACCGGCGCTTTCGGGTCCCGAACTGTGTGTTTCTGTTTCCGGTGCGGAATATAAAGCTTGACCGGGTCCTGTTCCGGCACGTGGTTCTCCTCCGTCACGCGGTTCTTTTCCTGCATTTCTTCTTTCCTCTCCGCGCCGAATCAGGCGTCTCTTGAAAAGCCCAGATCGATCACAGTCTGGATCAGCTGTTTTTTATCCACTCCCCGGGCCGCCCAGAGCATGGGATACATGCTGATGGCAGTGAAGCCCGGCATGGTGTTGATCTCATTGAATACCACTTCGCCTTCTTTCGTGACAAAGAAGTCCACTCTGGAAAGCCCGAAGCCGTCGAGGGCTGCAAAAATACGCACCGCTGCCTCCCGCACGCGCTCCGCAGAATCTCCCGGCAGTTCCGGATCCACGATGGTCTTGGACTCGGCATTGAAGTACTTCGCTTCATAGTCGTAGAAATCCGCAGCGGCCAGGATCTCGCCCACGCCGCTGGCCTGCACCGGCATCTCTCCGCCGCCCAGGACCGCACACTCGATCTCCCGTCCTACAATGGTCTCCTCCACCAGGATCCGTCGGTCATAGCGCGCCGCCTCCCGGAAGGCCACTGCCAGTTCGTCTCTGTCGTGGGCCTTCATGACGCCGCAGCTGGAGCCCGCGTTGCAGGGTTTCACAAATACCGGATATTCGAAACGGCTCTCCACGCGCTTCACCACCTTCACCATATCCTGGAGGTCAGCGGAGGTGAACAGCTCCCAGACTGCCTGGCGGATGCCCAGATGAGCCACGATCTGCTTCGTGAAGCCTTTGTCCATGCACACCGCGGAGGCCGCCACGCCGCATCCCACATAGGGGATCCTCGCCAGGCTGCAGAGGCCCTGGACCGTTCCGTCCTCTCCCCAAAGACCATGGAGGACAGGGAATACCATATCAACTTTCACCTTGATCATGGAGCTTCTCTCGTGAATGATCAGGCACTTTTCCGTAGCGTCCGGGGACAGGGCAGCGCCGATCCGGGATTCTCTCCATTTCCCGCTGCGGATATCCTCCACGCTGTCAGTTTTGACCCAGTGTCCTGCCTGAGTGATGCCTACAAGAATCAGATCGTATTTCGTACGGTCGATCTGATCGATCACGTTTGCCGCCGAAAGGCAGGAGACATCATGTTCCGAAGACTGTCCGCCGAATAAAACCGCAATGGTCTGCTTAGCCATTTTTCCGCTCCTTACATGTTTAGGTTTGTCATTATCGTGATCTCCTGATTGTCGATATGCTCCCGGGCGATGCGTTTCGCCAGTTCGCGGTCCCGCCGTTTCAGGGAATCCATCATCCGCTCATGTTCCACCTTCAGGATCTGCCGCTTTCCGGTATCTTTGATATATTCCAGACGGTACCGGTACATCTGGTCTCTCAGGTTGTTCAGCATCTGTACTAGTTTTTCGTTGGCCGTACCGGCGTAGATCACGTCATGAAAGCTTTCATCCGCCTGGGCGATGCGGATCAGGTCGCTGGTGGAGAGCGCTGCCACGAACTCTTCCTGCGCCTCTTCCAGCTGCTTCATCTGGTCCTCGTTCATCCTCTGGATCGCGAGATCCATCGCAAGCTCCTCCAGGGACCGTCTCACCTCCAGCACGTCCCGGAGACTCTTTTCCGAAATACCGGCCACCTCGGCGCCTCTTCTGGGGATCATGTTCACCAGTCCCTCCAGCTCCAGCTTCCGGATGGCCTCCCGGATCGGCGTCCGGCTCACCCCCAGCATGTTGGCGAGTCGGATCTCCATCAGCCTCTCTCCCGGCTCCAGCTCTCCCTTCAGGATCGCCTGCCGCAGCGTGATGAACACGACATCCCGCAGCGGGAGATAATCATTTATCGCCAGTTTCAGATTGTCTGGCATACCTCTTCCCTCGCTTTCATGTAGCAACGCCCCTCTTTTCTTTCCGCGCCGCCGGCGCAGTCAGAAAGATCTGTCCTGCTGTTCCCCTTTCCCTGAGCATCCGTCCTGCTTTCTCCGCTTCCCCGGGCTCTTCAAAAACACCAAAGACCGCAGAGCCGCTTCCGCTCATGGACGCTCCGGTTGCTCCCGCCTCAAGAAGCAGCTGTTTGATCTCCCGGATCTCCGGGTGCATCCGCACCGCCGGGATCTCCAGGATGTTTCCCATATGTCTTGCCGCGTCCTGCAGGCTGCCGCGCCGGATCGCGCCAATGACCTGATCCATATCCGGGTGTGCCGCCGGCTCCAGGCGGTCCACATGCAGATCGCCGTAGATCTCCGCCGTACTGCAGTCAAAAGGCGGTTTTACGAGGACGATGCCGCAGTCCGGCAAGGCCGGAAGCGGGGTCAGCACCTCTCCGATGCCCTCCGCCAGTGCCGTGCCTCCCGATACACAGTAAGGAATATCCGCGCCCAGGGGAAGCGCAATGCACTGCAGATCCTCTTCCTTCAGTCCAAGTTCCAGAAGACGGTTCACGCCCCGGAGCACTGCCGCCGCGTCGGAGCTTCCCCCTGCCAGGCCTGCCGCTGCCGGGATCCGCTTCACCAGCCGGATATCAAGCCTGCCGGAAAAGCTCCCCTTCCCGGAGGGAACCGCGTTATTCCTGTTTTCACAGTACCTGAACAGCGCCTCCGCCGCCCGGTAAGCAAGATTCCTGCGGTCCAGGGGCACGCCCGGCGTATCGCACAGGATCCGGATCTCTGTCTTCTCCTCCGGAGACGTTCCGCCGACAGTCTCCTCCCTGTCCGTCCAGGCAAGCAGGACGTCATCGCAGAGGCCAATGGTCTGCATGACCATTTTCAGCTCGTGATACCCGTTTTCCCTTCTCCCCAGGACATCCAGTCCGATATTGATCTTGGCATATGCCTTTTCTTCCGTTGTCAGCAAGGTCGGCTTTCCTCTTCTGTCATCATCAAGACTCGCTTGATGGTCTTCTCCCACTGAGATAAACCCGCTTCTGTATCTTGTATACAGTATAATGCATGGTGAATATTATGTAAAGCAAACCTTTCTCATTTAGCGAGTTCTTTATTTGGCGGAAAGGCGGATTTCCGGGAACATCCCGCCCTGCGGAAGCTTCTGTCCCAGCGCAAGGGATGCCAGGTTTTCTTTCTTTACCCGGAGGAGCACTCTGTCCAGGCCCAGCTCCTCCTTTGCGTACAGGAGACAGACGCGGCAGGCTTCCTCCGCGTATCCCTTCCTCCGGAAAGAAGGGGCTGTAAAGTACCCCAGTTCCGGGAGATCTTCCTCCCCGGATCCGGTCTCTCCTTCCGGCATCCCGAATCCCGCAAGTCCTGTTAATGCTCCCTCTTTCAGAAAAACGCCCCAGAGGCCGAATCCGAACAGAGGATACTGGTTCCGGATATAATGCCGGAAATAATCTCCATCACAAAGCTGCCCGGCGGATGCGCCGAGCAGCTTTTTATCTGTTTCTGTTAATTTCAATCCCCGGACCGCCGGAAGATCTTCTTCCGAGAATTCCCGTATCAGAAGCCGGTCCGTCTCCCCGATCAAAAGCGGCAGTCCCAGCTTCCGCCGGGCCGCGTCGGTGATTCGCCGGGGAGTCACTGCTTCCGGCCCCGTAACTGCCAGGTCCCCTTTCCAGGGTTCGTCCGATACCGTCACCGGGACCAGGACGCGCCCTGTCCCCGGGATCTCCAGCCGGACATAATAGGTCTGTTCCATCTTCTGTATTACTGTCTGTTAAGACGTATGGTTACTTTATCAGCACTTCACCGGTTCCGGATAAGTCTCCCCGAAGGTCTCCACTGTCATGGACTTGATCTTCTGCTCTTCATAGGGGCGGTCGCTGTAATCCGTGGGGACTGCCGCGATGCTGTCCAGCACGTCCTCTCCTTCGATCAGCATGCCGAAGGCGGCATACTCGCCGTCCAGGAAGGGGCCGTCCTTATGCATAATGAAGAACTGGCTTCCGGCGGAGTTCGGCCGCATGCTCCTGGCCATGGAAATGACGCCGCGCTTGTGACTCAGATCGTTCTCCACACGGTTCTTCCGGAACTCGCCCTTGATGGAATACCCGGGGCCTCCCATGCCGGTGCCTTCCGGATCGCCGCCCTGGATCATGAAGCCGCTGATCACCCGGTGGAAGATCAGGCCGTCATAGAAGCCCTTTCCCGCGAGGCTTAAAAAATTGTTGACGGTGTTCGGCGCCTTGTCCGGATACAGCTCCACTTTCATCACTCCGCCATTCTCCATCGTGATCGTTACAACCGGATTCTGCATTTTATATCCTCCTTTACAAAATCATCGACAAACCGATGCGTTTCTTTTTCAGGTCCACTTCGACGACTTTCACGTCGACCACATCTCCGACGCTGACCACGTCCAGGGGATGTTTCACAAATTTCTTTTTTGACATGCGGGAGATGTGCACCAGGCCGTCCTGGTGTACCCCGATATCCACAAAGGCGCCGAAATCGATGACGTTCCGGACTGTTCCTTTCAGGATCATGCCGGGCTTCAGGTCCTCCATGCTCATGACGTCGCTCTTCAGGATGGGCAGGGGCATGTCCTCCCGGGGATCCCGGCCGGCGGTGGTCAGTTCCTTGATGACCGCCTTGACAGTGATCTCGCCGACGCCGAACTCTTCTGTGAACTTCTGGTAGAACTCCTTTTCCTGCTTCTTTCCTACATAAATGGAGACCGGTCCGTTGGACAGTTCTTCTTCGGAGAGGCCGGTGGATTCCAGCAGGGCCTTTGCCAGCGGGTAGCTCTCGGGGTGAACTCCGGTGCTGTCCAGGGGCTCCGTTCCTCCGGAGATCCGAAGAAAGCCGGCGCACTGTTCAAAGGCCTTCGGCCCGAGCTTCGGCACCTTAAGAAGCTGCTTCCGCGCGGTAAAACGGCCGTTTTCCTCCCGGTAGGCGACGATATTCTTCGCGGTAGCCTTCGTGATGCCGGAAATATACTGCAAAAGCGGGGCAGAGGCAGTGTTCAGGTCCACGCCCACCGCGTTCACGCAGTCCTCCACCACGCCGTTCAGCGCTTCGCCCAACTTTTTCTGATCCATGTCGTGCTGGTACTGGCCCACGCCGATAGATTTCGGGTCGATCTTCACCAGCTCCGCCAGGGGATCCTGCACCCTGCGGGCGATGGAAGCGGCGCTTCGCTGTCCCACGTCGAACTCCGGGAACTCCTCGGTGGCCAGGGCACTGGCGGAATAAACTGAGGCCCCTGCCTCGTTGGTGATCACATAGTACACTTTTTCCGGGATGTCCCGCAGGACGCCGGACAGGAACTGCTCTGACTCCCGGGACGCGGTGCCGTTGCCCACGGACACCAGAGTGATATGGTACTTTTTCACCAGTTCCCGGATCTTCGCCGCTGCCGCCCTCTGCTTCGCCTCGTTAGTAGGCGCCGTCGGATAGATCACCGCGGTGTCCAGCACTTTTCCGGTGGCGTCCACCACGGCCAGCTTGCATCCTGTGCGGAAAGCGGGATCCCAGCCCAGAACGGTCTCTCCCGTGATGGGCGGCTGCATCAGCAGCTGGTGCAGGTTCTTCCGGAATACCACGATGGCTCCGTCTTCCGCTTTTTCCGTCAGTTCGTTCCTCAGTTCCCGCTCGATGGAGGGAGCGATGAGGCGGTAATAACTGTCCTCGATGGTGCGGCTCATCGCTTCCCGGGTCGCCGGGTTATTCCCTTTTATAAGATGGCTCTTCAGGAAATTCAGGATCTCCTCCTCCGGGGCTTCGATCCACACCTTCAGGATCTTCTCCTTCTCGCCGCGGTTAATGGCGAGCACCCGGTAGCCGGAGGCCTTAGCGACGGGTTCCGTGAAATTGTAGTAAGTCTCGTAGACGGACTTTTCCTCCGCGTTCTTCGCCTCGGAGGCCAGAACGCCGCGCCGCTCCGTCACGCCGCGCACATAGGAACGGATCACCTGAGCGTCGGAGAAACGCTCCGCCAGGATATCGCAGGCTCCCTGGATCGCCTCCTCCGGGGTCAGCACGCCCTTTTCCTCCGACAGGAAGGGCTGTGCCTCCTCCTCCAGCGTCTTTTCCGTCTTCTGGGCCCAAATGATGTCCGCCAGACCCGTGAGGCCCTTTTCCACCGCCGCAGTGGCGCGGGTGGAGCGCTTCGGGCGGTATGGGCGGTAGATGTCATCCACCGCGACGCTCGTCTCGGCGGCTTCGATCTGGGCCGCCAGCTCCGGAGTGAGTTTGCCCTGGGCTTCGATGGACTCCCGCACCTTTGCCTTCTTCTCCTCCAGGTTCCGGAGCGCGGTGAGACGGGTACCCAGAGTGCGGAGCTGTTCGTCGTTCAGAGCCCCTGTCGCTTCTTTTCTGTACCGCGCGATGAACGGGATGGTGCAGCCCTCGTCGATCAGCTTCACCGCAGCGTCTACCTGACCCTGCCCGACTTCCAGTTCCTCCGCGATCTTTTTAATAATATCCATACTGCTTACCTTCTTTGAATCTGATTTAAAGCTTTTCACCGAGTATACCAACGCGCGGTCAAAATCTCAATCCGCCGCTTTTATGGCATTTCTCCCCCCGTCCCTGTAAAAAAATGGTATAATCCTTTAAAAAGTGCGCAGCGCGCAGCGATTCGTGTTATCATAATTCTCAAACAATTCAAAGCATTTTTGCGCAACTTCGAGGAGGTCCCTTTATGGAACAGCAGATGTTTAACAACACCAGTATCCTCGCATGGCTTACGTATTACGCCGAGCACACCCAGGTGGACCTTGGAAAGGTCAAGATCCTGGACATCACCCGCAAGAACAAGAACCTGATCCCCACAGTGGAATCCCACAACAACACGCTGGTCTTCACCGAGGCCGGTCATCCGGACATCTTTTACCGCATGTGGGCCGCCGGTCTGGGCGAGTGCCGTGTCTGGTACAACGAGGGCAGCGATCCCACCGGACAGATCTACAACAAGCCTGTGCGGGAGATGATCAACCGCGGCATCAACGCCTCCGCGGCTATGCTGATCATCAACCCCAACGCCCGGTCCACCCAGAAGATCGGCATGCGGAACATGAACTTTTCCTGCGGCTCCGTCCACTACGTGGGCAGCGAGATCCGGGCGGTGATGCTTTCCAAGATGCATATCGACCAGGGAGACAATCTCTGCATCATCAGCGGCGAGTCCATCGCCGTGGAAGCGGCGCTCCTGGCCCCGGAGGGGACCATCATCGCCGTGGAGTACAATAAGAATGACCGCCGCACCCTGGAGGACAATACCCACGAGTTCGGCCTTCACAACGTCGAGATCATCGACCATGTGGACGATGAGACCATGAAGGGGCTGCCGGTTCCGTCCTTCACCATGCTCGTGGCATCCGCCAGCATGGAACAGGAGATCGAGTGCCTGCTGCGTCTGAATCCCCACATGGAGTTCATGATCTACACTCTGGATTTCCAGTGCGCCGCCTCTCTTCCGGCCCTGTTCGAGCACTACGGCATCGGAGAGACGGAAGTCCTGCAGATCGCGGTCAGCAAGCTGAACTCAAAGCGGAACTTCATCGCGGAACCCGCTCCCTGGATCATTACCGGAAAGGCGTGACGTCCGGAAGCGGCCCGGAACAGCCAACAGAATAAAAAGGAACAAAATACCTGCTCAGGAGGCTTTGTCAGAACCTATGGAAACAGAAAAAAAGATCATGCTCTCCGGAATCCAGCCCAGCGGCGATCTTCACCTCGGAAACTACCTCGGCGCCATCAAGAACTGGGCGGACCGTGTCAATGATTTCGAGTGCTTCTACTTTATGG
Organism: Stomatobaculum sp.; assembly: GCA_017449925.1. Next base: position 11,345 of record JAFSYO010000085.1, read on the forward strand.
CGGACCTGCACACCATCACGGTGCGGCAGGACCCAAAGGACCTGCGCCGCCGTTCCCTGGAGATGCTCGCGCTGTATATCGCCTGCGGTCTGGACCCCGAAAAGAACACGCTGTTCCTCCAGTCCCATGTTCCGGCCCACGCGCAGCTGGGCTGGGTCCTGGACTGCTACACCATGTTCGGCGAACTGAGCCGCATGACCCAGTTCAAGGATAAATCCGAAAAACATAAGGACAACATCAACGCGGGCCTCTTCACCTACCCGTCCCTGATGGCGGCGGATATTCTTCTGTACCAGCCCCACTTTGTCCCGGTGGGCGAGGACCAGAAACAGCACGTGGAGCTGACCAGGAACCTGGCGATCCGCTTCAACAATCTTTACGGCGAGACCTTCCGTGTGCCGGAGCCTTACATCTCCAAGGTAGGCGCCAGGATCTACGGTCTGTCCACCCCCGGACAGAAAATGTCCAAGTCTGTTCCCGACGGCTGCGTGTTCCTGATGGACGAGCCGAACGTCATCATGAAGAAGTTCAAGCGTGCCGTGACAGATTCCGACTCGGAGCACTGTGTCCGCTACGACAAGGAAAACAAGCCCGGCGTGTCGAACCTGATCGCCATCTACTCCACGGTCACAGGAAAGACTGTCGCTGAGATCGAAAAGGAATTCGAGAACGACGGCTACGGCGTCTTCAAGCCCGCCGTGGGCGAGGCCGTGGTAGATATCCTGACCCCGATCCGGGAGGAAGCAAAGCGGCTGATGGCAGACAAGGCTTATCTCAACGGCATATACAAGGCCGGCGCCGAGAAAGCGTCCTACATTGCCGGCAAGACCCTCCGCAAGGTCTACAAAAAGGTCGGTTTCTATCAGCTGTAAGCCTTTTCCCTCTGCCATGGCAGAAAGAAAAGAATTGACAGTTCCCGCCTTGTCCGCTTATAATCGAATCTGTTCCGGCCGCCTGAGAGCGGCGGCACACTATACAACCACTGTTTTTTAAAGATACTGACGGAGAGAGTAAGTCCCGGGAAAGGTTACAGAGAGCCTGCAGAGGTGAGAGCAGGCACCGGAAACAGAACCGAAAATCACTCCCGAATCGCGGCCCGAACTGCGGCCGGAGGCAGACCGAGATCTGCTCCGCCCCCGCAGCTAGATACCGACGGATTTCCCCGTTACAGGAAGCGCGTATGTTCGTACGCAGTCTATGGGTGGTACAGCGAAGGTACACTATGCATGTTCAGCAGCCTTCGTCCCTGACAATAGGGACGAAGGCTGCTTTGTTTGAGGAGGTAACCCATGAAAAAAGATATGATCGAGATCCGCTGGCACGGAAGAGGCGGCCAGGGCGCGAAGACTGCCTGCCTGCTTCTTGCGGACGCTGCCTTTTCTTCCGGCAAGCACGTCCAGGGCTTTCCGGAGTACGGACCGGAACGCATGGGCGCCCCCATCACGGCATACAACCGGATCAGCGACACAGCCTGCACCATCCACTCCAATATTTACAAACCGGATTATGTGGCGGTGGTGGATGAGTCCCTGCTGTCCTCCGTCCATGTGACGGACGGCCTGAACCCGGAGGGCGCCATCATCATAAATTCCCCGAAACAGCCGGAGGAGCTGCGTCCTCTGCTGCGGGGCTACCAGGGAGAGGTACGGACCATCGACGCCCGGAAGATCTCCGAGCGCTACCTGGGCGGCTATTTCCCCAACACCCCCATGCTGGCGGCTGTGGTGGCGGTGAGCGGCGTCCTGGACCCGGAACAGTTCACGGCTGACATGGAGGCCAGCTTCCGGCACAAATTCGCCACGAAGCCCCAGGTGATCGACGGAAATATGAACTGCCTCCGTCATACCATGGAGGAGATCACCCAGTCCCGGTCCGCGGGAACCCACAGGCACTCTGCCGCATCCGGACACCGGAAATCCGACGATCCCGTGAAGCAGTCAAAAATGGAAAAGGAGGCACGGGCATGAGCATCATCCGCGCAAAAGATATCAACGAACAGTCTCCCTGGCAGGAAATGACTCCCGGCGGAGAGATCTACGAGGGCGGCACCTCGAAGCTCACCATGACCGGCGAGTGGCGCTCGGACGTCCCGGTCTGGGATCCGGTGAAATGCCGGCAGTGCCTGCTCTGTGCCCCCTTCTGCCCGGACTCTTCCATTCCGGTGAAAGACGGAAAGAGACTGGACTTTGACTTTGACCACTGCAAGGGCTGCGGCATCTGCTGGACCGTATGTCCCTTCCAGGCGATCATGATGAAGAAGGAGGTGCGTGAATGAGCATCCGGGAACGTCTTTCCGGCAACGAAGCCGTTGCCTGGGCCATGCGGCAGATCAATCCTGACGTCTTCGCCGCCTTCCCCATCACCCCTTCCACCGAGATCCCCCAGTACTTCGCACAGTACGTGGCGGACGGGAAAGTGGACACTGAATATGTCACGGTGGAAAGCGAGCACTCCTCCATGTCCACCTGCATCGGCGCCGCCGCGGCGGGTGCCCGGGCAGTGACCGCCACCAGCTCCGCGGGCCTTGCCTTCATGTACGAGGTGCTGTACGTAGCCGCTTCCTCCCGTCTTCCCATCACTCTGGCGGTGGTGAACCGGACTCTGACCGGCCCCATCAACATCAACAACGACCACTCCGATTCCATGGGTGCCCGGGACTCCGGCTGGATCCAGCTCTACGCGGAGAACAACCAGGAGGCCTACGACAACTATCTCCAGGCCATGCGGATCTCCGAGACGCCGGACGTCCGGCTCCCCATCATGATCTGCCAGGACGGCTTCATCACTTCCCACGCGGTGGAAAACATCCTCCTGGAGGAGGATGACGCCGTGAAGAAGTTCGTCGGCGAGTATGAACCGGAGCACGCCCTTATCGGCCGCGACCATCCCCTCGCCGTGGGTCCCTACGACACCTGCCCCTTCTGCATGGAACACAAGATCCAGCAGGCCGAGGCCATGAAGAACGCGAAGAAAGCGGTGCTGAAGGTCGCAGCGGATTTTGAGCGGACCTTCGGAAGACACTACGGCTTCTTCGAGGAATACTGCCTGGAAGATGCGGAGATCGCGCTGGTGCTGATCGGTTCCACTGCCGGCACCGCGAAGGCCTGCATCGGCAGACTGAGAAAAGAAGGCGTGAAGGCCGGACTCCTGAAGGTCCGGATGTTCCGTCCCTTCCCGGCGGAGGAGATCGCCGCCGCTCTCTCCCATGTGAAGGCAGTGGCCGTCATGGACAAGAGCGAAGGTTTCTCCGGCGAGGGAGGCCCGCTGTTCGCGGAAGTGCGCTCCGCCTGCTACGACCTGGAGACCCGCCCGCGGATGATCAACGTGGTCTACGGTCTTGCCGGAAGAGACTGCGCGGTGGAGGACATCGACCGCGTGTACCGCTATCTTCAGAACATCCTCGCCACCGGCGTCACCGGGCCGCTGTACATCCATATGGGACAGCGCTCCTCGGCAGCGGAACTGCTGGGACCGGAGTCCGCGGCAGCTGATCCTGCGGCGGCAGGAAAGAAAGGAGAGTGAGAGCCATGGCCTATAATCATAAACTGGAGCTTTCCAAGCCGGAGCGCTTCGCCCCGGGACACCGCCTCTGCGCAGGCTGCGGTGCCGGCATCACCTGCCGCGCCATGATGCGGGCAGTGGATCCCCAGGACAAAGCGGTCGTCACCAACGCCACCGGCTGCCTGGAGGTCTCCTCCTTCCTGTATCCCTACACCGCCTGGGAAGACAGCTACATCCACGTGGCTTTTGAGAACGCCTCCGCAGTCTGCGGCGGCGCCGAAGCAGCCTACAACGCCCTGAAGCGCCGGGGCAAGGTGAAGGACAACGTCAAGTTCCTGACCATCGGCGGCGACGGCGGCACCTACGACATCGGCTTCCAGTCCCTTTCAGGCGCCATGGAGCGCGGTCACGACATGACCTACTTCTGCTATGACAACGAAGCCTACATGAACACCGGCATTCAGCGCTCCGGATCCACGCCGCGCTTTGCCAGTGCCACCACCACCCCCTCCGGCACAGAGTCCACAGGCAAAAAGCAGCACAAAAAGGACCTGACCGAGATCCTGGCCGCCCACAATATCCCCTATGTGGCCCAGACCACCTTCATTTCAAATTTCAAGGACTTTCACGAGAAGGCACACCGCGCCATCTACACCCCCGGTCCTGCCTTTGTGAACGTCCTGGCCCCCTGTCCCAGAGGCTGGCAGTATCCGGCCCACGAGCTGCCGAAGCTCTGCAAACTGGCGGTGGACACCTGCGTCTGGCCGCTGTACGAGATCGTCGAGGGCAGGTACTACCTGAGCTACGTGCCGAAGAAGAAACTCCCCGTGGAGGATTTCATGAGACTGCAGGGCCGTTTCCGCCACTGCTTCCAGCCCGGCAACGAATGGACCATCGAAGAGGCCCAGAACTACGTCGACGAAAAGTGGGAGAAACTGCTGGCGAAGTGCCAGTAAGACCACCTGTTTCTTTTGGATCAGTCCCTAACAACCAGAAATGAAAAGGAGACGCATTATGAGCAAAATTATGGAACGCTGCCAGGAACTAAGGGCATGCAATGATCCGCACTACAACTGCGCCCAGGCTGCTCTGACTCCCTTCGCGGAGGAAAAGGGAATGAAGACCGAGGACGCCATCGCCCTGACCGCCTGTTTCGGCAGCGGTATGAACATGGGCTCGGTGTGCGGCGCGGTGACCGGCGGACTGATGGCGCTGGGACTCTGCGGAAGAGGCGACGCCAAGAGCTGCCAGGAGTTCTGCCGCAGGATCAAGGCGAACCATGACGGCCTCATCAACTGCAAGGACCTGCTGCGGGTCATGGCAGAAAAGGGCGAGAAGAAAAAAGCCCACTGCGACGGCATGGTCTTTGAAGCCGTGAAGCTCGTCGAGGAGATGCTCTCGGAGTAAAAAAACGACCTGATATCAATGGAAAACCGACAGTATTTGTCCTATTACAGAACCGTCAGAAAAAACGCTGACGGTTCTGTTGCTTTATCCGTTTCCCTTGCTTTCTGCCAAGGAATCCTTTATCATTTGTTTTATCGGAGGAGCTTAAAAATGCTTCCGTACCCGGGATGCTTTGCATCCCTTGTTGTAGTTTTATGGAATGTTTACAGAAATGGAGTATAAATGGGCGGAATATTTGCAGCTGCACTGAAAAGCGATTGTGTGTTTGATCTGTTCTTCGGGACGGATTACCACTCTCACCTTGGCACCAGAAGAGCGGGCATGGCGGTGTACGGCAAGGACGGCTTCAACAGGGCTATCCACAACATCGAGAACAGTCCCTTCCGCACTAAATTTGACAGTGACGTAAAGTCGATGAGCGGCCATATGGGCGTCGGATGCATCTCCGACTACGAGCCTCAGCCCCTGATCATCCGCTCCCACCACGGCACCTACGCCATCACCACGGTGGGACGCATCAACAACATCAATGTCCTCTCCGACAATATCCTGTCGAAGAGCGGCACCCAGTTCATGGAGATGAGCGGCGGCATGATCAATGCCACAGAGCTGGTGGCTGCCCTTATCAACGAAAAGGACAACCTGATCGACGGCATCCGCTACGCACAGGATGTGATCGACGGCTCCATGACCATCATGCTGATGACCCCCCAGGGCATCTACCTGTCCCGCGACAAGCTGGGCAGGACTCCCATCATGATTGGGAAAAAGGAGGACGGTTTCTGCGCTTCCTTTGAATCCTTTGCCTACCTGAATCTCGGCTACTCGGATTTCCGCCAGCTGGGTCCCGGCGAGATCGCCGTGATGACTCCGGACGGCGTCACCACGCTTTCTGCCCCCGGCAGCAAGATGCGCATCTGCGCATTCCTCTGGGTCTACTACGGTTATCCCTCCTCCAGCTACGAAGGCATCTCCGTGGAGGCTATGCGCGTCCGCTGCGGACAGCTTCTAGCCCGGCGGGACGGGATGACGAAATACGACATCGACAGCGTGGCGGGCGTTCCGGATTCCGGTATTGCCCACGCCATCGGCTACGCCAATGAATCCGGCGTGCCCTTCGCGCGGCCCTTCATCAAATACACGCCCACCTGGCCCAGATCCTTCATGCCCACCGTCCAGTCGAAGCGGGACCTGATCGCAAAGATGAAGCTGATCCCGGTCCACGAGCTGATCGAAGGCCAGCGGCTTCTGCTGATCGACGATTCCATCGTCCGCGGCACCCAGCTGAGAGAGACCACGGAGTTCCTGTACCGAAGCGGCGCGAAGGAAGTCCATGTCCGGCCGGCCTGTCCTCCGCTTCTCTTCGGCTGCAAGTACATCAACTTCTCCCGCTCCACCTCTGAGATGGAGCTCATCGCCCGCCGGGTGATCCGCGACGCGGAAGGTGAGAATGTGAGCCGCGAAGTGCTGGAGGAGTACGCAAATCCGGATTCCGGACGCTACAGGAATATGCTGGACGCCATCTGCGCGCAGCTTGGCTTCACGACCCTGAATTACAACCGTCTCGACGATCTGGTGAAGGCCATCGGCCTCACCAAAGACCAGGTCTGCACCTATTGCTGGGACGGTCAGGAATAACCGTATATAATACTTCTTCCTCTGCACGGAAAGTTCTAAACTCACCCGGTTTTTCCCAAACGGACCCTTAAGAACTTTCGGCTGATGAGAAAGAAGTATTATATACTCTTGGCAAAATATAGAAAGTTTGGGAGGGAGTATGAGCGGAAGACGGTTTGAGGTCGGGACGGCCGTGTTTTTCACTGTGGAGAATGAGGACGGGACCATCGTCGAGAAGGAAGGCGAGATCCGGGAGATCAATGAGCAGGATTTCACCTATGACTCCGGCGGCTTGACTTACGAGATCCTGGTTCACGCAGAGCGCCGGATGTACGGCAGCGTCCCTGCGGACACCGTCCGGGAGATCACCGCTGCCAGCGGCGTGGAAGACGGCTGGTACGGCTTTGCCGAAGAGGATATGGAACAGGCGCTGCTCAATACCGTCCAGTCCCTCTGGTACGGCATGGATCCCCGGGGCGGCGGTGAAGGCGAAGAGTTTACGGCCTTCGGCGGACATATACCCACGGAAATGGAGCAGATCATGCTCCGCGCTCTCAACGAAGATGCTTCCGGTTTCTTCGTGGATACAGACGACCCGCCGGAAGAGGATTCCTGAAGCGCCGAAAAAATTTCAATCAGCATAAACGAAAAAGATGGACGGAACTGATCTCCGCCCATCTTTTTTATTTCAGTTTTATATCCTGTTATTTATCCTTTTCTCACGTTGAATTTTCCGTCGCCCTGAAGCGTCGCCGCGACCTTTTCCAGCTCGTCCCGGATGTGGATGTGCTGCGGACACACCTGCTCGCAGGCGCCGCACTTGATGCACTCTCCGGCCCTCTTTTTCCCGTGGGCGTCCACCAGCCAGCTCTGACGCCCCAGGGACATTCCCAGGTTGTTGTAGAGCGTATAGTAATTCAGCGCCACAAAGGATCCGGAAATACCGATGTCCATGGGACATACCTTCGCGCAGTAATTGCAGGATGTGCAGGGGATGATGGGAACACTCCGAAGTACATCCTGGGCCTTCCGTATGGTCTCCAGTTCGCCCTCATTCATCGGCCGGAACTCCTTCATAAAGGAGATATTGTCCTCCATCTGCTCCAGGCTGCTCATACCGGACAGCACCACGAAAACGCCTTCATGGCTCGCGGCGAAGCGGATAGCCCAGGAAGCATAGCTCGCCTCAGGATCCGCTTCCTTCAGGATCTTCCCCACGGACTCCGGGGGCGCCGCCAGAAGGCCGCCCTTGACCGGTTCCATGATGACGATGGGTTTCCCGTGTTTCCTGGCGACCTCGTAGCACTCCCGGGAACGGTGCTCCGGCACCTCCCAGTCAGCATAGTTGATCTGCAGCTGTACGAACTCCATCTCCGGATGCGCCGTCAGGATCGCGTCCAGCACCTCCGGCTGATCGTGGAAGGAAAAGCCCACGTGCTTCACCAGGCCTTCTTTTTTCTTCTCCTGCACAAAATTCCAGCAGTCAAAGCGGTCAAAAAACTCTGTCCTGAAATCTCCGAGATTGTGAAGAAGGAAAAAATCAAAATAGCCTGCGCCGGTGGCCTCTAAAGAAGTATCAAACTGGGCGTACGCCTGCTCCTTCGTCTCGCATCCGATCCAGGGCGCCATCTTGGTGGCCAGGACAAACTTTTCCCGGGGATAGCGGTCCACCAGCGCTTCCTTCAGCGCCTTTTCACTTCCGGGGTAAGCCCAGGCAGTATCAAAGTAGATGAAGCCCTCCTCCAGAAAGCGGTCCACCATCTTTTTGATCTGATCCATATCAAACTCGTCGCCCTTCTTCGGGAAACGCATGGCGCCGAAGCCGAGTTTTTTTATATCCATATTGAATGCGTTCATCGTCTGTGCCCTCCTTGTCTGTCTCTATCATATCACAGGCTTTAAGACGCGCTCTACCTAAAAACGAACCCAAAAGAAAAAGTGCCCGGTCCTTAAAAGACCAGGCACCAGCATTTCATGGACGCCGGGAGACCTCCCGGGCGGGGCGGAGGATAAAGTAAAGAAGCGCTGTCTCGATGGGGAACATGACCACCGTCTTTACAAGCCTTGCCGCCACCACGGCCCAGAAGCCGTACCCGTAAAGCAGAGACAGCCACAGCGGGTTCAGCAGAAAACTCACCACAATGGTGCGCACAAAATGCGCTATGGCGACTCTCTGCCAGGTGAGTTCCTTCCCGTAAAGGAACAGACCGTAGATGACGCCCGCTGCCGCTGCCGTGACGGTAAAGCCCGGGAAATACGGGCCGGTGGGCTTCACGATAAAGCCGAGGATATCGGACATTCCTCCCACGATGCCGCCCACCGCTGGGCCGAACAGCATGCCCGCGCAGGCGATAGGAAGATACGCAAATCTGAGCTCGATGAGTTCCGTCACCGGAACTTTCAAAAATCCGAGGATCGTCGAGAGCGCAAGCATCATGGCGGACACAGTGAGGACCCTGATGTCTTTGATCTTTGTCATAAAAAACACCTCCTTTGCGCAGTCTCGTCACCACACAAGGAGGTTCGTCGGCTGTTCCCGTTTCCGGGCGCAGCCGTATCGCCTGATATGCAGCAGCGGGATGCGACGAAAGAACCGCAAGACCTGGAACAATTGTCTTTTCGTCCCGGCGGCAACTCTCCGTCCCCCGGGCACTTAACGCACTTTCATCTACTCTGCTTCTTTTGATGTATCTACGCTCAACCTAACATTAAGAAGAGCGTTTGTCAATCTTTGTCACCAAAGATTCACAGATCGGGCTCCCCTGTCTTTTGCGCAGCAGCCTTTTCCGCCGCACCCGGCCGGGACCACCGCAGGGCGTTCTTCGGGCAGGCTTTCACGCACTCGCCGCAGCGGATGCACTCCACGCTGTTCGGCTGCTTCACCGGGTCCACATTCATTTTGCAGATCTTCGCGCAGGCGCCGCAGTGAACGCAGGCGGACTCCTCAAAGGACATTCTGACCAGGCTGACCCGCTGGAACAAAGAATAGAAAGCTCCCAGGGGACAGACATATTTGCAGAAGGGGCGGTAAACGACGACCGATCCCAGGATACAGAAGATCAGCAGGATAAACTTCCACCGGAACAGGGCGCCTGCCGCCTCGCGCATCCCGGAGTTCAGGAGCACCAGCGGGATCCCGCCCTCCAGGGTTCCCACCGGACAGACGTACTTGCAGAAGAAGGGATCTCCCGTCCCCAGACTGCTCCGCCAGAAAAACGGCAGGGCGAACACAAAGAAGACCAGGAAAATGTACTTTGCCCGGCGCAGCACCCGGTCGGCCCCTTCCGGGATCTTCAGCTTCGGCGACGGGATCTTGTAGAGCAGCTCCTGCAGCAGGCCGAACAGGCAGAGCCATCCGCAGATGAACCGCCCCGCCAGAAGTCCGATCAGTGAAAGATATCCCACCACATAAAAGGCGAATTTCCGACGCCTCGCGTCAAATACGGACTGCATGGCCCCGATGGGGCAGGCTCCGAGGGCCCCCGGACAGGAATAGCAGTTCATGCCCGGGACACAGAAATTCTTCAGGGGTCCCGTATAGATGGTGCCGGAAAGAAACCCCTTCCAATAGGAATTGGTCAGGATGCCAAACCCCGCCTGGACCGCTTTCCGGATACGGCCATGTTTTTTTAACTCTGACTTACCCAATGCCGATACACTCCATGCAGATATTCACTGCTTTACGTTTGACTGTTTTTACTTCCCCCCGGACGACGCCGAAAGCGCAGGACGCCGCCGCAAGCAGGATCAGAAGATATGTTACCCGTGCAGATACCGTTTTCTTTTTTTTCATCACTGTTTCTCCAGAAGCTCTGTAATGATCTTTTCCCAGGACTCCTGGGTCTGGGAGCCGATGACGGGGTCCCTCACCATATTTCCCTGGGCGTCCACAAAATATGTCGTGGGGACTACAGTCAGCTGGTTGTAATCCCTCAGTTCCTTACTGGCGATGATTATCGGATAGGTCACGCCGGTGACCGACATGATCTCTTCTGCCTCTTCGATCAGGCCTTCATCCACTTTGCCGCTTTCATCCACGATATCGAGGGTGATCCCCAGGATCTCAAAGCCCTGGTCCTTATACTTTCTTTCCAGTTCTCCGAGGAACGGCATTTCCTTGATGCAAGGTCCGCAGAAAGTGCCCCAGTAATTCAGCATCGTCACCTTGTTCCCCGAGATCATGCTTCCAAGCTTCATCGGCTTTTGATCGAGATCAAAGACCTCTATGTCCATGATCTCCGAACCGCTGATCTCAGGTGCCTTCGGAGGATCCGGAAGTTTCAGCGGAGTGAGCTCGATACCTTTTAACATTTCTTCCGATGCGGAGATCATTTCCAGGTAGCGCTTCTTCTGTTCCTCCGACGATACGGTCTCCACCAGATCTTCCACGATCCCGGGATTCTTTTTGTATACTTCGTCCATTTTCAGACCGGCATAATAAAGAGTCCCGTTATCGCCCAGATCAAGCATCACATCCCCGGTCAGCCCGGTCTCTGTGTCAGAAAAAGTGGAAAGATCCTGCTTTTCCCTGTAGCCGTATATCTCTGTCAGTTCCATGCACCTGTTTTCCGCGTCGTTTTCATCGATCATAAAGACAGCCGCATAGCCAAAATTCATGTCGACGAAACCATAGGCCGCGATCTCATCGCTGCCGTTTTTCATACTGTCCGGCAGCTTGATCTTCATTCCAAAGGAAGGAAGATCGATCACTCCGTTCTCTGCTTTCGCCCAGAACTCTCCTATGTTCTCTTCTCCTGACGATGCGTCCTGTTCATTCTTTGCCCCGGTCTCCTCCTTCTTGTCCGCCGCTGTTCCTTCCTTTTGACCAGCAGTTTCCTTGCTTTCCGGGGCATCTTCCTTCTTGTCCGCTGCCGTTTCCTTCACTGCTGTCTCTGCAGCAGCAGTTTCAGCCGCAGCGGGTTTGCTTTCATTTCCCTTGGCCCCGCAGCCCCCCAGCAGGAGCGCCGCCGTCAGTGCGTATATCATCCATCTTTTTTTCATAATGAGAAACCTTCCTTTCTTTTACTGTTTCCCGCTCTGATTGTATTATAGAATCTATACAAGTTCTCTGTCCACACACGAAACTATGATATTTATGTGACCGCCTCCCTGAAAAAACTGTATTATGTAGTTATAAACAGAGAACCATTCAGGAGGAAAACCATGAAAAGAAACCATAATACTGCAGCGTTTGCTGCTTTGGGACTTGTCCTTGCCTGTGCCCTTACTGCTGCCCTCGGCGCCTGCGGAATCACGTCTGCTGCCCACGCAGCCGGTACCGGCATCACAGAGATCAGCGGAACTGCCGCCACGCCTGTCCGCGAGGTCACCGTCTCAGCTTCCGGGACCGTGAAGCTCACTCCGGACAAAGCTTCCCTGACCTTTGGCGTCACCACCCAGGAGAAGACTGCGGACAGAGCGCAGAAGAAAAACAGCGAGGATGTGGACCGCGTGATCTCCGTTCTCACCAGCCGCAACATCGAGGAAAAAAGCATCCGCACCACGGACTACAGTATGTATCCCCAGTACGACTACAGCAAAAACGGTGAACAGAAGTTAACAGGCTACACCGTCCGCACTTCCCTGACCATTCAGGACCAGGATATCTCCGAGGTCGGAAAACTGATTGCCGACTGCGTCGCCGCCGGCATCAACACCGTGGATAATATCAGCTTCCTCTGCAGCGGCTATGACGAAGCCTACAAAGAAGCACTCACCAAGGCAGTAAAGACATCCCATGAGAAAGCGGAAGTCCTGGCATCCGCCGCCGGAAAGAAGCTGGGAGACCCCGTCACCATCACCGAAGGATACCAGAACACCTCGGCGCGTTATGCCAAGAATGCCAATGTCACCTTTGACGCGGCAGAAGAAGCCGCGGCGATGGGCCCCGCGCTGATGCCGGGAGAAACCGACATCACCGCGAACGTGACTGTGACCTATGAAATAAAGTGAAAAACTGGAAATTCCGGGAATTCTCCCGTTAAAAAAAGCAGCGCCGCATCGATCTGATGCGGCGCTTTCTTTATTGTTCAAAGATATCTCTGGATCAGGGTGCGGATCTCCTGGATCATTTCTCCGTTATTCACGCCCCGGCCTGCAGGAACGAAGGAAACTGCTTTCCCGTCCCGCAGATTCAGTACCAGAGTCTGGAGAAGTCCCGCGTATTTCCCGCTGGTCACGCCGGCGAGATCCTGGAAATAATAGGTATCCACCGGGTTCTTTTTGACGCCGTTTCTCATTACCAGATTGCCGACGATGGGTCCCAGCATGAAACCCCTCTGGTCCCCGGAGGTCTTGTGGTATTCCAGACGGTCGTCATAGATGAGCAGGGAACCGGTGCCGGTGACCGGGCCTATGGCTCCCTTTCCATTGTACCTCGTCATTTTTCCTGCGTCTTTCAGCAGCGCTCCGGAAGCCTGCCGGCCGTATCCTTGCTGTCCGTACCCCTGCTGATATCCGGTCTGGGGAGGGAAGCCGTTCTGCACGTATCCCTGCTGTGCCGACGGCGCGCTTCTCTGCTGCATATATCCGCCCTGGGCGGCTGCCGGAGCGCCAAGCTGTCCGCCGCATTTCTCACAGAATCTGCTGTCGTCCGGGATCTGGGCCCCGCAATATCTGCAATACATTCTCTTCCTCCTTTGATCATCCTCAGCTCGCCGGCGTTCCGCACTTCATGCAGAAACGGTCTCCCGGCTGCAGTTTATTGCCGCATTTCATACAGAAAGTACTCTTCGAAGGAGCTGCGGCAGGGGCTGCATGGAACGCAGGTGCTGAAGGCTCTGCCGCCGGCAATGTGGTGCCGCACTCCTTGCAGAATTTACTGGTGAGGCCTGCCGGTGAACCGCAGACCGGGCAGATCCTGCCTCCGGCCTGGGATGTCGGAACTGCTTTCGGGGCCGGCGCTGCCTGCCGTACTGGTGCCGCCGCTGCTGCCGGGGCTGCCGGGGCTGCCGCTGCCGCCGGGGCTGCCGCTGCCGCCGGAGCTGCCTGCCAGCCAGGGGCTCTCGTCTGAGCCGGTGCTTTCTGTGCCGGAGCAGTGTCCTCATACTCTTCCAGCGCCCTCTTCAGTGTCTGCAGCGCGCGGATCGTCTGGTCGATCGCCTCTGATAACTGTGCTCTGTCTGCCATAGATACCATCCTCCTGTACTGTTTGTTCTGCTGTTATTTCTGGTATTCAAACGGGAACGACGCGATCTTTCTTCCGTCTGCCGCGCTGAAAATATCGCAGTTGCCGGTGATCTTCGTGACCGGGAAGAAGTCCCGTTCCTTATCGATCTTTTCCAGTTCCTCGAAATCCGCCTTGACATAGAAGACTCCGGGAGCTCCTGTCTGGAAGGATGCTTCCGTCGTATCACCGTGGGGCAGGTCGTTGAGAACGATGTCCCGGGCCACGACCCGGATAGTCTCACCGCTGTTGTTTTCCACATTGAAACAGACACCGTATCTCATGGTGGTCCCCACCGTCCGGAAACCATTTGTCCCGATGCGGATGCCCTTCTCTTCATAAATAGGCCTGGCCTCGTACTTGAACCCCGGCGTATCCCCTTTTCCTTTTTTCGTCGTCTCCACCGTCAGGACCCCGGACCGGGCCAGTTCCCCGCCGCCCGCAGGATCGGAAGCTGCCAGCTCCATCGTAAAGTCACTGATCGTCCTGATCGCCATGTCGTCCAGGGTGTAGTTGTCCATCACCAGCTCTGCCTTGACCGTCTCGCCGGGGGCGGCTTTTGCTTTCAAGACCGGCTGCATTGCGGCGCCGTTCACTGTCAAGGAGATGCAGTCCACGGAGATGGGACTTCCTGACTTGTTCTGGATCGTCAGTCCAATCGCATCACAGTAATAGTATTCCCCGGAGGCGCGGTCGATCCCCTCCGCAGTCACCGTCAGAAGATCGGTGTCCCAGATCTTCTGTTTCTTGACTTTTGCGCCTCCGTAGCGCTTATCACTGTCTCCTTTAAACTCCGGCTTGAGGATCATGTAAACGAACAGCGCCACAACGGCGACCACGATCAGCGAGATCAGCGCCACGATGGGAAAGCCTTTTTTCTTCTCGGTTCTTCCCGTGTAGGCCTCCTCATATCCGCTGCCTCCCTGGGGCTGTGCCCGGAGCACCTCACCGCACTTAGGACAAACCGCGCTTCCGTCCGGAAGTCTCGTTCCGCAATTTCTGCAGTACATCTTTTTCTCTTTTCTCCTTTCTTCTGAAAGCTCCTTCTTCTGAATCTGAAGAATGAAGAAGGCCCTGTTCTGACTGTGCCAGAGGATGACGAAGGAAAAAAGAAGTGCCGAAAAATTGTCAATGACATTTTCCGGCACGTTTCCCCAAAAGACACACAACACAAGGTATTCCCATCCAGCCAAATAAGGGATAGATGATGCCGATCAGACTGCCGAAGCCCATCAGGCTCAGGGCCCAGGCCCCCAGACAGGCCGCGGCGGAGACCGCTCTGTACGGGAAGCGCCCGGACCAGACCGCGCTTCTGCTTCCTGCCGCCCGGATCCGAAGCTGCTCCAAAAGACCCACCAGGCACCCCAGGGCTGCCGAGTACATAGCGGCAAGCATGAGAATACTGTAAATATTCCGGAACCAGGGAGAGATCAGTCCCGCGAGGTATGCGGTGGGGATCTCTTCCGCTGTCGATTCCGGCACCGCCAGCATGGAGGCTGCGACGCACATGGCGGGAATCATAAGGACCACTGCTCCGAGTCCCGTGCCCATAACAGTCTTTTTCCGGTCCGGAAGCAGAGGCACCATGGCCAGCATGACACCGAAGGAACCGAACACGTTGCAGACGGCATAGAGCACCGCCGAGGACCAGGGCCCTCGGAGAAGAGGGGAAGATGCGGCAGCTGCGGACACTTCGCCGGCTGCAGAAAGCCCGCTGCCTCCCTGGTAAAGGAACAGCGCATACATTCCCACTGCCATGGCGCACAACGTAAGGACCGGCGCCAGTACAGAAAACACTGCCACTGCGGCCCGCACGTTCCGAAGGGACATAAGGAACACCGCCGCCGAAAAAACAAGTCCCGCCGCTGCCGCCGGCAGTCCTGCGACCTGACGCGCCATGGCGCCTGCGCCTGCGGTCATGATGACAACAACTCCGAACAACATGATATCTTCCGCCGCTTCCACCGCGCCGGAGAGCACCGGGTGATATCCCGGGATCAGGAGTTCTCCCACAGTCTGGTCCGGCTCCTCCCGGGCTGCGTCGAAAAATGCCGCTCCCAGCAGGAAAAAGAGCAGCGCGGACAGGATAAGCCCAAAAAGACCGGCAGTTCCGTATACACTGAAGAACTGCCGGATCTCCTGACCCGAGACAAAGCCCGCGCCGAAAAACATGCCTGCGTAGCTGAGCGCAAGCTGTAAAGTCGATAAACGTTTCACTTAAAGACCGTCTCCCCCGTTCTTACTTCAGGAAGCCGTTGATGATCTGCTCCTCCGCCTCGGCCTCCGTGAGCCCCAGCGTCATGAGTTTGATGATCTGGTCGCCGGCGATCTTTCCGATAGCCGCCTCATGGACCAGCGCGGCGTCCACATTATTCGCCTCGAGACAAGGAACCGCCAGGATGCGCCCGCGGTCCATAATAATGGAGTCGCACTCGGTGTGGCCGCTGCAGGCGGCATTGCCCACGATCTTCGCGTCAAAAAGCTGATAGGAGGTATCCCTTGCCACAGAGCGGGAGACCACGTCCGCGCTGGAACCTTCGCCGTTCATGTTCACCACGTACTTGCTGACCGCGTTCTGTTCGCCGTGAGTCATCAGGCGCTCCCGCACCACCAGCTTCGCGCCGGCAGCCAGCTCCGCCGTGGTGATACGTTCCGTGGAATCCACGCCCTTGATCTGCACCATCTCCATCTCGGCAGTGCTGTTCTCCTCCAGGTACACTTCCGTCCCCGGGTTCAGGATCCGCTTTCCGGTGCCGTCGCCGGAACCGTAGTGCTTCTCCACGTACTTCACCTTCGCATTCTTTCCAACGTAGAAGCGGTGGATGCCGTCGTGCTCGGAGTTCGCGTTTCCGCAGTTGTCGATGCCGCAGCCCGCCACGATGAACACGTCCGCGTCGTCGCCGATATGGAAATCATTGTACACCAGCTCCGTGAGCCCGCTCTGGGTCATGACCACCGGGATGTGCACGCTCTCGTTCTTTGTACCGGGCTTCACGTAAATATCCAGTCCGGAACCGCCCTCCTTCGGGACGATGTCGATGTTCGCGGAGCTTTGCCGCCCTGCGGATACGCCGTTGGCGCGGATGTTATAAGCGCCTTCGGGAATGTTGTGAAGGTCTGCGACCTCTCTTAAAAGCCTTTTCTGGATCTCGTCCAGTTCTCTGATCTGCAGCATGATCCCACCTCCCTTACTGTAATCTCTGACATGCGGTCACCGCAGACGGCGTACCGATGAGCTGCGGCAGGATCTTCTCCCGCGGTCCCTGCTCCGAGATCCTTCCGTCCGACAGCACCACGATCTGGTCCGCGATCTCGAGGATCCGCTCCTGGTGGGAGATGATGAGGATAGAGCTGTCCTTGATGGACTTTCTCATGTTCTCGAACACCTGGATCAGGTTCTGGAAGCTCCAGAGGTCGATGCCGGCCTCCGGCTCGTCAAATACAGACAGTCTGGTCTTTCTTGCCAGCACCGTGGCGATCTCAATGCGCTTCAGTTCGCCGCCGGAGAGGCTGGCGTTCACTTCGCGGTGAATATAATCCCTGGCGCAAAGCCCCACGGAAGCCAGGTACTCGCAGGCGCCGGAGACAGAAATATTCTTCCCCGCCGCGAGCCGGATAAGATCGATCACCTGGATCCCCTTGAAGCGGACCGGCTGCTGGAAGGCAAAGCTGATGCCCTTCCGCGCCCTCTCTGTGATGCTCAGGTCGGTGATGTCCTCCCCGTCCAGCAGGATCTGACCGGACACCGGCTTCTCGATGCCGGCGATCAGCCGGGCCAGCGTGGATTTGCCGCCGCCGTTCGGTCCCGTGATCACCACGAACTGGTTGTCCGGGATGACGAGGCTGATGTCGCGGATGATCTCCTTGTTCCCGCCCTGGTCTTCTTCCACATTAAACGATATGTTCTTAAGTTCCAGCATAGCTTCCTCCGAAATATGGGCAGAACAGGAATCTGTTTACAGCCCTCTATGGTAAAAAAGAGTGCCGTTTCCGGCACTCTTTTTTCGTGCGAATCCAACATCCTTATCTTACCAGAAAACCCGAGGGAATCAAGTGCACTATGTGCTCTTCTTTTATACGGGCATCGGATGGGACCGATCAGTATTTTTGATGGATCGCCAGACAAGCGATGAGCGGCTGTTTACCAGGTAAGCATATCCGCGATGAGCGCGTTCAGGACGCCCTTGTTCCTCTCCCAGATGCCGGTGATGTCCGATTCCGGAAGCGGGCAGGTACCCACACCGACCTCAACGGTGACCGCGGGGATACCCTTGTTCACGTTCAGCCAGCTCTTAAAAGCGCCGTCGTCGAAGGATCCCTCGTGGGGCTCCGGAAGGATGTAATCGGTAACTCCCTTTACAATGGCGCCCATGGCGTTGCAGCGATTCCGGACTTCTTCGGAGGCTGCGTCATCATCCGCGTAGATGATCTGTCCCTGAGCGTGGTAGTTCACTGCCTCGGTGAAACCATATTTGTTCACCAGGTCCATCATGGCCCGGGTCTCCACCTCGGATCCGGCGGAGGGTCCTTTGTACATGTCGCTGGAAGGTTTGTTCCTGGCATCGTTCAAGGTATTCCAGGTCGCCGTCGGGAAGTTCTGATTCAGGTCCACGCCCTTGGCGTTGTTCTTCCACTTGTTCAGATACCAGTTATACTTGTCCTGGTTGGTCAGGATCTCCCATTCCGCCCAGCTCTTCATGATGTTCTTCACTGATTCCCGCATGACGGTGGTCTGAAGTCCGTCCAGTCCGTACTGGGAAATAGCCGCGCCATCCGGGTCCATCATAGGCACGAAGTGGACGCACACGCTGTCAAGAGAGGTGTCCCCATTCTTCTTTTCATCCAGAAGCTTCTTCAGCTGGCGCATCACCACCTTTGAAGTGATGTACTCCCGGGCGTGCATGGTGCCGGTCACCAGGAGCTTCTTCCCAGCGCTCTGGTTCCCGATGATCACATGGTAAAGCTGGCGCCCGTCCGGCGTCTGGCAGAGGCTGTCCACGGAAACGCCGCTGTAATTCGACTTCAGCGCGTTCAGGTCCGACTCCAGCGCCTGGTAGGTGTACATGCCGCTGCTGTCGTTGAAATAATAGCCGTCTGTTTTTGAAGCTGCGCTCCGCACCGGGTACTTTGACTGGGATGCCGTACCTCCGGTCTGCTGCATTGCCACGCCAGGCCCGCCTTTGAATCCGGTCCAGAAACCGCCCTCATGGGCGTCCTCTCCGCTGCCGGCTGCCGAAGCCGCTGCCCCGGAGGGGCCGGAAACGGTCTGCGCCGCTGTAGACTCCGCTGCCGCAGTGGTGGCTGCCGCTGTGGTCTCCGCTGCCGTGGTGGCTGCTGCTGTGGTCTCTGCTGCCGCAGGCTGGACAGATGCCGTCGTCTCCGCCGCCGCTGTCTCTGCAGCTGCATTCCCGGCCGGCGCTGCTGCTGTCTCTGCAGCCGTCGGCTGAACGGATGCTGAGGTCTCCGCTGCCGCAGGGCCCGCTCCCTGGTTTTTTCCTGCTGTGTCTGAAACTTCCTGGGCCGCCTCGGCGCCCGGCGCCGCTCCGACCACTGCTGTGTCTGCCAGCACCGGCACTGCCATCGTCAGACTCAGCGCGAAGGCCGCCGCTGTCAGAATTCCTTTGTTCTTCCTGTATTTTCCTGCTGCCATATCCTGTTCTCCTGTCTGCCAAGATGCAAGTCCAATCAAGTCCCGATTGCCGCAGGCCTTGTGCTCTCAGTTTCACTCCAGCCGGCGCTGTACGCGTGCCGACGGCACGCAGCGCCCCGCAAAGCGTTCTGTGCTTTCGTTTCCTGCGATCCTGATATCATCAAGTATATGACAGACGACCTGTTTTTCCCACGGACAGAGTTCTTAAGGTTTTGTGACATTCTGATTCAGTCGCCAAAAACGATCCCACATTATTTCAGCAGCAGTCCCCGGATACTCTGGCCCCGGGTGCCGATGACGACGCGGTCCTCATAGATCGCGGGGCTTGCTTCGATGGTCCCGTCCGTCACTGCCAGGGAACTCAGTTCTTCCCCGGTCACACCGTCCAGCAGATACATCTTTCCTGAGCTGACGGCATAGAACACTTCTCCGCTGCCGTCCTCGTTATAGACACAGGCGGGAGATGACCACGCGTAGGCTGCTTTGTGCTCCCAGACAGTGTCTCCGGTCTTCTTGTCAAGGCAGGCGAGGACGCCGTTCCCTCCGCCGCCGGTCCTGGAAACAGTAACATAGATATAGTCTGAGAGCCCCCGCTTTCCCACTGCGATGGTGGACTGGACGCCGCCGGACACACCGGAAACAGAGGAACACTGGTAGTCATGCTGCCAGACGATCTCGCCGGTCTCGGCATTGATCTTCCACACCGGCACCGGTGCCGTGCCGGAACTGCGCCAGCCCAGATGGAAAGAGGTGCTGACATAGACGTAGAGATGACCATCCTCCTCGGAAAGCACCGGCGTGGAATTGGAATCGTCCAGAATGTCCTGCACCCAGGTAAGCTGCAGCGTGGAAAGATCCAGACACATAAGGTTTCCGCCGTTGTCTGCGATGAAAAGATGGTGCCCGTAGATCGCGGGGCTGGTCTCCATGCCGACCCAGTAGGCGCCGCTCCGGGTCCGCTGGCCCGAATAGTGCCATTTCGCGGTGTTTCCGGGAGCGATGGAAAGGGTTCCCGCTTCCCTGTCATAGTCTGTGTTCAGCTGGATCAGGTAGAGGATCCCGTTTTCCCCGGGATAGATCAAGGTGTCTGATTCCGCGTCCACCAGGGGCGAGGAATCAAAATAGCTCAGGCTTCCCCGCAGGGAGAAGGGGTCCTGATTGCCGAAGGTGTGCATGACACTGCCGTCCAGCAGGTTCACGATGAAGACCCGGGACTTTCCTTTGCTGCTGTCATAGCCCGCGCCCACGTAAAGGATGGGATATCCCCGGGGGTCCAGAGCCCCGGCGCCCTTGAAGGTGAAGCCCAGATCGATGGGATCCCGGGTGGCTTCCCCTGTCACCAGATCCAGGAAATATACCTTGCCGTCCATGCAGGCGTAGACCACTTCCACCAGGTCATCCTTCTGCTTCGCGGCATCGTACATGTTCATGTGTTCCTTCACGTCCCGGGGCCACTTCATCAGAAGGGGCTGTCCCGTCCATCCGCTGCCGGTCCACAGCTTGTCGCCGTGCTTCAGCGTGCCGGTGCCCTTCTTCCAGACCGGCTCGATGATCTTTTCCGTCAGGTTCGCAAGTCCGTAAGTCGGGTCGTCGCGCCAGTTGTTTCCCCGGAAAGTGATGACGCCCTGCAGGTCGTGATACGTTTCGCCCTTTCCGAAATCAAATTCGTACCAGGGGGTAAAATCTGCGTCGTCCTTCAGCCGTTTCCCGTTGAACTCGATGCCGGTGGATGCGATAAGCCTGGAGGGCTTGGTGGAATCCACGCAGCGGGGCTCAAAGACGAGCTTACCGTAGTTCTCGTCCTGGGCCACGATGATGCCAGGACCCGCTGCGTTTTCGGCTTCTGCATTTTCGGTTTCTATGTTTTCGGCTTCCGCATTTTCTGCCGCCACTGCAGCTGCGCTGCTATTGTCATTCGCACTTCCGTCGGACTTTTGGGCTTCCGATGCAACTTCTGCCGGTCCGCTCCGTTCTCCGGCGTCCTTCTGCTCCATCCCAGGAAGCTGCTCCACGACCTCCGCCTGCTTTTCCGGCGCCGCTTCCGTCTCCACACTGCCAGTCTCTCCCGGCGGCGGGGAAAGGACCGGTCTGGTATCCTGATCTCCGCCTTCCGCGGCCGATGCTCCCACGCTGGCAGCTTCGCTCCCGGCTGCACCGGACTCTGCCGCCGTACCGCTCTGCACCGCCGCGCCGCCCTGGGGGCGGCCCATATAGTTTACGCCGGCGATCGCCGCAACAAGAAGCAGGGCGATCCCGACCAGCAGCGGCTTGTTCCCGTTTCCTTTGCCGCCCTCTCCGCCTTCCGCGTTTGAATCACTCTCCTGCTGTTCATGCAGTGTAACCTCTTTCTCATAATCACTCATAAGGACCCCTTTTGTGTTTTCTATTCAGCACCTCCAGACTCGGGTCGCTTCGCGACCCTCATTGCCGGCGTCCTGAGGCGCTTTGCGCCTTGGCCGCCTCCGAAATGTGTGCAAAATCTGCCTGAAAAGCAAGCTTTTCATCCAGATTTCACACACATTTCCGGAGGTGCTGGACATTATCATATTATGTAACCTGATTAGAAGCGATTATAACACATCCGGAGTACAAGGAACAGAGAGACTCGGCAAATACGCATATGGAAATATTATGGAAATACTATGGTTTTATATAAACAAATATGGTATTATTAAGATGTCATTTAGAATCTTTTGACACATATCAGTTTAGGAGGTTTTATGACGATCCGGGAAATGCAGGAAAAGAAACGGGAACTCGGTCTGACGAACGAAATGATCTCGGCACAGGCAGGGGTGCCTCTCGCAACTGTGCAGAAAATATTTGCAGGGGTCACCAAAGCCCCCCGCAGGGACACGATTCAAAAACTTGAGGCTGTTCTTTCAAAGGAAAATGCTTCGAATACATCCATGGCAGGTAAGTCCGCGCAAGGCGCCTCCAACTACTCTGCACAAAGCCCCTCTGTCATGGTGCGGGAGGCATTGTCTGCAAATGCTGACCCGGCAACAGGAGGCTACACCATTGAGGATTATTACGCTCTTCCGGATGATCGCAGAGTGGAATTGATCGACGGGGTATTTTATGATATGGCTTCCCCCGGTAAAGTACATCAGGTGATTCTTCTGCAGCTTGGTGTGCAGTTTGATTCATGTCTTGAACAGCATGAGAACTGTGAGTTGTTTATCGCCCCCTTCGACGTGTGTCTGAATAAAGATAACAGGACCATGGTACAGCCGGATCTGTTAATTGTCTGTAATCAGAAAGACGATGACAAAAGACGCTTTAACGGCGCGCCGGATTTCATCATCGAGATCCTTTCTCCCTCCAGCCGGACCCACGATATGTTCCGCAAGCTGAACAAGTACCGCTTTGCGGGGGTCCGGGAATACTGGATCATCGACCCCAAAAATCTGAAAGTACTTGTCTATGATCTGGAACACGAGGAGCTGCCGGAGCGGTACACCTTTGAGGATACCGTCCCGGTGCTGATCTCAGGAGGCACATGCAGCATCGACTTCAAAAAGATCCTTAAACGTATCAAAAAATACCTGTGACTGTTATAATAGGTTTGCGCTAATTCTCCTGAATCCGGAGGTCTATTATGTATCATCTCACTTCGAAACTTATCATCTACTCGAACATCGGCGAGGACTCGATCCTGTACCGCCTCTCCCGCATTTGCCGCCGTTTTGACGAGGGCGGGGAGAAACCTGAGGCCCTGAGCAGCGAAATCCTGCACGAGATCCACCGGCTGCTGGACCTGGCCACCATGTACGGCTTCAACAAGAACCTGTGGCATAACTATCTTGCTTTTCTTCTGGCCATGACAGAAACTCCCTTCACCCTGGTGTCCGAAAAGGTCGGCGCGGGCGAAGGGAGCGTGAATCAGTTTGTAAATAGCGATCTGAAGATCTTCAAGGATCTTTTCAATTACGACTTCTCCCGTCTGGAGGAGGCCCTGGGGCTGAACTGCTTCACTGTCATCCAGAATTTCCGGGCCCTGGCGAAGAAGGAGAACATTTACAACAAGAACGTCAGCGAGAAGGTGCAGGAACTTTCCGAGGCCATCGAAAAGACTGCAGACGTGGAGGAGATGTACCGGGTGGTGACGGATTTCTATGCGAGGTACGGCGTCGGGAAATTCGGCCTGAACAAGGCTTTCCGCATCGGCACGGAGCAGGAGCAGGACCAGAGGACGGAGTTCCTGATCCCCATCACCAACACCGCGAACGTGACCCTGGACGACCTGATCGGCTGCGAGTGGCAGAAGGAAGCGCTGATCGAGAACACCGAGGCCTTTATCGAGGGCCGAGAGGCGAACAACGTCCTTCTGTACGGCGATGCCGGCACCGGTAAATCCACCAGTATCAAGGCGATCCTGAACATGTACTACGCCCGGGGACTCCGGATGATCGAGATCTACAAGCACCAGTTCAAGGATCTGTCCCGAATTATCAACGAGATCAAGAACCGGAACTACCGCTTCATCATCTACATGGACGACCTCTCCTTCGAGGAGTCGGAGCTGGAGTACAAGTATCTGAAGGCCATCATCGAGGGCGGCCTGGAGCCGAAGCCGGAGAACGTGCTGATTTACGCCACCTCGAACCGCCGCCACCTGGTGCGGGAGTCCTTCCAGGACAAGTCCAGCCTCGACTCGGACGATATCCACCACAGCGACACAGTCCAGGAGAAGCTCTCCCTGGCGAACCGTTTCGGTATCTCCATCGGCTTCTTCCGTCCTGGTCCAAAGGAGTACATGAACATCGTCCACGCCCTGGCGGCGCGCCATCCCGAGATCCAGATCGATCCGAAGGAACTGGAGATCCTTGCCAAGCGCTGGGAGATAGAGCACGGCGGATATTCAGGCCGCGCGGCCCAGCAGTTCATCGACTACCTGGCAGGAAAAGCGAAGGCATAAATAAGAAGCGGGGGTCTTCTCCCACTGAGATAAATCAAGGCCGGAGATCGGACTCCGGCCTGGATAGTTTTTTATAAGATTTGTGCAGGGGAGGCTGCCGCGATGATCTGTATTTCGCAGGGCGCGTCTCCCGGCAGGGAGGCGACTCCCACGGAGGCTCTGGCGGCGCTGCCGCCTTCTCCCAGCTCCTCGCAGAAATATTCCGAGGCGGCGTCCGCGAACTTCGCGTGGGCCGTATAGCCCTCTTCCGCATTCACGAACACGGTGAAGGAAAGAAGCCTTTCAATGCGCTCCCCCTCCTTCAGCGTGTTTTTTGCTGCCGTCAGGGCGTTCTTCGCTGCCTGCCGGACGGCTGCGGCGTATTTTGCCGGCTCCTCCGCCCGCAGAACTTTACCCGTCATGATCAGCACTCCGTTGTCCCGGGGCGTCATGCCCGCCGTAAAAATGATGTTTCCGTACCGCACCGCCGGGACGTACTTCCCCTGGGGAATCGGATTCGCGCTCATATTGTTACCTCCTTCAAGATATCCAGCTGTTCTAGCCCGACGCTGCCTCCGGAAAGAAGGAAGCAGACCTTCATGTCTTTCGTCACCGGGAGCTTTCCCTCCAGGACCGCGCCCAGCCCGATGCAGGAAGCGGGTTCAGCGAGGATCTTTCCCTCCGTCAGAAGAATCTTCATGCCCTTCAGAAGATATTCGTCCTTCACCGGGACCACGCCGTCCGCATGGTCACGTACCTGGGGGAAGCAGATGCTTCCGGGCGTATCCGCCACCAGGGCGTCGGCGATGGACGTATGGCGCTCCACCTTCACGGGATGCCCGGCTGCGAGACTTGCGCTGTAGCGGGGAAGTGCGTCCGGCTCTGCCCCGAACACCTTCATCCCGGGAGCCATCGCCTTGATCGCTGTGGAAACGCCGCCCAAAAGGCCGCCGCCGCTTACCGGCACCACCGTCATGTCAAGCTCCGGCGCCTGCTCCGCGATCTCGATTCCTGCCGTGCCCTGTCCCGCCATGATGGCCTCGTCGTTGAAGGGCAGGACCATGGTCATGCCCCGTTCCGCCCTGATCCGTTCCGCCACCTCGAAGCGCTCCGCCGCGTCGCAGAACACAATCTCCGCCCCCAGCGCCCGGATGTTTTCTACCTTTAGAGCCGGCGCCGTGCGCGGGATCACAATGACCGCCTTCGCGCCCAGCATCTTTGCTCCGTACGCCACGCCGCGGCCGTGGTTGCCGGAAGAGACTGCGATAATACCCTTGTCCAGCTCCTCCCGGGAAAGGGAAAGGAGCTTGTTCATGGCGCCGCGGAGCTTGAACGCCCCGGTGATCTGCATGCATTCCGCCTTCACATAGACCCTGCATCCCAGAAACTCGTCCAGCATGGGCATGCGGAGCAGCGGCGTGCGGACAATATACGGCGCGATGCGTCCCATCGCCTCCCTGATCGTCTCAATTGTTACGGACATTCTGAACCTCCTTGTAAAACATGACTCGCCTGCGAGTCTTACGCGCCTCGTGTGCTTTGCTGCCAGGCGCTTTTTTCCAGTCTGTATATATTATACACTCTGCCGGTGTCTTTTAAAAAAGCAAAAAACACTGATACTCAGCTAAACAGTCCCTCTTCTATATACCCCCCCTGGGGTATATTTCACAGGAATTCTGTTTCTCTGATATACGAAACGCAAAAAAATAATCTTTTCGTATGTCACAGCCATCTTATTTTTCTATAAAGTCATTGCCTGCCCGAATCCTGACATATGAAACGGAAATTTTTACTGATTGTATATGTCATTGTAAAGCTCCAAAGTCAATTACCTCCCAGGATACCCCCTTCGACTTTGATTGATGACACACGAAATATCATTATTTTGAACTTTCGTATGTCACGAGCGATTCAGGTCCCGCTTGCATGACTTGAGCTCGCCGCATCGGCTGCCGGCAGACGGGATAAGGTCTTCCCGCGGCAAAAGCTGACAAAAAAAGGCCGCCGCACTAATCACCTAGTACGGCGGCCCTTCCGTCAATAATTCTGTTTTCAGAACCGCTGCTGTCCTCAGCTGTTTAAGTTCAGCTGTTCAGGAGCAGCAGGCAGAAGACCAGTGTGAACAATGCGACGGTCTCCGCGATACCGATGACGATAAAGTAGTTCGCAGTACCTTTTCCGGTCGCGCCGAGGGCGTCCGCGGACGCTGCCGCGATCTTGCCCTGGAACAGTGCAGAAAGTCCGATGGCAAGGCCGCCGAAAAGTCCGCAGCCCAGCGCCATGCCGGGATCACAGTTCGCGCTTCTGATAAAGTTCATAAGAAGGAATCCGTAGATCGTCTGTGTCAGCGGAGCACCGGTGAAGGCGATCATGATGAAGGGAGCCGGCTTACCTGCTGCATAGCACTTTTTCCACGCGCCGACGGAAGACATGCCGGCGAAACCGGCGCCAAATGCTGAACCAGCTGCGGACAAACCAAGAGCTGCGGCCATACCGATAAATCCAAGATTCATAATCTTTCTCCTCTTTGATAAAGTAAAGGTTAAGTCATTCTCCCACTGGCAAGCTTTTCTTGCCATGTGAGAAGACTTTCGACCCTTGAATCATTTATTCAGTTTCTTTAAATGGGTCATAAGGAATGCCTGTCCACTCAAGTCCGACCTGACCGGAGAACTCAAGCACGTTCAGACGTACGCCGTGAACGACGACCGACAGGAAGCACATGACAATGTTAAGCGCATGGCCGATGATCACGATCAGGGCCCCGACGATCACCAGGGGACCGTGCATGCCGGCGGCGATCCCGTTAAAGCTCTGGGAGATCGCGACGCCTGCCATACCGACTGCGAAAAGTCTGATGTAACTCATAACATTGCCGAAACAGCTGATCGTGTTCAGGAACACCGTGAACGAATCCGCGAGTCCCGATTTTAGTCCCTGCCCGAAGGTCTTGTCCGGAGACATTCCGCCGAACAGGACGACCAGCAGGAAGGCGATGCCGATCAGTATGAACACCGGCTTCAGGTCGATGTCCTCATGGATCACCAGGTTCAGCGACAGCAGATACATCGCGATGATCGCGATGGTCCAGCCGATGTCAGCGACCCAGGACAGGTTCTTTTCCGGGATCTTCTTTTTGACCGACAGGATGGATCCGAGCGCCATCTGCACCGCACCGATCGAGAAGGAGAACTTCATGATCGCGTTCTGCGACACAGAAGCGGTAAGTCCGAAATACTCCGGATAGGTCGCGATGCTCGGGAATACCATCGCCCTGAAGAACGGTATGTTCATTACGCTTTCCATACCGAACCAGGTCCCGGTGAGAGCTCCCCATATGATCGTCGCGATCGACAGAACATAGAGGAGGAACGTAACATTGGTCACCTTTTTCTGCTTCACGTTCAGAATGATCGTTCCCAGGAGGATCAGCACACCGTAGCCGCCGTCTCCGATGATCATCGCGAAGAACAGCGTGAAGAACAGGAAGAACCACAGTGAGATATCCTGCTCCCGGTATCCGGGCAGGATGCCGAGAATGTCAAAGACCGGCTTGATGAGCCCGGACACTTTGTTGAAGCGGAGCTTTGTCGGTATCTGCTCATCATCGTCAGCGACATCATCCACCGCAAAGGCGCAGCTTTTCTCTGCAGCCATCGTCCGGAACCGTTCCAGATCCACTTCCGGGACATAACCCGTCAGCCAGATGAAATCCTCGTCGGACTGGGCGGTCAGATCGGCGGAGGAATACTCCATTTCGCTCCGGATCTTTTTCATCCGCTCGTCGAAGCTTTTCTCATAGACGGAGGCCGCCTTGAGCTTTTCCTCGCACTCCGCGATCTCTTTTTTGCAGGTCTCGACCTGCTGCTGAAGCTCAGAGAGGCTGCGCTCCGGCAGCATGAACTCGGTGGCCGGGATCTCCGGCGGGAGCGTCCCCAGAACTGCCACGGTATCCATCTTGTCGACGGAAGAGAGCTTTATGAGGCGGATGTTCTCGTCGGCCGCTGCCTGCTGGTACTCTTTGCTTCCCATACGGTAGAAGTGGAAATCAAAGCCGCTTTCCCGAAGCTTCTTTACTTCCTCCGGTGAAAAATCTCCCCAGGCCGCGATCCTGTCGATCTCTGTATTGGCGGCGCCGATCTGCTGTGTGAGAGCGGCTTTCTTTTCCACCGCCTCCAGCACGCCGCTGTACATTTCATCAAATTCGCTTCCGGTCAGGACCTTCGCGGTCCCTTTCGCTTTTGGATCGGCATACTCTTTCAGTGTATTGACCGTCCTGGAAAGCGTCTGGAACTGTTCGCTTAAGCCGCGGTCCGGATTCTGTTTCTCTTTCAGATGCACGATGCCGGCCTCTCTCAGGCCTTTCAGCATCTCATCTTTCCTGGAGGCTGAGGTAACGATGTGGACCATTTTCATTTTCTCTATCATCGTTATACCTCCACCAATTTCTTCTTCGAGATCTTGCCGCGGACGACCGCCGCCGTCATCTGGTCTCCGATAAACACCTGGATCACGCGGATATTCTCCTTTGCTTCAGGTATCTTGACCTTCTCAAAGAGATTCACTCTCTGGGAAGTCGTCCGGAGTTCGGCATCCAGAAGCTCTGTCTGTTTCCGGAGTGTCGATACGACAGCGTCCAGTCTGGCAATCTCACGAAGCTTAAAAACAGCGGTGTCGACCCACAGGGGGTAGTCATCCACATTATAATTGATCTCCTTGAAGGTCAGCTCCTCAAAGGCAGGGATCCTGACTCCCGCGATATTGTCCTCCCGGGTGATCACCTTTTCCGGCTGCACTACTTTGTCGAGCTTCAAGTCCTCGTCGAAGATCTCATTTTCCGCGAATACAGCTACCCAATCGTCCAAATCACCAATCATCCGAAGGCGTTCGGCTTCCTTGTCGGCGAGCTCGGCGCGGATCTTCATGATGACGGTCTGCAGCTGCTGCTTTTTCAGCTGCAGGGTCGGCAGATAGCGCTCGAACTGCTTCAGGTTGTCCTTCTGCTTCTTCAGTTCATTCTTTGTAAGTTTGATAGCCATGGACACGCTCCTTTTTAATTCAAGGCATCTTTATCCGGCCATCTCTCTTTGAGGAGACTCGTCTTAAGACCGGTCTCATTGGGCGCGAAGCACTCAGCGAGAATGGTCCATCCGAGATCGAGGGCGGCTTCCAGCGGAATATTCACGCCGAGGTCCATCATCTTCGTCTCGAACAGCTCGCCGTACTTCAGGAGCTTGTCGTCCCACTCCGTCATCGTAAAGCCCATGGACTTCTTCTCAAGACTTCCCTTGTACTGGGCATACAGGCGGATCATGCCGTCCATCAGCGCTCTGTGGTCGTCTCTGGTCTTTCCGTTGACGTTCTGCTTCAGACGGGAGAGGGAACCGAAGGGCTCGATGTGGCCGCCCTTGAGGTAGTACTGTCCCTCGGTGATATATCCTGTATTGTCCGGGACCGGATGCGTGACGTCATCGCCCGGCATGGTCGTGACGCCCAGGATCGTGATGGAGCCCGCGCCTTCAATATCCACGGCCTTTTCGTATCTGGAAGCGAGGCAGCTGTAAAGATCGCCCGGATAACCTCGGTTGGAGGGAACCTGCTCCATCGTAATTGCCATTTCCTTCTGGGCATCGGCGAAGTTCGTCATGTCCGTCAGGAGAACCAGCACTCTCTTTCCTTCCAGCGCGAACTGCTCCGCCACCGCCAGCGACATATCCGGCACCAGAGTGCATTCAACAGTGGGGTCCGACGCTGTGTGGACGAACATGACGGTATGGCTCATGGCGCCGCCCTTCTCCAGGGTGTCGCGGAATTCCATGTAGTCGTCATATTTCAGTCCCATGCCGCCGAGGATGATGACATCGACCTCTGCCTGCAGCGCGATCCTGGACAGGAGCTGGTTGTACGGCTCGCCGGAGATCGAGAAGATCGGCAGCTTCTGGCTTTCCACCAGTGTGTTGAAAACGTCGATCATCGGGATTCCGGTACGGATCATCTTATTGGGAAGGATACGTTTCGCCGGGTTGAAGGACGGTCCGCCGATGGGGATCATGTTCTCCGTCAGGGCCGGCCCGTTGTCTCTCGGGACGCCCGCTCCGTCAAACACCCGGCCAAGCAGGTGCTCGGAGAAGGAAACCATCATCGGCCTGCCGAGGAAACGGACAGGATCAGTCGTGCTGACACCCTGCGCGCCGGAAAACACCTGGAGGGAGACCGTCTCCCCATCCAGCTTGATCACGTTCGCGTAGCTGTCGCCGACCAGCGCAAGGTCGCCGTTCCTGACGCCCGATGCGCGCACGGTAACAACGTTACCGACGATTGAATCGATTTTTGTATACACTTTCTGCATATTGCCGGAGCCTCCTAGTCAATCGCCTTTGACATATAGTAATCCGTGATCTTCTTTTCCCATTCCTCATACTCCGGTGTCTCGAACTCGATTCCGTGCCAGTCGAGGAACTCCTGTCTGAGCTGGTTGAAGAACGCGCGGATATCTTTCTTGTCTTCTATGTCATAGGTCTTCATCATTGCGTCATAGAGCCTGTCGAACTCCCTGCGCTGTCTCTCGGGTATGCAGGCCGCGTCGATCGCGTCGAAAGAGTTCTGCTGCAGATAGACCGCGTCGAGAAGCTCTCCCTTCTGATAAATGATATAGTCCTCGTTGGAAGTTCCTTCCTCGCCGACCACCTTCATCATCTGGTTCACTTCCGTGCTGCGGATGAGAATGCCGCGGGCTTCGTTCATGCGGTCCATGTCGACCACGCCCTTGTACTTGGACCAGGATTCCACCGGGTGGATCGCGGGATACTTACGGGCATCCGAGCGCTCACGGGCAAGGCCGTGGAAAGCACCGACGACCTTCAGCGTCGCCTGGGTCACGGGCTCTTCAAAGTTACCGCCTGCGGGAGATACGGTTCCGCCGATGGTGATGGACGCGATCGTCCCGTCCTCAAGGCGGACCTTGCCGGCTCTCTCGTAGAACGCGGCGATGGTGGACTCAAGATAGGCCGGGAACGCTTCTTCGCCCGGGATCTCCTCCAGACGTCCGGACATCTCACGCATTGCCTGGGCCCAGCGGCTCGTGGAATCTGCCAGCAGCAGGACGTCCAGGCCCATCTGTCTGTAGTATTCTGCCAAGGTAACGGCGGTGTAGCAGGAAGCTTCACGGGCGGCCACCGGCATGGAGGAAGTATTGCAGATGATGATGGTTCTTTCCATCAGGGACCGGCCTGTCTTCGGGTCGATCAGTTCCGGGAACTCCTTCAGGACTTCCACGACCTCACCGGCTCGCTCTCCGCAGGCCGCCACGATCACGATGTCCACGTCAGAGTTCTTGGCCTGCATGTGCTGAAGGACTGTTTTTCCTGCGCCGAAGGGTCCGGGCGTGCAGAAGGTGCCGCCCTTGGCGACCGGCAGGAACGAATCGATACAGCGGATCTTGGTGACCAGGGGCTCGGTGGGGCGGAGTCTCTCAGCGTAGCATTTCACCGGCTGTTTGATCGGCTGGGAAAATACCATGGAGAGTTCCTTCTCCTCGCCCTTGCTGTTTTCAATAGTGCAGACGGTGGACCGGGCATTATAGGAACCCGGGCCGTTGATGGACTTTACCTTCCAGTCCGTTCCCTTCAGGGTGAAGGGCACCATGATGCGGTGAGTGAACAGACCTTCCGGAACAGTGCCGATGGTGCTGCCTGCCTTCACCGCATCTCCCGCCTGGACCTTCGGGGTGAATTCCCATTCGCGGTCCGGGATCGCGTCCAGATAGACGCCTCTTTCCAGGAAAAAGCCGCACTGTTCCGCCAGCTTGGGCAGCGGGTTCTGCAGACCGTCATAGACCTGCGTCAAAAGACCGGGTCCCAGATCCACGCTCATCAGCTCACCGGTGAATTCCACCGGGTCACCGACTTTGATGCCGTTCGTCATCTCGTAGATCTGCATGCTTACCACCCCGTTGCTGATACGGATCACCTCTCCCTTAAGGCGCTTATCATCAACGAGGATATAACCGACTTCATTCTTACGGACGGAGCCATCGAAGTCAACTTTGATCAGGTTGCCGTTGACTCCAGTCACATATCCTGTCTCTGTTTTCATATAATGTTTCCTTTGCAGAATGATTTTACTCACCGGAAATCAGTTTCCGGATTGTTCCGCGCTTCGCGCTCTCACATACTGTAAACACTTTGCTGTATCCCGTCAAAAAGTGCCTTGAATTCCGCCTTTCCCTTCTCCTTCTCAAAGCAGGAAAGCCGTTCCAGCAATTTCAGTTTGATCGCATACCCGAACAGCACATAGTCGTCGAACATGTGCAGTCCGACCAGCGAGTCAAGATTCTCAAACTCGTACTCGAGAAGGATCCTTTCCGCCTCCAGCGGATTTTTGGCCGAGAGCGCGGAGGCCACGACCTGGGAAATGAACCCGTCCTTGTCGAACGTGGATGAGTAGCTCCTGCCGAGATTCAGGCTTCTCTGATAACCCAGTTCCTTGGTCAGCATTCCGTAGAACTTTGCCCATTCTTCCACCAGCGGGCCTTCCTTGGAGGAGAGCGTAAGGTTCTCCAGCAGTTCATAGTCCCGCTCACTCACATTGGACTTGCAGCATTTCAGGAATTCGCCGTAGGTGATCGGCATATCCCCGTCCGCCCTGAGCTCAGGCAGGCTTGCGATCAGATAATAATACGACGCCACTCGGCACCTCCTTTACTGGAAGTCCAGATTTCTGAAGTACGGACGGAGCATCTCCATGATCCCTTCGTCTGAGCAGTCGAAATAGCCTGAACCGTCTTTTGCGGCAAGCCGGAAACCCTGCTGCACATTCTTTGTCGGCCTGATCTCCAGTCCGTTCCGGATCTCCCCTGCGAGCTCCGCTTTCAAAGCATCGCTGACCTCCGAAACTTCCGCCGCGTATTTAGAGATGTCCTCTCCTGCGAGGGCGGCGCGGATCAGCTTGCCCAGGCCTTCGCCTGAAAGCTCTTTCCTGATGTCCGCAGCAAGGATCTTCTCAAACTCGTTCTGGATCTCCGTTTTGAAAGCCAGCACTGCGTCGCGCTTTGCCTGCTCGGCGCTGACTGCGGCGCTTTCCCTGAGGATATTGATCTCCTTCTCTGCCGTGTCCTTCTGCTGCTGCGCTTCAGACCTGGCGTCGCTCACGATCGACTCCGCCTTTTTCTTCGCGTCCGCGATAATAGCATCCGCTTCCTTATTCGCCGCCTCGATCCCCTCCTTGCGGATAGAGGAAACAAGGTTTTGAATCTGTAGTTCCATAGATGACCTCCTCTCTGAAACATGAATTGGTTGATATGTTAAGACACTGCTGATCGTTCTGAACATATAGCATCAGTATACCATAATTATTCCTTAACAATAAGGATAATCTGTCCTGTTATCGCAAAGAAGCATAAAAAAACGCCCTGTGCTTTCAATGTCAGGCTGAAAGCACAGAGCAATTTTTCGTTTCTTTTCCAAATAACTTTCACATCTTCACAGTCTGCGGAGCTCTCTTTCCTCACAGCACGCTGAGGATCGACGCTCCGGCGAGGATGCCGGCTCCCGCCAGCACGACTCCGGCGATAAGCATCCAGAGCCGGGCGTTCTTTTCCAGGACTTCCCCGGTCTCCGGGTCATGGTAGAGGGTGATGGTATCGCCCACTTTGAAGCTCTTCTCCCGCTCGGAGTTCACAGTGCAGCGCCGCACGGACTCTTTTCCGTTCAGGGTGTAGCGCACCACCGGGTAGTAGGTGTAGCGCGCCCCCTTGACGATCTTAGACTCCTTCGAGATCTGCCTGCTATAGAGTCCGGTGATGACGGCGGGCAGTTCCTGAAGTCTTCTCCTCCGGTAATCATGCCATTTCCAGACGAGGCTGATGCCGGCGCCGGCCAGCACTGCCGCAAGGCAGGCCATGGCCCGCACCTCATGTCCCCGGTTCTGTTCCAGGGCAAGCAGGATCAGCAGGGCTCCTCCGATCATCATCGCCAGCGGATGGAAAAGGTTCTCTCCCTTCGCTTCCGCGTAGGCAAGGTTTCCGTCCGCGCCCTTTGTCACGATGAGCTGCTGCCCTTCTGCATATTCCACGGGGGCCTTCATCGTGTTCCGGTTCACATGACCCTTCTGGTCCCGGTATTCGACCGTGGTGTTGTAGTAATCGAAGATCTCGCGTCCCTTCGAATCCT
Organism: Stomatobaculum sp.; assembly: GCA_017449925.1. Next base: position 45,754 of record JAFSYO010000085.1, read on the forward strand.
TTTTCACCACATGTTCCGTTTTCAGGACCGTTCCGGACATGGCTCCGCCCGGTCCCAGGCTCCGGAGCCAGGTCCGGGTCTGCCCCGAACCCACAAGAAAAATGATGATTCCCGGGATATACAGCAAAAGCTGTGACCAGTCACTCATAAAAACCCCCTTGAAACCTATTACACCGGAACCTGGACCACTTTGAGCCCCGACCGGATCAGCTTTTTAACAGCGTCAGGATCCGCCTCGCTGTCCGTGACCAGAGTGATCGGATAGTCGTACATACAGCTGCCGTAGCGCTGCGAGTCATCGCTCTCTTTTCCCCGGATCTTGGTGTGGTCCGCCAGCACATAAATGTCTTTTTTCGTCCTGGAGAACATCGCCTCATTGATGCCGATCTCTGTAGGGATGTCATAACGGAACTCTCCGTCTTCGTAGACCGCGGCGCATCCGATGAAAGCTTTCGTCGCCTCCATCTCCAGCAGGTTCCGCATGGCCAGCTCCCCGGTCATGATCCTGCTGCGCAGCTCTCCTCCGGTAAACCGGACCGAGACGCCGTCCGGATAGGACTCTCCGACGGCCCAGCCATTGTTCGTATAAACGAAGATCCTCCGGTTCCCGACATACTTCAGCATGTTCAGGGCCGTCCGGCTGCCGTTGATGAAGATCCGGTCGCCGTCGGAAAGATACCTGGCCGCGTACTCGGAGATGCAGTCCCTGTAATAATTCATGTTGTAAGAGTCAGAACCTGTCTTTCCGGCGTAATCCAGGGAACACGCGCCCCCGTGGGTCCGGTAGATCAGTTTCTGGCTTTCCAGCGTCTGGAAATCCCGGCGGATCGTCATCAGGGAGGTGTTGAACATCTCCGCCATGTCTTCCGTCCGCACCTCTCCCTTTTCCCGCACCATCTGCAGGATATGCAGCTGTCTTCCCAGAACTGCTTCACGATTGTTCTTCATGTAAAACCTCTCAATGAAAGGCCCGGCTCTCAGCCGGGCCTTTCCAGTCAGTTCAAAACTCGCCTGCTGTCCTTAGTCCAGAAGGCCGGCAGCTTTCAGGGAAGCCTCGATCTCCTTGTCGGACATAACGTTCTTCAGCGGGATCAGGACAGTTCCGTTCGCCTCGCAGCCTTCAAAGGTCTTGACGAAGGTCTTCGCGCAGAACACCACGTCGTAGTTGCGGGCAGCAGTCTTGCCTTCAGAGACCGGGCAGTGTCTCAGCTCAGCCGGCTTGATCCCGTTCCTGGTCATGACCTTCTTGATCGCGTTCTCCATCATCAGAGAAGATCCTGCGCCGTTAGCGCAGCATGCAAGCAGTTTCTTTCCATCCAGTTTTGCCATGTCGTAGTTCTCCTTTCGTACGTCTGCGGAAATCCGCCATCAACGGTCCGGACTTCACTTCTGTACAGTCAGTATAACACAAGTTGCGTTCTCAATCTGTTAAAAAACTGTGATTCCTGCGGAAAGTGGATCACTCCTCTTCGGTCGTGATTCCTTTCTTCTCCTTGTAAGCTTCGTAGTCCTCGGTGATCAGGAAGTAGCCTTCCGGATCCATCTTGTACTCGATCTGCGGGATAGCAAGCAGGACCACCACGACGATAGCCACACCGGCGTAGCCCAGGAAGCGCATCACGACGGTGAATGCCGGCCACACGGTATCCCAGTCGAACATGCCGAGGTAGCCGCCGTAGTTCGCAAGACCGACCCAGCCGGCGATGAAAGCAGCACCGAAGACCTGGATCAGACCGGAGATGAACGGAATGACCAGGCAGGCCGGCAGGCCGCCCTTTTCATTGGCAACAAGGCCGATGGTCGCGTTGTCGAAGAAGACCGGAACGAATCCGCAGATGATGATGGTCGGGGATCCGACGACGATCAGGGTGATGATGGCGACCAGCTGTCCGACAAGACCAGCCAGGAAGCCGAAGGTAACTGCGTTGGAATCACCGAAACCGAAGCAGACTGCGCAGTCCACGCCCGGGATGGAGGACGGAAGAAGCTTGTCAGCGATACCCTGGAAGGAAGCGGTCAGCTCGGTGACGAAGGTACGGACGCCCAGCTGCAGGATCGCAAGGTAGACTGCGAAGTTCAGGGACGTATTGAAGCAGTAGAACACGAAGTTCTCGGTGTCCTTGGTGGAGCCGTGCTCGACGAAGAAGGGCTTGCCGATGATCGCCATGATGACGCCGAAGAAAGCGGTCATCAGGATCGCGGTACATACCATGTTCTCGTTGAAGACGGAGAAGAAACCGGGCATTTCCATCTCGCCGACCTTGTGGATCTCTTTCTTTCTCTTACCGCCGTTGGTGCCGAAGATCTTGTCAGCAAGGAAGTAGCCGAGGCGGATACCGAACATCTGCTGGTGGGCGATGGCGAAGCCTGCGCCGTCGGAGAGCTCCTGCATGGGCTTGACGGTCAGGTTGGAGCCGACTGCCCAGTAAGCGCCCAGGATGACAGCCATGACGACCATCAGAGCCACGCTGTTGTCAAGCAGCTGCGGCAGAGCGAACATGATGAGCCAGTAAGCGGTGGCAGCCTGCTGCACCTGGACGTGACCGGTGGTGAACAGGGTGCGGCACTTCGTGATCTTGTTGAAGCGGACCAGCAGAATGTTGACGATGAAGGCGATGAGCAGCAGGGTCATTGCCTGGGAGAAGCCTTTTCCGAAGACTTCCTCAACGCCTGCGGTAACAGCGTTCTGGCCGTAGTACGGGTCGATGACGCATGCGGTCAGGTTGAAGCGGTCCTTCAGTCCTGCAAGGATCGGACGGAAGGTGCTGGTCAGTCCGCCGGAACCTGCGTTCAGGATCAGCATACCGATGATGGCTTTCAGGGTTCCTGCCAGAGTGTCATACCACTTCTTGCCCATCAGGCAGTAGCCCAGCAGGGTCAGGAAACCGACCATGTACGGAGCCTTCTGCAGCACGTAAGTTGCGAAGAATGACCAGATACCAAATAAAACGTTCATAAAAATCCCCCTTTAAAAATCCATGTGCGCATCACGCACATTTGTTAACATATACAGCACACCGGTCATAAGTGTACCGTCAGGCCTCTTCCGTGTTGTACTTCTCGTCAGCGGCCAGGATGTCCTCAGGCGTTCTCGCAGCCGCCAGGGCATCGATCAGCTCGTCGTTCATGAAAATGTCGGAGAGCTGGGAAATATTGTTCATGTGCTCCTCCGCGTTGGCGGCGGAAAGGGTGAAGAACAGGTTCGCTTCCTTCTGCTCGCCGTCCTCGTCCTTGCCGAAGTCGATCATCTTCTCGCAGACCATGAAGCCGACGCCGGTCTTGAACGCGCCCTCCGCGTTCTCCGTGGTGTGGGGCATCGCAATGTTGTGGTCGAACACAACATAGGGGCCGTACTTCTCGATGCAGGCGATGATCTGCTTGTAGTAGTCCGGGGACACGGTGCCGTCAGCCACCAGGCTCTCCGCGCTTAAACGGACGCCCTCCTGCCAGGTCACGCCTTCGCCGTCGATGAAGCGGTAGTGCTTTTTCTCAACGATATCTTTTAATACGCTCATGTTTTCTCCTCTGTAAACTCCTGTTTATGTCTGACCAGGTCCGTCCGGATCACAGGCAGGAACGGAACGGAATGTTCTGCGGAGCCTCGAAGCAGTCCTCAAAGCCTCTTCTGTGGTGATAGTAGATCTTATCCTTGTCCTGCGGATACACATACTTGCCGCCCACCTGCCAGAAGAACGGGTGGAACTTGTACTCGTTGCGGTCCTTCTTGAAGTCATAGAGGACCTTGATCTCTTCGCAGTCTGCCTGGAAGTTGGTCCAAACATCCCAGTGGATCGGGACGACGACCTTGCAGCGAAGGTTCTCAGCCATGCGGAGCACGTCGATGCTGGTCATCTTATCCTGCATGCCGATGGGGTTCTCGCCGAAGGAACCGAAGGCCACGTCGATATCGTAGTCCTTGCCGTGCTTCGCGAAGTAGATGGAGAAGTGAGAATCGCCGGAGTGGTAGATGTTGCCGCCCGGGGTCTTCAGCAGGTAGTTGACTGCCTTCTCGTCCATGTCGTCCGGGCACTTGCCGGTGAGTTCTTCTCTGTCGGGTCCTGTGGAATCGGTGGTTACGATACAGGTCCTGTCGAAGCTGTCAAGGCAGACGATCTCGATGTCCTTGATCTTGATGACATCGCCCGGCTTCACGACCTGGATGCGCTCCTCCGGAACGCCCCACTTGATCCAGGTCTCAGCGGACTTCTTCGGTCCGATGAAGGGAACCGGGATCTCTTTTCCGTTCTCGTCGGTGGTGGTCATGCCGCTGTTGATGACGTGGGCAGCCCACTCTGCGCTCATGTGATCCTGGTGATAATGGGTCGCCAGAACGGCGTCCACCTGCTTGAAAGCGAAGGGATCAATAACGAAGGGAACGTTTCTCAGGTTCGGCTGCATAGCACGGCCGCCGCACATATTGGCCATCTGGTGTCCGACTGCCATCTTGCCGTTGCCGTGGGTCCGCTTGCCGTTTCCGCACCACAGATCGATGGTGATGTTGGCGCCGCCCGGGGTCTTGAACCAGATGCCGGTGCAGCCGAGCCACCACATGGCTACCTGTCCCTCAGGAACGACTTCATTCTCGATGTCTTCCACCAGCCAGGTTCCCCACTCCGGGAAAGTTGCCTTGATCCAGCTTTCTCTGGTCATCTCGGAAATCTTGCTCATAAAATCCTCCTTTTTTAGATATCGCTGTTACGTTTCTGTTTCTGCTGCGTTTCCGTGTTTCCGCTTCAGATCCGGCTCCGCTTCCGGATTCTGACCCCATTCTAAAGCTTTTTTTTATGTTTCTCAATGCGTATACGTTCGTTTAAATGTTTGTTTTTCAAATTAATGATTTTTTATACGTTTTACACAAAAGTTAATGTTCCTTTTTGTTGATTTTTCACGATGATTTTTATGCTCGTTTTTCAAAATCGAACATAAAAAAGAACGCATCTTTCTTGCGAAGGCCTGTTGTATACATTATAATAGTAGACAGCTATTCTTCTTTTTCTGTTTTCCGTATTCCGCACATATTGTCAGCACCATTTTTCTTTAAAGAAAGGAAGCCATTCTGTTATGAAACCATACGCGATCGGACTTTACGAAAAGGCGATTCCGGGCGACTTCTCCTTCAAGGACAAGCTCCTCTGCGCCAAAGAATGCGGGTATGATTTTCTGGAGATCAGCATCGACGAGACCGATGCCAAGCTCTCCCGTCTGGACTGGAGCGCCGAAGAACGCCTTCAGCTGGTGGAAACCATGAAGGAAGTCGGCCTGCCGATCCGCAGCATGTGCCTCTCCGGGCACCGGAAATATCCCTTAGGGGATCCCGATCCGGCAGTCCGCGCCCGCAGCCTTGAGATCATGGAAAAGGCAGTGATCCTGGCAGACGACCTGGGAGTCCGCATCATCCAGCTGGCAGGGTACGACGTGTACTACAAAGAAGGGACAGAAGAGACCAAAAAGCTGTTCGAAGAGAACCTGGCGAAAGCCACCGCCATGGCGGCAGACAGAGGCATCGTCCTCGGCTTCGAGACCATGGAGACTCCCTTCATGAACACCACGGAAAAATCCATGTACTACGTGAACAAGATCAACAGCCCCTGGCTCGGCGTCTATCCGGATTCCGGCAACCTCACCAACGCCAGCCTGGAGTACGGCACCAAGGTCACGGACGACCTGGAGACCGGCCGCGGCCATATCTTCGCCCTGCACCTGAAGGAGACCGTCCCGGGCAAGTTCCGCGAGATCCCCTTCCTCACCGGCCACGTGGATTTCGACGCAGTGGTGGAGAAAGCGTGGGATCTTGGCATCCGCCGCTTCGTCACTGAGATGTGGTATGTGGGACAGGACAACTGGAAAGATGACATCAAGTTCGCGAACCGCAGCATGAGCGCAGTCATCGACAAATACGCAAACGCCTGACAGTTCCAACTTCTATGGAGGCCTGACTAATGAAAGTTGAAAAGAAAGTCATCAGCAACCTGAACAAATGTTATGCCATCACCAACATCACCGTGGAAGGAAAGCCCTGCTTCCTGGTGGCGGCGGAGAAAGCCGATCCCTGCTATCTTTTCGCGGAGGACGGCACGAACCTTGAGACCGTCTGGACCGAGCCCGGCGGCATCATGACCATGACTCCCGTTTCCGGCACCGACGGCCAGTTCCTCTCCACCCACGAGTTCTTCTCCCCCAACAATTCCGCCGGCGCCCGCATCGTCCTCGTGACCCGGAAGGAAAAGGGAGTCTGGGAGAGAAAGACCATCTGCTACGCCCCCTTCGTCCACCGTTTCGGCATCCTGAACCGCGGCGGCGTGAACTACATCATCGTCTGCTGCCTGAAGACCGGCCATGAGTACAAAAATGACTGGAGATTCCCGGGCGCCTGCTTCGGTGCGGAGCTTCCGAAGGATCTTTCCACGCTGGGCGAAGACAATCCGCTGGAGCTGAAGCTCATCAAGGACGGCATGCTCAGGAACCACGGTTTCTCCAAGTTCCAGCACGGCGGCCACGACGCTGCCCTGGTAGGCTGCGAGCAGGGAAGCTTCATCTTTGATCCCCCCATGGTCAGAGGAGGAGACTGGACCGTGACCTGCGTCCTGGATATTCCCACCAGCGATTCCGTCCTCACCGACCTGGACGGCGACGGAAAGCCGGAACTGGGTGTCATCAGCGACTTCCACGGCAGCTCCCTCACCATCTGGCATCTGAATGAGTTCGGATATTATATCCCGCAGTGGAAGTTCTCCGCTCCGGAAGCGGACACCAAGTTCCTGCACGCCACCTGGGCCTGCGAGCTCCTCGGGAAGCCCACCTGGATCGTCGGCTGGAGACAGGGCACCAAGGACACCATCGCCATCACCTGGGACGCGGAGGCAGGTGACTACAAGGTCGAATACATCGACAAGAACACCGGCTGCGCCAACGCGATGCACTTTGTGAACAGCGAAGGAAAGGACTGCATCGTCGCCACGAACCGCGAGATCGACGAGGCCGCACTGTACACCATCACCGAGTAATATACCGCTGACTGCCCGGGAGACCGGGCGCCGGCGTATCATGCACAAAGGAGGCTGCATATGCTTGAAGAACTGAAACAAAAGGTATACATCGCCAACATGGAACTGCCGAAGCGGAACCTGGTGACCTACACCTGGGGCAATGTCAGCGGCATTGACCGCGAGAAGGGTCTCTTTGTCATCAAGCCCTCCGGCGTGGAATACGATGAGCTGAAGCCGGAAGATCTGGTTGTCATGGACCTGGACGGCAAGAAGGTGGAAGGCGACATGAACCCCTCCTCTGACACCAAGACCCACCTGATCCTCTACAAGGCATGGCCTGAGGTCGGCGGCATCGTCCACACCCACAGCCCCCACGCAGTGGCATGGGCCCAGGCAGGCCGCGACATTCCCGCCTACGGCACCACCCATGCGGACTATTTCTACGGCCCCATCCCCTGCGCCAGAAGCCTGACCGCAGAGGAGATCGACGAGGACTATGAGACCAACACCGGAAACGTGATCGTGGAGACCTTCGCCGAGAGGCAGCTGAACCCGATCCATGTGCCGGCAGTGGTCTGCAGGAACCACGGTCCCTTCACCTTCGGAAAGGACGCCGCCCAGGCAGTCTACCACGCGGTGGTCCTGGAGGAGGTCTCGAAGATGGCCATGTTCACCGAGTCCATCAACCCGAAGGTCGGCCCGGCTCCGGCCTGCATCCTGGACAAGCACTTCATGAGAAAGCACGGCCCCAACGCTTACTACGGCCAGGGCGGAGCGCACTGAAACGAAACTGATCCGAAAGCAACTTCCTGTTTACCAGGCCTCATTAATATAGTAAGCTGATAGTATATCCCATCTATGGAGGTGATGCTATGACAGACGAATTAAGGAAAGAATTGAAACTGAAGGCAATTGATGTCCGTGAAGGCATCCTGACCGCGACCCACGGCGCCAAGGCCGGACATCCGGGCGGCAGCCTTTCCGCGGCGGATGTTTTCACGTACCTCTACAACGTCGAGATGAACATCGATCCGAAGGATCCGAAGAAGGAAGACCGCGACCGCTTCGTGCTCTCCAAGGGCCACAACGCGCCCGGTCTCTACGCCGCTCTGGCGCACCGGGGCTTCTTCCCGGTGGAGGACCTTCCCACCTTCCGTCACATTGACTCCTATCTCCAGGGCCACCCGAACATGAACCTGGTTCCCGGCGTCGATATGTCCACCGGTTCCCTGGGCCAGGGACTTTCCGCGGCTGCCGGCATGGCAAAGGGCGCGAAGTACCTTGGAAAAGATTTCCGCGTCTATGCTCTGATGGGCGACGGCGAGATCGAGGAAGGCCAGATCTGGGAAGCAGCTATGTTCGCTGCCCACTATAAACTGGACAATCTGTGCGCCATCGTGGACCTGAACGGACTGCAGATCGACGGACCCACCGAGAAGGTCATGAACAGTGCCCCGGTGGACGAGAAGTTCAAAGCCTTCGGCTTCGAAGTGATCACCGTCAACGGCGGCGATTTCGACGACCTGGAGAAAGCTTTTGATTTCTTCCATAAGAATATCGGTTCCGGAAAGCCCACCGCCATCCTGATGAAGACCCTGAAGGGCCAGGGCGTTTCCTACATGGAAGGCCAGGTCGGCTGGCACGGCAAGGCGCCGAACGACGCAGAATACGAGCAGGGCATGAACGAACTGGAAGCCGCCCGCAAGGCGATTGAGGAGGTGTGACCATGGCAGACGTGAAAAAAATTGCGACCCGTGAAAGCTACGGAAACGCCCTGAAGGAACTGGCTGAGCTGAACCCGAAGGTAGTCGTCCTGGACGCTGACCTGTCGAATGCTACCAAGACCCAGATCTTCCAGAAAGCATATCCGGACCGTTTCTTCAACTGCGGCATCGCCGAAGCGAACCTGATGTGCGTCTCCGCCGGACTGGCTTCCCTGGGACTGATCCCCTATGCATCCACCTTTGCCATGTTCGCAGCGGGACGTGCCTTTGAGCAGGTCCGCAACACCATCGGCTATCCGCATCTGAACGTGAAGATCGGCGCCACCCACGGCGGCATCTCCGTCGGTGAGGACGGCGCGAGCCACCAGTGCTGCGAAGACTTCGCCACCATGCGCTCCATCCCCGGCATGACCGTCATGAGCCCCTCCGACGACGTAGAGGCCCGGAAGATGGTCAAGGCCGCTGCGGAAATGGAAGGGCCGTGCTACATGCGCTTCTGCCGTCTGGCGACCCCGGTGTTCCACGCAGAAGACTATGACTTCAAGATCGGCAAGGCTGAAGTGATCCGCGAGGGCACCGATGTGGCCATCATCGCCAACGGCATCCTGGTGCCGGAGGCCATGGAAGCAGCAGAGACTCTGGCTGCGGAAGGCATCTCCGCCCACGTCATCAACATGCACACCATTAAGCCTCTGGACAAGGAAGCTGTCATCGACGCGGCGAAGCGCTGCGGCGTCGTGATCACCGTGGAAGAGCACAGCATCATCGGCGGACTTGGCGAAGCAGTCTCCTCCTGCCTGGCAGAGAACTACCCGGCAAAAGTCATCCGCATCGGCGTGAACGACGAGTTCGGCCACTCCGGCCCCGCAGTCGCTCTGTTAAAGGCTTTCGGCCTCAGCGCTGACAACATTGCCGCAAAGGCAAAGGATGCCGTCAACAGCAAGGCGAATGACGCCCTCACCACCTTCTGATTAACCAGATCTCACTGATCATACTTGCACCATTGCGGCCGGCTCCAGAAAAGCCGGCCGCGGTTTTAGAGAAAGGACTTACTGCTATGGGTGAATATAAGTTTGAAAAGCTTTTTACAAGGGTGCAGAACGGAAATGACGTGCGAGGCGCTGCCATTGCCATCGACACGGAACCCAAGACCCTCTCCGCCCCGCTGGTCAAGTTCATCGCCCGCGCTTTCGCGGATTACCTTGCGGAGAAGACCGGTTCTGAGAAAAAGGACCTCCGGGTGGGTGTGGGCCACGACAGCCGCATCACCGCGGAGATCATAAAGAACGCCTGCCTGTTCGGGCTTTCCGAAGCCCAGGGCTTTGACTGTGGCCTGATCACCACCCCGGCCATGTTCCAGTCCACGGTCCTGCCCGCCAGCAATTTTGACGGTTCTGTGATGATCACCGCCAGCCACCTGCCCTTCAACCGGAACGGCATGAAGTTTTTCACCAAAGAAGGCGCCCTGGCAAAGAAGGACCTTACAGGGATCCTGGCGCACGCGACGGAGCTTGCCGAGGAATACGGCGATGAGGACACGGATAACCTTCTCAGCGCGGACCGTCTTCCCGCCGGCCCCATCGCTGCTCAGCCCTTTGATATGAAAAAGGTCTACTGCGACCACATGAAGGCCTTTATCCGCAGAGAAGTGGAAGCAGCGGACTACGATCATCCCCTTAAGGGTCTCCACATCGTAGAGGACGCGGGCAACGGCGCCTCCGGTTTCTTCGCGACAGAGATTTTGGAGCCTCTGGGCGCGGATATTTCCGGCAGCGTCTTCCTGGATCCGGACGGCACCTTCCCGAACCACGTCCCGAACCCGGAGAACGGTGAAGCCATGGAGGCCGCCCGGCAGGCAACCTTGGACGCAAATGCGGACCTCGGCGTGATCTTCGACTGCGACGGCGACCGCGGCGCGGTGGTCTTCGCGGACGGTACCGAGGTGAACCGCAATACCCTGATCGCCCTGCTCGCCGCGATCATCTGTGAAAAAGCACCCGGTTCCACCATCGTGACGGACTCTGTCACTTCGGACGAGCTGGCGCAGTTCCTCACCGCGGACCTCGGCTTAAAGCACCTCCGCTTCAAGAGAGGCTACAAGAACGTCATCGACAAGGGCGTGGAGCTGAACGCCGCCGGCGAAGTCTGCGAACTGGCGATCGAGACCTCCGGCCACGGCGCGTTCAAAGAGAATCATTTCTCCGACGACGGCGCCTACATCGCCACAAAGATCATCTGCCGCATGGCCCAGCTCCTGAAGGAAGGAAAGAAGATCGAGTCCCTGATCGAAAAGCTCGGCCAGCCTGCGGAAGCAGCTGAAGTCCGCTACACCATCGCCGCAGAGGACTTCAAGTCCTACGGACAGCAGGTCCTGGCAGACTTTGACGCGTATTGCAAGGCAGACCCGCGCTTCCACATCGTGAGCCCGAACTACGAGGGCGTCCGTGTTGCCTTCGACGACGAAGAAGTCAAAGGCTGGCTCCTGCTCCGCACCTCCCTCCATGATCCGGTGATCCCGATCAACCTGGAGTCGAAGGAACCCGGCGGCGTGGCAGTTCTGAAAGAGCGGATCCGTCCCTTCATCGATGCACATCCGGATCTGAAATAAAGAACAAAGAAAATGGACCAGAGGGCCTGTGCCCGCTGGTCCATTTTCTTTGTTCTTATTTATTATCTCGCGTTGTCGTAATCGTTGATGGCGTCCACCTTCAGGCCGGAGCGCTCATTATAGACATAGGTGCATTCCAGATAGGCGCTGATCAGCTCTTTTCCAAGCATGTCGCCGGTGACCTGGGAGCCCAGGGTGATGATGTTGCAGTCATTGCTCAGGCAGGCCCGCTTCGCGGAATAGACGTTGTTCACGTTCGCTGCCCTCACGCCCTTCACCTTGTTCGCCGCCAGCATGACGCCGATGCCGGTGCCGCAGAAGAGGACGCCTCTGTCAAAGTGACCGGCGGCGACTTCCTCCCCGACCTTTGTCGCGACGTGGGCGTAGATCACATCCTCGCTCCCGAAGTCTGTCACCTCATGACCCAGGCTTTTAATATAGGAAATCATGATCTGCTTGTAGTCCTCCGCATTCGGATCACATCCAACTGCAATTTTCATAATGTAACGCTCCTTTCGTTTTTGTTTTTTGATTGTCTCTTTAACTTTCTTTTTGTTATCATGTTACTTTCTTTTTGCTTTCGTATAGATAATAACAGTCGTCATTTTCTCTGTCAATCCGACAATTTTACGAAAGTCTTTCGAAAGTCCATATACAGCAGACAGAGACGGTTTTTCGAAAGGAAACGAAACTTTTTATATCCCTGTTTTGGTGAAAATGATTAGATAATAAAGGAAATTTTATGCGAAACAGAAAATCTTCGTTTGGGGCTTGAAACGAAACCAAAATGATAATATAATCAACATATCGAAAGCGCAACGCAAGCGCTAAGAAAAGAATACCGAAACAAAATGATTGCACATTGAAAGGGGAAATCAGATGAGCAAAGAACAAGAGATCTTCCGTCCTGTCACCGCCATCACCATGGGCGATCCTGCAGGCATCGGTCCCGAGATCGTCGTCGGAACCATGCTTGATCCTTCCATCAGCGAATGCTGCAAGCCGTTCGTGATCGGAAGCGCAGCTATTCTTCAGAAAGCAGCCGACGTTCTCGGCAAGGAGATCAAGATCCGCAAGATCAACGATCCCGACGAAGCCCTCTATGAATTCGGGACCATCGACGTCCTGGAGACCGGCGATTATGATACCGACTCCATCGAGTGGGGCAAGGTCCAGCCGCTGGCGGGCCAGATGGCCGTGGACTGGATCATGAAGTCCATCGAACTCGGCCTGGCAGGGAAGGTCGACGCAGTGTCCACCTCTCCCATCAACAAGCAGTCCATTAAGATGGTAGGCGTCAAGGAACCGGGCCACACCGAGATCTACCAGAACGCGACCAAGTCTCCCTACGCGCTGACCATGTTCTCCTGCCACAAGCTGCGCGTCTTCTTCGTCAGCCGCCACATGTCCCTGATCGACGCGGTCCATTTCGCCACCAAGGACGTGGTCCTGGATTTCATCCGCAATATTCATAAGGAACTGACCAGCGTCGGCATCGAAAAGCCGCTCATCGCGGTGGCCGGCATCAACCCCCACAACGGCGACAACGGCCTGTTCGGCAGAGAAGAGATCGACGAGCTGTTCCCGGCAGTCGAGGCGGCCCAGGCTGAGGGCATCAACGCTGTCGGCCCGATCCCCGGCGACTCCATCTTCAACATCGGCAAGTCCGGCAAGTTCGACGCCATCCTGTCCATGTACCACGATCAGGGCCACATCGCCTGCAAGACTCTGGACTTCGAAAAGTCCGTCACCATCACCTGGGGCCTTCCCTTTATCCGCGGCTCCGTGGACCACGGCACAGCCTTTGACATCGCAGGAAAGGGCATCGCCGGCTGCATCAGCCTGATCGAGTCCACCAAGGTCTGCGTGGAATACGCCGTCAGAAAGCACAACGGAGCAAAAAAATAACCCGGCAGCAAGCCGCCAGGAACCAAAGGAAAGGAGATACCGTATGCCTATTATCGGAGCAGTCGCGGACGATCTCACCGGCGCCAATACTACCGGCGTGCTTCTCGCGAGATCCAAGGCCAGGACCGCAGTATTCTTCAACGAAAAAGCAGCGCTGAAGGCGAAGGGCGTCGCCGATCTTGACGCCATTCTCATCAGCTCCAACTCCCGCCCCATGCCGCCCGCAGCGGCAAAGGCCTATGTTAAGGAAGCCACCATCGCCTTAAAGAACATGGGCGTGAAGTACTTCTCGAAGCGCATCGACACCACCCTCCGCGGCGGGATCGGCCATGAGATCGACGCCATGCTGGAAGTGATCGGCGAGGACACGGTGGCCGTGGTCGTACCGGCCATGCCCCAGTCCCGGCGCATCGTGGTCGGCGGATACTCCGTCATCGACAACGTTGCCCTGATCCGCACGCCGGTGGCGCAGGATGTGCGCACCCCCGTAAAAGAAAACTATGTGCCGAAGCTTCTCGACGCGCAGACCACCCGGAAGGTCGGACTTGTGACCCTGGGCGATGTCCTGAACGGCGTCCCCGCCATCAAGACGGCCCTGAAGGCGCAGCGCGACAGCGGCGCGGAAGTCATCGTGGTGGATGCCATCACCATTGAGGATGTGGAAGAGATCGCAAAGGCTGTCGTGGAGCTCGGCTGGAACGTCCTCGCCGTGGACCCCGGTCCCTTCACCTCGAAGCTCGCCTTCGTCCGGGGCCTGATCCAGGAAGAAGCCGCCAACATCCCGAAGGAGCCTCCCGTCGAAGGGAAGACCGTTCTCATCGCCGCCGGCAGCGCGACGCCGGTAACGAAAAAGCAGATGGAAGTCCTCTGCACAGATGAACGTAACATCCGGGTCAGCGTGGATCCGCTTCCTCTGATCGACGGAGACATGGAAGCCATGGACGAAGTGAACCGCGCCATCGACAGGGCGTGCATCCTGATCCAGGGAGGCGAGCCGCCCAGAGCCATCCTCTTCGAGACCGCTCTTCACGGCACCCTTCTGAACCTTGACGAAGAGGACGCGAAGCGGGGCTACACCGGCGGGACCTGCGCCGACCTGATCAACATCGGCCTCGGCCTGATCATCTCCGGCATCCTGAAGAGAGTGGGCCGCGAGAAGATCGCCGGTCTCTACACCACCGGCGGCGACACCATGGTGAACGTCTGCAGCGTTCTGGGCGTAGAGTGCCTCGAGGTAATGGACTACGTCATTCCCCAGACCGACATCGGCCGCCTGATCGGCGCCTACGACGGACTTCCCGTCATCGGCAAGGGAGGCCTCACCGGAACCAACACCACCGCCATCGAGATCGTGGACCGCCTGATGCGCGAGGCCGCGAGAAAATAACTTTTTTGATCCGGTCCCCGGAACCGGGGACAGAATAGCCAGTCAAAATAATCATTCAATACTTTAGGGGGTATCATTATGGCTGAAAAGAAACAGTACACCAAGCGTGACGGCAGCAAGGATTATCCGATTCTCGACAAGATCGCGGCAATGCCCGGCGGACTTGTCATTGTTCCTCTGGTCATCGCGGTCCTGCTCGCGACCTTCTGCCCGCAGGTCTATCAGATCGGCGGCTATGTGACAGCTCTGTTCTACAACGGCAACTCCTGCATGATGGGCTTCTTCCTCATCGTCTGCGGTTCCATGATCGACATCAAGCAGGTCGGCATGCCGCTGTACAAGGGCGCCATCATGACCGGCACCAAGTTCGTCCTGGGCGTCATCCTGGGCGTCCTGGTCGGAAAGATCTGCGGCCCCGCCGGCTTCCTGGGCATCGCTCCCTTCGTGCTGATCGCCGCGATCACGAACTCCAACGGTTCCCTTTACATCTCTCTGTCCTCCCAGTTCGGCAACGCGACTGATACCGGCGCTATCTCCATCCTGTCCCTGAACGACGGCCCGTTCTTCACCCTGGTCGCCCTGGGCGCCACAGGACTGGCAAACATCCCGATCATGACCCTGATCGCAGTCATCATCCCGCTGCTCATCGGTTTCATCTGGGGCAACCTCGACGAGAAGTTCCGCGACACCTGCAAGACTGCGCAGCCCATCGTTACTTTCTTCATGACCATCTCCATCGGCGCGAAGACCGACGTGAAGACCATCCTGACCGCCGGCGCCTCCGGTGTCGTCCTTGGTCTCATCTCTGCAGCAACTGCAGTCCTGTTCTTCTTCATCATCAACCTGCTTCTTCCGAAGAAGGAGCGCAACGCCATGGGCGCCGCCATCGGTACCACGGCTCTGAACTCCGCCATGACCCCGGCAGCTGTCGCGGAAGCGGATCCCACCTACGCGGATGTCGTTCCCATGGCTACTGCCCAGTGCGCCACCGCTTCTATCATCACCCTCTTCCTGTGCCCCTTCATCACGGCTGCTTTTGACAAATACATGATGAACAGCCAGAAGGGCATCTACAGCCCGGAGGGCTGGGCCTATGAAAAGGGCCTGAAAATGACCGGCAGACAGTAATCTCCTCCCCTTTCAACCTGACAATCATTACCGGCAGAGCACTCCCCGCGGAAGAATCCGCGGGGAGTGCCAAAAAAGAGGACCCATCCCATGGAACAGACTACTCCGGCTCTCTCTGAAAAGATCCGCGTCACCATGACGCGGGAGGCTCTGTTTGATTTCTTCCTGTACCACGCCTACTCCAAGCTCAGCGGCTTTCTTCAGAACCTGCTTGGGTTCGCGGTCTTTTTCCTCGGCGTTTTCTCCTACGTCACCGGACGCACGAACGGCATCGGCTGTTTTCTGTATCTCCTCGCCGCTGTGTGTTTTCTGGCGTACACGCCGTTCCTCCTCAGCCGGAAGGCTGCCAGGGCAATGCGGGAAGAAGACATCTACCGGACTCCCATGGACCTGACCTTTACGGAAGGCGTGGGGATCCTGGCGGAACAGGGTGAATCCAGCCGGCTGTATCCCTGGGAGGAAGTGCTCCGCGCCTCTGTCACTCCGAAGACCATCGCCATCTACATAGGCGAAGAACAGGCTCTCATTGTCCCGAAGCAGGACTTCGGAGACCGTTTTCTCCAGTGTTACCAGATCATCGCAAAAGGACTCGGCATGTCCAGATCCGCTGCGCACTGAATCGGCCATTTTCATTTGTGTAACAAGGAGGCAGCAGACCCATGCTTGAACGACGTGAAGAGATCCTTTTGCTCCTGAGATCGCAGGAAAAAGTCACGGTGCATGACCTCTCGGAGCATTTCCACTGCTCCGAGGTGACCATCCGCACAGACCTCCGGGAACTGGAGGCGGAGGGAAAACTGGAACGCACCCACGGCGGCGCCGTCCCGGTGCGGGAGCCTTTCCCGTCCTATCGTCCGGAGAACCTTTACCGCAATGCCGCCGCAAAGCAGCAGATCGCTTCCTGCGCCTACCGCATGATCTATGACAGAGAGACCATCATCCTGGATGACTCCTCTTCCTCCTTTTATCTCGCCCTGGAGATCCGCCGGAATCCGGAGAAGCGGCTCGCCGTGGTGACCAACTCCATTCTCGCAGTCAGCGAGCTTTCCGGCCTTCCCCATGTCGATCTGTATTTAGTGGGGGGAAGTGTGAGCGGGAATCTGCCCGCATCCCTGGGCTCCAAGGCCAACGAGGAGATCAGCCGCTTTAAAGTGGACAAAGCCTTTATCGGGGTGCACGGCATCAGTTTCGATGCCGGACTCACCGCCATCACCGATGCCGAAATGCAGATGAAGCAGTCCATTATCCGCACCACCTCAAAGGTGATCGTTCTGGCGGACAGTTCCCGGTTCGGCGGCGGATATTTTTCCGTGATCTGTCCCTTGTCCGGCATTTTCCGCGTCGTTACAGACAGCGGCATTTCCCAGGAAAATGTCCGAAAAGCGGCGCTTCACGGCGTCCCGCTGATTATTGCCGACCAGTCCGGAGGCCTCTGAGCGTTCTCCGCTTCTCCTGCTTTCGAAAGCATTTTTCGAAAAATAACTTGTGTTCTTTTTCGATTGCTTTTTTGTTTGTTTTCGTTTATCATGTGCTAAGCACAGTAACGCTTGAACACTGGGAACGAAAACGGGCCCGCAGAAAGGAGACGCTATGAGCGAACGTCAGAAGAAAATACTCGAACTCCTGGAGACTCAGGGAAGTGTGAGTATCGCTTCTCTCAGCGAGCTCTTCGGCTGCTCCCTGGTGACGATCCGGAACGACATCCGCGAGCTGGAAAGCCAGGGACAGCTGGAACGCACCCGCGGCGGGGCAAAAAAAGTATCCCACGCGGAGTCCGCGGAAACGGCCTTCCCGAGCCTGCAGCGCAACACCGGGGCGAAGCAGCGCATTGCGGCCCGGGCCTATGATTATATCTCGGAGAACAGCACCATCCTCCTGGATGACTCCTCCGCCAGTTATTTCCTGGCACAGCATATCAGCCGCCACCCGGAGAAAGCCATGGCGGTCCTTACAAACTCTCTTCCTTCCGCAACCGTCCTGGCAGGCTGCCCGCATGTGCAGCTGTACCTGATCGGCGGCCACGTCGGCGGTCACCTGCCCGCCACCATGGGCGAGCAGACGACGGAAACCATCCGGAACGTCTTCGTGGACATGGCCTTCATCAGCGTGCACAGCATCAATTTCAATGTGGGGCTCACCTCCATCGGAACACCGCAGATGCAGATCAAACGCGCCATCCTGGACACCACGGACAAGGTCTTTGTCCTGGCGGACAGCGCGAAATTCGGCGCCGGCTATCTGGAGGTCATCTGCCCCCTCAGCGAAGTGTACCGCATCATCACAGACTCCGGACTGAAGAAGGAATATATCGACAAGGCGGAAGCAGAGCACATTCCGCTGGAGCTGTGCTGATACAGAGCACACTTTGCCGGAATTGTGCCGGAACGGCTTCCGAAACAGAAAGGAGCCATTTCGCAGAATGAAGAAAAAATTCTACTTCGGCAGCAATTTCAAAATGTACAAGACCGCTTCCGATACGGAAGAATATCTCAAGGCCATTACGGAAGCCACCGCGGACTTGAGCCGCGAAGAGTACCAGTTCTTTTTCATCCCTTCCTATACGACGCTGGAACGGGCCTCGAAGAGCCCCGTCCGGGACAGCTTCATGCTCGGAGCCCAGAACATGTGCTGGGAAACCGAGGGACAGTTCACCGGCGAGATCTCTCCTGTCATGCTGCAGGAGTTCGGCGTGGAGCTTGTGCTCATCGGCCACTCGGAGCGGCGCCACACCTTCGGCGAGACCGACGCGACAGAGAACAAAAAAGTCCTGAAGGCGCTGGAGTGCGGTTTTACAGTGCTCCTCGCCGTTGGCGAGACCAGTGAGGAGAAGGACTTCGGCATCTGCCCGGAGGTCATCCGGACCCAGCTTAAAGTCGGCCTCCACGGCGTCACGCCGGAACAGGCTGCCGGCCGCCTCTGGATCGCCTACGAGCCCGTCTGGTCCATCGGGACCGCGGGAACCCCCGCCACGCCGGAATACGCGCAGGAAGTCCACCACGAGATCCGGAAATGTCTGGTGGAACTGTTCGGAGACGCGGGAAATGAAGTCCCCCTGCTCTACGGCGGCAGCGTGAACCCGCAGAACGGCACGGCGCTTCTCTCCCAGCCCGATATCAACGGCCTCTTCACCACCCGCACTGCTTTCCAGGTGGAAAAGTTCGCTGCCCTGATCCGGGAAAGCATCGCCGCCTGTTCTGACTGACAAAATATAGAACATAAAGAAAAAAAACGTCCGCAGAACCAATGTCATTAAAATAATGATCATCGGCCCTGCGGGCGTTTTTTTATAATAAGGTATGTGAAAAGATACAATGATAAGCAGCTCTATTCAACGGCGGAGGTCAATCGGGCGTTTTGGGGCGATTTTAGAATTTCCGTACCCCTAAACAGCAAAAAAATCTGTGAAAATCTGCTATTTTTGATGTGTTATTAATCAGCTTGGGCGTTTTTTAAAGATTCTAAGAAATCCGTACCCCTGTTTTTTCGCAAAACAGGGGTACGGATTTTTAAGAATTACCATATAACGCCCGATTTAAGGAAAATCCGCATGAAAATAAGCTGTTTTTCGGGGATGAAGCCTTCAAAAGGGGTACTCTTTTTTAAAAAACCCACGAAAACGCCCTCTCAGAAGAAATTGTCTTCATCCCGGAATTATTTTCTTCTCAGGCTTCGTCCACTTCCTTCAGCCCGCCGGTGGCGTCGATCTCCATGATCATAGCGACGCGCTCCGCGTGACGTCCGCCCTGGAACTCCGCGTCCGTCCAGGCGTCCACGATCATCTTCGCCAGATCCGGTCCCACCACACGGGCGCCGAAGGCGATGATGTTGGAGTTGTTGTGCTGTTTGGAGAGCTGCGCCGTGTACGGCTCGCTGCAGACCGCGCAGCGGATTCCCTTCACCTTGTTGGCGGAAAGGCTGATGCCGACGCCGGTGCCGCAGATCAGCACGCCGCCGTCCACTTCTCCGGCTGCTACCATCTTAGCGACTTTGTAGCCAGCGACCGGGTAATTGAAGCGGTCATGGGTATCTGTCCCCACGTTCACCACCTCGATGCCTCTCTCCTTCAGGTGCTCCATGATCTCAAACTTCATCTCCACCGCCGCGTGGTCATTTCCGATGGCAAGTTTCATAGGGATCCCCTCCATTTCGAAATATTGTTTTTGTATTTGTTCATCACCCCTGACTCGGGTCGCTTCGCGACCCTCATTATTGGTGTCCAGAGGCTCTTCTAGCCTTGGCCACCTCGGAACTATGATCAAAAGCTGCCTGAAAAGCGGGCTTTTCATTCAGCTTTTGACCATAGTTCCGGGGTGATGAATTATATATATTATACCTTTTCGGAAAACCTGCCGCAACTGTCATGCCGGGGAATACAGCGGGGTTTTTGTTTTTGTATACCTTGCAAAAATGATTCTGCACAAAAAAGGCTCTGCCGTATAGAATTATTGATTCCATGCGGCAGAGCCCTGTCTTTATTTTTTACTCTATTTGTCTTTATCAGTACAGCGGGTACTTCGCGCAGAGCTCGTCCACGGTGGAGAGGATCTCGCCCCTTGTCATGTCGAAATCGAAGATGGACTTCAGGATCATGTCGCCGACGATCTTCATCTCCGCTTCCTTGAAGCCGCGGGTGGTCATTGCCGGGGTGCCGATGCGGATGCCGGAGGTCTCCATGGGCGGACGGGTGTCGCCGGGGATGGAGTTCTTGTTTACGGTGATGTGCACGCGGTCCAGTCTGTCCTCCAGTTCCTGGCCGCTCATGTCGAGGCTGCGGAGATCCAGAAGCATCAGGTGGTTGTCAGTTCCGCCGCTGACCAGGTTGACGCCGCCGGCAAGCAGCGTGTCCGCAAGGACCGAAGCGTTCTTGACGATCTGCGCCTGATAGTCCTTGAACTCATCGTGCAGGGCTTCGCCGAGGGCCACGGCCTTGGCAGCGATGATGTGCATCAGCGGTCCGCCCTGGGTGCCGGGGAACATGGCCCTGTCGATCTTCTTCGCAATGTCCTCGCTGTTGGTGAGGATGATGCCGCCGCGGGGGCCTCTCATGGTCTTGTGGGTCGTCATGGTGACCACGTCCGCGTAGGGCAGCGGATTCGGATGCTGTCCGCCGGCCACAAGTCCCGCGATGTGGGCCATATCCACCATCAGGTAGGCACCCACGCTGTGGGCGATCTCCGCGAACTTGCTGAAATCAATGATCCTGGGATAGGCGGAAGCGCCGGCGATGATCATCTTCGGCTTATACTCCTCTGCCATTTTCTGGACTTCATCGTAATCGATCAGTCCGGTTTCCGGGTTCACGCCGTAAAATACGGTGTTGTACATCTTGCCGGAGAAGCTGGCCTTGCTGCCGTGGGTCAGGTGGCCGCCGCTCTTAAGGTCCATGCCGAGAACGGTATCACCGGGTTTGCAGAGCGCAAGGTACACGCAGAAGTTGGCCTGGGAGCCGCTGTGGGCCTGCACGTTCGCGTATCCTGCAGAGAAGATCTCCTTCGCGCGCTCGATGCAGATACGCTCCGCGATGTCCACGAACTCACATCCGCCGTAGTGACGGCGTCCCGGATATCCCTCCGCGTACTTGTTGGTCAGAACGCTGCCCATGGTGGCCATGACTTCCGGGCTGACCAGGTTCTCGGATGCGATCAGCTCCAGGTTGTTCTGCTGACGCTTCAGTTCCAGGGAGAGCACCCGGGCGATCTTCGGGTCCTTCTGCTCCACAATGCCGATATTTTCGATGATGGTATTATTCATTTTGTCTCCTCCGGGTACGTATTACAGCTCATATCTGTCCGGCATAGTCTTTCAATTCAGAACGATTCTTTAAGTCTTGAACGGACATTTAGATGCATTTTATCACAGGAAAGCGGTACGGGCAACCAGAGGATTTTTCATTTTTCCCCAGACACTACTCCAGGCAGCAGGGAACAGACATCCAGGCGGTGCTCCGCGGCTTTTTCCTCCGTATAATCCTCCAGGAGCCATACAGTGGTGGCGTCCTCTGTCTGGTGGGTAATGACAGGCACCAGACGGCAGTCCGTGACTTCGCAGCCGCCGGGAAAGCGCCGTACCGTGAACTCCGCGAGTCCCCCCAGGACGCACTCCGGCCTGTCCTGACGTGAAACCAGGTTTCCCAGAGACCAGAAGACCGGCATCTGCCGCCCGCCGCCGGCCCTGGCAGCTTCATCCGGGGCACTGTCATCCGAAACACCGAAATCTGCCTCATTAAGGATCTCCAGCGGCTGCAGCACATGAGGGTGGCTTCCGACGACCACATCCGCCTCTGCTTCGTAAAAAACCTTCGCCCAGCGGCGCTGCTCCTCGTCCGGCTCCTGACTGTATTCCGTTCCCCAGTGCACGAGCACGATGACGGCGTCTGCGGCAGGGATGGCTTCCGGGGCGTCCGCGGCAGTACCGCTGCCTTGAGTTCTTTCGTTACCGCCGCTTTCTCTCCGTGCGGAGGCGATTTCTTCCCGCACGGTCTCCTCGTCTTTGAGGAGGTGCACGGCGCCGGGCCAGTATCCCTCCGGATCGCCGAAGTTGGTGCCGTAGGTGTAATCAAAGACCGCGATGCGGATCCCGTCCTGAGTAAAAAGGTGATACGGCGGCTCTTCCGCCGCGTTTTTCCATTCCGGGAGTATGCCGAGACAGGGGACGCCGCGTTCCTCATAAAAAGCGGCGGTGGTATTGATCCCTTCGGCCCCCGCGTCCAGAACGTGGTTCGTCGCACAGGCCGCAGCGTTGAAACCCGCCTTCAGCGCAGCCTCCCCCACGTAGACCGGCGTGCGGAACAGAGGAAAGCCGCTGTAGCCTGTAAAAGGCTCCACGAACATGCTCTCCTGGCCAAGGACGGCGATATCAGTTTTTTCCAGTTCCGGGGCGATGTGTTCATATAGGAAGTCAAAGTTCCCTTCCCGCTGCCCCTGATCCAGGATCCTCTGATGGATCAGGTTGTCGCCGCTCACCAGCACCTTTGCCTCCGGATATCCTTCAGCGTAGTATTTCAGACCCCAGCCGAACCAGTCCCAGCGGGTCACGGAAGCCGTTTCATCTGTGAAGAACAAGCGGAATTTTTCGTCGAACTGCCAGCAGGCGATGTTCTGCATGATCCTGGAGGCCATCCAGTGCTCGTGCATGCTCCCGTCTTCCACAGGTTTGTAAATGTAAATGTGCTGCGCCCACTGCTTTCCGGCAATGACGGGCTGCCCGCTGTCCCAGACAGAGGGATCCCCGATATACCAGCAGAGGAGCAGAAGCTCCCGGACGCCATCGTAGTCGATGTCGCAGAACAGAAAATCCTGGACCCTCAGCTTGGCGGGCGATTCCCAGGTCTTTTCCCTGCCCTGTCCCGCCGCGCTCCCGTCGGCGGGCGTGGAATATACGGCAATTCTCCTGTCCTTCAGGACTACCTGGTAATCCCTGCCCCCGGTCGCGACCTCCTCTTCTTTTTCCGCAGTCCACTTTGACCAGGGCGAACAGGGGGCCAGAAAAGCGCCCTTCCTCCACAGAAAGAAGGCTGCCGCAAAAGCGGCAGCCGTGATGAGCAGAATTGAGAGGATCTGAACAGGCAGATGTCGTCTCATTTGTCAGTCCTGCGCCTTCCAAAAAACATATCTGTACAGCTCCCTGATGGGACTGTGGAATCATTACCAGCTGTAAGGGTTGATGCGGTAAGTCATGGTCCAGTCGGGTTTGTCCACGGGACGGGCTTTTCCGCTGTCCGGGCCCGGGCGGAAGCCGTTCAGAGTTTTCCACTCGCTGTCGGTCAGCCGCTCTCCGTCGTTCACGAATTCATAGAAGCTGAATACCGTTCCGCTGGCAAACCTGAGAGTTCCGTCCACCGGGACCAGGACGATCATTTTCTGGGCGAGGCCGGTGCCCAGTTGCAGGATCCATCTGTCTCCGCTGGCGATATCCGTGACCAGGGAAGCATCCAGCTGCATGGAGCGGTCCAGACCGGAGCTGTAGGTATCCAGCTTGTAGGCCTCCCAGTAGCGCTCGATGATGGTTCCGTAGTCCCGGATGAGATCATATTCCTCGTCCGTAAGAGCCTGATCCTGAAGTTCCTTTTCCGAAATCGTCAGGAGCCGGGCGGCAAGGCTTGTAAGGCCATCCAGCATCTCCTCACTCTCGTCGTCCAGCATGCTGAAACGGTCCAGGCCGTCCTTCGTATCCTGGGAAAGAGAGGCAAAGCGGGCGTAGACCTCCGGTTCCGGTTCCACATAGCCCCTGTCATCCCGGTCCTTCGGACCTTCTCCGTCGCCCTCCGCCACATAAACCTGCTTCGCGTAAAGGACAGTGTCGTGCTTCAGCTCCGTGTAGCTTCCCTCATAGGTCTCCAGAGTCTTTTTCAGCCATTCCTCCGACTTTGCAAAGGCGGGATATCCATCCGGCCGGGGAGCAAGGAGCGGCGTCAGCGTATGGAGCCATCCGGAATAGAGACTGGAGTTCCAGAGCGCGGGATCCGTGTTCTGGATCTCTTCCCGCAGCACCGGAAGTTCCTTCTGATAGATCGGGATCTTTGCATCGCCCTTTTCTTCCATCAGCTTTTCAGCGACGGGCGAGCCGAGGACGTTCGGCACATCCAGCGCGTCCGGCACGATGCGGGATTTCGACTCGTCCGGGTCCCATTCCGTCAGGCGCTCATAGATCTCACCGTCCATGTTGTAGCGCTGGCCCATGAAGCGGAAACTCTTTCCGGAATCGTTCTGATCCGCCCCCGAGTGATGTGCCAGGGAGTTGATCCTGGGCGGAGCAAGTCTCTCTACGTTCTTCCGGAAGGAGGCAAAGCCTTCCTCGTCCCCCGGCAGCTTGTCGACGTAAAGGCCGTCGGGCCAGGCCGCTTCGGCGGCGGCGGAATAATCGGTATAAAGGCAGTCGTCGCTGGCCCCTGCAAAGAAGGAGCTTACTGCATAGATGGCTTCCCAGGCATCCTTTTCATTTCCGCGCAGGGCCTCGGTGATAAGCAGCGCGCTGCGGGTGGCGTCTTCATCCTCTGCGAGGAAAGCAATGCGGCCGTACCACATCATGGCGCGGAAGTATCCCTCCAGGACAGGATCTCCTTCGTAGTTGCCCCGGGGCTTGTACTGGCTGTAATCTTCATCGTGCGTCCCGCTGTAGAAGGAGTCGGAAGCGCCGAACAGGGAGCAGGGCGCGGAGCCCGCGGCATTGAAGATCTTTTCAAGCTCCGTGTCCACCACCTTCTGCACTTCGGCGTCCCTCGCGGATTCCGCCTCCTGCAGGTTCAGGCCGATGGTGAAGAAAGCGACGTTCCGGAAAGCTGCGTTCTCCCAGGAGGTCCCCTTCAGAGCGTCATACTGGATAAGGCTCTTTTCCAGCATGCCGCGGCTTAAATAAGCCAGGGTCGGAGCGAGCTTTTCCCGTTCCACCTTCTTCATCAGAACGGTAAAATAAAGGTGGTAGGTGTGCATCAGGGAGTCCACTGTAACAAAGTTCGGAACATGCCAGTAGCGGTTATCTTCATAAAGCTCATAGAACTCCGGGAATCCGCTGTTGGCGCCCTGGTGCTGTATGAAGAAATGGTTTTTGGCCAGGAAGTCCTTCGCCTCGGCGCTCAAATGATCATAGCTGAACTGATCGCGGTTGATGACATTGGCCATGTCGGCTCCCGGATCATAAGAAGGCACGGAAGGAGTGAGATCAGCGGACGCCTTGTAAGATGGCTCCGCGCTTCTTAAGCTCACCCGGGCCAGGACCACCGGCGCCGGTTCTGATGATTCAGGTGCCCCGGAGTCAGAAGCTTCGCTCCCCTCTGTCTCTCCGGCTTCATCGCCGGAGGAACCTTCCGCGGTCTCCGCTTCGCTCCCGCCTTCTCCCAGGCCGAGGCCGGAGAGCAGTTCTTCCGGAATCAGTTCTTCGGCGATCTGGATCGCTTCGTGGACAGGCTCTTCGAGCCCCAGTCCGCCGCTGATCTCTTCGATCTTTTCCAGCGCCGGCTTCCCGAGGCTTCCGCAGGAGACCAGGGAAAGGGACAGGCAGGCAGTCAGGACGCAGGCAGTCAGTCGCTTCATGCTGTTCATTATTCTTACCTCCGTAATGATGGATCGAAACTGCTGTCAGACCGGCTTTCATACCGGGTCAGGACAGATTGCATGTTGACGCAGCAAGCAATTACTGTTATTTTACCCTCACTAGGCGAGAAAGCCCCCACTTCTTAAGCGGTGGGATGAATCGCCAAAACTATACGGAATCATTCAAGTTAGCACTTAGATATCGTACTTAAGTACTTAAGTAAATCATAAGTAAGTATCGTTTCAACATCAAGATGTTTTCGCAAAAGCTCTGCATATTAGTCGAACGTATGTTTGCGCTCTGCTCGAAATCATGATATAATATATGTAAAACGAGGAGGCCTCATATGTGCAGCAGAGCATTCCGGTACAGGGCTTACCTGACAGACGAACAGTTCGTTCTGGCGATGAAAACAGTCGGAGCCTGCAGGTTCGTCTATAACAATGCCCTGGACTATAAGACAACTGAATACAATAACAAGAGGGATTCTGTCAGCTATACGCAGCTTTGTGCCCGGCTTACCGGCCTGAAAAAGGAACTGCCCTGGCTGAAGGAAGTAGATTCGATCGCCCTCCAGCAGTCCCTGCGGCATCTGGATACTGCTTTCCAGAACTTCTTCCGTAAAAAGAACGGTGTGCGGTACCCGAAGTATAAATCAAGACACGGCTCAAAGTGGTCGTATACAACGATGTCCGTTAATAATAACCTCCGTCTGGAGGATGATGCCCTTATCATGCCGAAACTGGGCAGGGTCCAGATCAGGCCGCTGCGCCCTGTTCCTGAGGACTGGAAGCTCAAACACGCAGTGTTAACGATCGAACGGGACCACACCGTCTATATCTCCTGCTGCTTTGAATATGATGACGTTCCTGTCCGGTATAAGCCGGATCCCTGTAAAGCCATCGGCCTGGATTACAAGTCCGACGGTTTCTACACAGATTCAGAGGGACACGTCTGCGGCTCTCCCAAATACGCCCGGAAGGCGCAGGAGGCGCTGACAAAGCAGCAAAGGAAGCTCCGTCACAAGAAGAAAGGTTCCAGGAACTACGAGAAGCAGAAGCTTCGTATTGCAAAGGTATACCGCCATATAGCCAGTCAGAGACTGGATTTCTGCCACCAGCAGTCTGTGAAGACAGCCAATTCATATGACATTGTCTGCGTAGAAGACCTGGATCTGAAGGCAGTGGCGAACAAGGGTTTCAGGAACGGAAGGGCAACCATGGATAATGGTTACGGGATGTTCCTCCGCTTCCTGGAATACAAACTCCA
Organism: Stomatobaculum sp.; assembly: GCA_017449925.1. Next base: position 72,793 of record JAFSYO010000085.1, read on the forward strand.
TGACCGGGGCAAGATACTCGTTAAGGTCGGGAAATGGTTCCCCTCCAGCCAGGTCTGCCATGTGTGCGGGAGGGTAAATCCGGAGCTGAAGGACCTCAGGATCCGGCACTGGACCTGTCCCGGGTGCGGAACCAGACATGACCGTGATACCAACGCCGCCATCAATATCCTTCAGGAAGGGCTCAGGCTGTACCTGCAGAATGCAGCATAAACCGGAAACTGCTTCCGGCAGCCCGGTCGATCTATACAGAAAAACCGATAATAGTAATAAAGGTAGGGCAGGAACTGTCCGAACCTGAAACGCCTGTGGAGCCAGCGGCCACTGTATCCGGCGACATGTCACCAGAAATAAGCTGCAGCGAAGAAGCAGGAATCCCCCTCTTCTGTAAGTGGTGGGAGTGTTCAACAAACATAGGAAAAGGGAACAATCTTCCTGAAACGAAGTTAAAAGAAACGACAGAAATCACTTCTGAAGGAAGAGAAGAAGGAGGACCTATGGAGATACGGGAGACAGGGATCTTACGTCCCGGATACCGTAAAGTACCGGTAAGAACAGAGGACCTGTCCGGAGGGCAGAAAGATGAACTGCGTTATGTTCCGGAGGAGTACCGTCTTTCCGTCCGGGCCCTGCCTGACGAAGGAAGGGAAAATATTCCGGCCCCCGGAGGGCAGGAACAGCTCCTGGAGTTCTGCTGCACTCCTTCTTTCCTGCCTGAAATGGTGCTGGGCCATCTTCTGACAGAGGGCCTGATCTCCGGCGCGGAGGATGTAGTCCGGCTGGAGATTTTCCGGGACCGGGGCGAGGCATCTGTGCTGCTGCGTCCCGGACTGCCGCAGCGGTCCGGTGAAATGCCGCTGCCGGCCCTCCAGGTCCGGCCGGAGTGGATCAGCGCCCTGGAGGAAAAGACCCGGGAGGAGACAGAACTCCGGGCCGCGACCCGGGCGGTCCACAGCGCCATACTGAGCCATCTGGGAAATATTGTTTTTACGGCAGAGGATATCGGCCGCCACAACGCCATCGACAAAGCGGCGGGCTTCGCGCTGAGAAACGCGGTCCCCCTCGGCGAATGTCTCCTTTATACGACAGGCCGCATGCCCTCGGACATGGTCATGAAAGCAGTCCGGGCGGGCATTCCCGTGATGGTCAGCGGAAAAGGCCCCACATCGGAAGGACTCCTGCTGGCGAAGCAGTACGGCCTGACGCTCATCGGAAATGTCAGGAACGGCCGCAGGACCCTGTACTGAACCGGCGCGCGCAAGTCCCGCCTGCGGGCCTTGAACCGGCACAAAAAAGGAGACAGAAAGCGGCTTTGGCTTTCTGTCTCCTTTCTGTCTCCTTCAGTATGCTTTACAGCGGAAACAGATACAGTGATCCGTCCATGCCGCTCATATCCAGCCCGAAATACTGCTCGGTCCCGTCCTCCGCGGTGTAGGAGACCGCGTAGCCCGGCGTGTCGCCGTAGAACACCAGCGTCACCACCAGCGGACGCTCCGGAGTTATCTCCTCCTGCCGGTAGATCTCGTCGGTGAGCCAGGTGACCTTGCCCTCATTGCTGACATCCTTCATGTAAAGCTTGTGGAATTTCAGATTCTTCAGAGTTTTCTCCGCAGTGAACATGGCCTTGACCGCAGGGTCCCCCGCATCGGCGGTGAACTCGTCGCAGGCGGAATATGCTGCCAGGCCGTTCTCAGCGTAATCCACCTTCAAAAGCGCTGCGGCGGAATCAGTATTCCCGGCTGTTTCGGCTTCTGCGGCGCTTTCTGCCGCGCCGCCTCCCAGCGTCTCCCCGAAGTACTGCTTCGCGGTCTCCGGACTCAGGTAAAGGCCCAGGCTAAGATACACCATATTCTCCAGTTCCGTGATCTCGCCCTTTTCGTTCGTGGTCACACGCACGAACTGCGGCATGAAGGCCCGGACGTCCGGCAGCATTCCTTCCCCGGTGCGGGCTTTCTGAAGCTCTTCGGAGAACTCATACCGCACAGCGGTCATGGCGTGGCCGTTCGCCGGGTACTGATAAGAGATCATCGGCAGCCTGTCCATGTACCACTCCAGTTCTTCCTCCTTGGCGTCCATTTCCTGCAGGAAGCAGGAACCTTCGTACTGATACCAGCTGAAGGCATAGAAGGTCTTTCCGTAGAGACGCATGGCGGCGTTCTGCTCCGCCGTCGGGCGGAAATCCTCCGCTTCCCTCGCGTAGTCCATTCTTTCAAAGATCCAGAAATCGTCGGAGGACTGCCAGTCGTAACCGAGGCCCTGATATCCGAGCTCTGAGTCTCCGTTTCCGATCTCCCGGAGAGCCAGGATCTCCTCTCCCATCACATTGGCGGTGACGACCTGGAAATCCACATCATATCCGGTAAAAGACATCCCGCTGGCGGAAAAGCCTTCAGAAACTTCCTTCGGCGTGACCCGGATCAGGGTGCCGAACTGCCCGCTGCCGGTATTGAGCCTGTCCAGGGCCAGCCCCGCTTCAACGTACTGGTCGCCGTGATCCTTCGTGAACAGGACTTTTCTTTCCTCCGGGAAGAAGGAGATGCTTTTCTCAGGCCGATCCTGCAAGCCGTATATATCACCGTTGTTCAGGAAGCACCAGGTGCCCTTCAGATACGAAAGCACATCCGCTTCTTCACTCAGGCCGTTGGGATACGCCTCCTGCCATGAAGCCTCTCCCCCGGCGGAAGTCTTCAGATTCCACGGCAGAAATTTCCCCGGTCCCTTCACCGCTGCCGCGGCTGCACCGGCGCCGCCGGTCACCATCGCCGCTGCCAGAAGGACCGGTACGATCCTGCTCACCATTTTCATCGTTCTTTCCTCCCTTCTCCGGCTCTGGAGCCGGATGCGTCTCTGATTACAGAAACAGCTTTTTCTTTCCGCCGGTCACATGTTTTTATTGATCGGCCGCCGGTCACAGCTCATAGGCCGTCGGCGTGACAAAATAGATTTTTAAATGTCTCCCGATGGCCCGGAGTTCTTCTGAGATCTGGGCGTTCCGTCTCTTCGCTTCCTTTGAGAAATCGTAATCCAGCTCGCTGTCGTAATAGACCGCTTCTTCTGTTTCAGAATACCCGTCCATTCCGGCGATCTTCACCTTTTTGACATCTGCCGCAGTCAAAAGTTTTAATAGCATCAGCACCGAATTGTCGATGATCTCCGGATTCTTGGAAGCGTAGGTCGAGAAATTGACGACATAGTCCTTCTGGGCAGCTTCTTTCATGTTGGAAGTAATGATGCACTTCGCCGGCGTCCGTCCCTGGATCCTCGCGAACCGGCGCATATTGCTGCTGAAGATGTAGGCCGGATTATAATCCTGCACCATGCAGTTCGCGGCTATCACGACAGTGTCTTCTCCGATGGCGCCGCGGACCGCGGCCGGTTCTGTGATCAGAGTCTTTCCGGGCGCGAGGATCAGGATATCCTTTCCTTTGAAGGCCTCCGCCAGTTCGCCGACGGTCTCCTTGTCGTCGATATAGTTCTCCTGATAGGCGCGGTAATACTTTTCCGCTTTCTCCTTGGAGAAACGGGCCTTGTCCTCCGCCGGAATACTCTGCAGGAGCTCATTGAAGGCCTTTACTGTCAGAGTATTCATTTCCGCGAGATAGATCGCGTAATTCGGATGACAGCCTGTTGTCGCGGAAAGATACAGCGGTACGGAGTAACCCCAGAACTTCGTCTTGTAGATCTCGTTCAGGTACTCGTCCATGATCTCCAGCATGGGCTCGATCTTGTAGTGAGTATTGTAGTTTTCGTTCATATACTCGGCAAAAAGCTCAAGATTGAGATTGCCGGCGCCGCGTCCCATGCCGAACACACATGCATCGATGATGAGATCCCGCTTCAGGTTCATCTCCACCAGCGCCTCCGCGTTGCCGTAGGCCTGTTGGAGGTTATTATGCGCGTGATAGGCGAGGACAATGCCTTCCTCAAGGTTGTTGTCCGCGAGATACGAAAGCCGCAGGAACTGCTTTCTCTTGATGAGGCCGAAGGTGTCCACAATGGAAAGCGCGAAGGGATGCAGCGTATTGAACTTATTGATCACTTCGATGAATTCCTGGTCCGTATACAGATCCGTCCCCACCACATTGACAGAAATAAAGTAGCCGAGCTCCTGGATCCTCTTGCAGTAGGCATAGGCCTGCTCGATCTTGTCCTTTTTGAAAATGACCCGGATGCCGTCAATGGATGTGCCGTCATAAGGCACGATCCTCTCCAGGGGGATCGGCGCGCTCATGTCCAGCATTCCCACATATTTCATGTGGGGCGCCTTCGGCTGTATCATTGGTCCGATGGACTGGATATCAGGAAACACAGACTTGTTTGGGTCGTACTTATCACCCTTGATAAAACCGACCTCGAAGATCTCGATCCCTGTCAGTGCGATCTTTCGGCCGAAGCCCCTGATCGTCTCCTCGCCGAATTTCCAGTCGTTGATATATCCGCCGTCCCGAAGTGTGCAATCCAACAGATAGACTTTTCCCATCGATCCGAAACCCTTTTTTCCTTTCTTTTATTCCTTTCGTTCCCCTGTCACTTACAAATGCCCGTTGATCCGGCAGCAAAGATCCGCGTTGATCCGGCAGCTGTCCGGTCACGGCTGCTTTCCGATATAGGCGAGAATGCCGCCGTCCACATAGAGAATGTGGCCGTTCACAAAGTCAGAGGCATCGGAAGCCAGGAATACCGCCGGACCCATCAGGTCTTCCGGGGTTCCCCAGCGGCCCGCGGGAGTCTTGGATACGATGAACTGGTCAAAGGGATGCCTGCTGCCGTCCGCCTGGCGCTCCCGGAGCGGAGCGGTCTGGGGCGTCGCGATGTAGCCGGGCCCGATGCCGTTGCACTGGATGTTCGCCTCTCCGTACTCGGAGCAGATATTCCGGGTCAGCATCTTCAGTCCGCCCTTTGCGGCTGCGTAAGCCGATACCGTCTCCCTGCCGAGCTCGCTCATCATGGAGCAGATGTTGATGATCTTTCCGTGGCCCTTTTCGATCATTCCCGGGATCACCGCTTTCGCGCAGATAAAGGGCCCAACGAGGTCGATGTCCACCACCTGGCGGAAATCCTCCGCGCTCATCTCTGTCATGGGGACGCGCTTGATGATGCCGGCATTGTTCACAAGGATATCGATGGTGCCGAGCTCCTCCGCGATCTTCGTCACCAGCTCCTTCACCTTTTCCTCATCCGTCACATCCGCGATATAGCCGTGGGCCTGAATGCCCTTTGCCGCGTAATCCGCCAGGGCCTGGTCCAGGTTCTTCTGGCTGCGGACATTGAAGGCGATCTCCGCGCCCGCGTTCGCCAGCGCCTCGGCAATGGCAAAGCCGATTCCGTAGGCGCCGCCGGTCACCAGGGCGACCTTTCCCTTGAGTGAAAACTTTTCCATCATATTCATGGTCTGCTCCTCCATTTTGAAAGATTTTCCTTGTCGGTACGAATATCTGAGAATATCAATGCTTTCTGTCAGGATAGCCCGGCAGCAGCACGGCAAGCATGATCAGGGATGCCGCGCCGTAAAGCATGTACGCCGGAACGTAACTTCCCGTCAGATCCGCCGCCACGCCGTTCGTGGTGCTGAAAAGAGGCCCACCCATAGCATAACAGAATTGGCAGGATTTCAAAACCCTGGCATAGGTGCCGGGAGAGGCGAAATCGCCGGCGATGATGGAAATGCCCACGGTACTTTCCGAAACTCCCAGGGCATACATCGGGATCAGCAGGAACAGCACCGGGAACGGAAGGACCGCTGTCAGACAGAAAAAGAACATGGTCGCCGCAAAAAGCAGCGTGCAGTCTCTCAGCATCCTTCTCCCTCCGAAATTATCCGCAAATCTGCCCACCAGGATCTTCGACGGGATCAGGAAGAATCCTTCCGCCGAGAGGAGCAGCGCCACCTTATCCATCTCATATCCGCTGGTGCGGAACAGCATGGAAAGGCCGGCTGCGGACTGATACGCTATCAGGCCCATCAGGATCATTCCGGCAATGAGCCTAGGGTGATCCAGCGCCCGGAAGTCCTCTCCGTCCGGGGAAGGGATCCGCTCCGCCTTTTCTTCTGCTTCCCTGTTTCCCGATGCCTCCCCCAGTTCCCCTTCCTCCGGATGGTCCTTCACAAAGAAGAACAGCGGCAGGATGAGCAGCAGTATGGCAGCGCCCTGGGCGGCAAAAGCCGCGGACAGGCCGTATCTCTCCACCATTCCCGCAGCCAGTACAGGGATGATCATCCCCGCCAGCCCGCTGCCGGAGGCCGCGATGCCAATGGGCATTCCGCTGTTCTCAGGATACCATCGCCGGAGGAGGATCGACGCCGGGATCATGCCGCCGAGACCGTAGGAAACGCCGAACAGCGAGGTGGCAAGATAATACAGGCGGTTGTCCGGAGCAAAAGCAAGGATTCCGAAGGCGAAAGCCGCCGTCAGGAAGGTAATGATCGTCCCCTTCTTAATATCCAGCGCCCGGAAATAGCGGTCCGACTGGGTCATGACGATCAGCGCGAAAATCTGGCGCATCGTAGTCAGCAGAAAGACCTGTGTGTTGGAAAAGCCTTTGATCTCCCGGATATACGGAAAGAAAACGGAAAAAGCCGTACTCAGCACGCCCATATTCACGAAAAGCATGAGCGCGCTGCAGAAGCAGTTCCGCGCCCTGTCGCACCGCAGGTCCATGGCATTCTCCTCCTTGTTTCTTTTACTATAACATAACCTGTTATTATAAGCACAACCTGTTGTTTCCGGCAAAAAAAGGAGGCAGAGGATCGACCTCTGCCTCCTTGGCTGTTCTGTCAGAATGTCACATCTCTGTACACCATCTCTCCGTTCTTCACAGTCAGCACCGGCTGGTACACACGGTGTCCCACGATGGTGTGCTGGTTTTCGGCGCCGTTCGGCCGGTCGCCGTGGATGGTCTCCATGTCCACAGGGCGGAACACGGCGATGTCCGCCGGATGACCCTCGGTGAGGGAGCCCGCCTTGTCAAGAAGGTCCAGCTGCCGCGCCGGATTCGCAGTCATGCACTCGATCACCTTCTTAAAGGGTATCCCGAGCGCCGTGTACTTCGCGAGCTGCATAGCCATGCTGAAAGCCGTGGGACGCAGGAACATGCTGAGCTCAGTGGTGTCCGTGGCAATGAAATCCGGAAGGAAGCCCTGGGCAATGGCAGCCTGGGCCACCGGCATCCCGAAGTGGGCCCGGGCATCCGACGCCTCAAAGTAAACGCCCCGTTCCCTTGCTTCCCAGGCCTCTTTGATGACTTCTCCCTTCTCATCGATGAGATTCGGGCCGATGTTCATATACATATGGGTGATGGTGTCGCCCGGGCGAAGGATCTTTAAAAGATCCGCAAGGGGTCCCGGCGGGTTGGTGCAGTGCACCATGACGGAGACGCCCAGCTCCTCACCGAGTTTCACGGTCTCTTCCAGCACTTTGTAGCCCAGATCCTTCACGATGGGGGCACTGGTACGGAGCTTCAGGCCCACAAGCCGGCCGCCGGCTTTCATGCCGAAACGGTCAAAGCACTCCTTGATGCCCGCGCGGTTCCAGTGGGCCGGATTCACGTCCTCAAGGCATCCCGGCAGACTGTCGAGACCTGTGGTGCAGACATTCAGATAAGCCATCACGTTCACCCGGAGCCGCTCCAGGATCCCCTGATGGTAGATGTAGTTCGCGCATCCCGTGCTGCCCGCGTCCACCACTGCCGTCGCGCCGGAAGCAAAGCAGCTGACCTCTGTCGGCAGACCGATCTTTGCCAGCGGCTGCACATGGGCGTGATGGTCGATGAGTCCCGGCACCACGAAACAGCCGGAAGCATCGATCACGTTGTCCTTTGTTTCATAAGGAAGGTCCTTCCCGATCTTCCTGATCGCAGCTCCCTCGACCGCGATGTCAAAAATATCGTCGATTCCGTTCAGCGGGTCGGTGACATGCCCGTTCTTGATAAGAAGCATCTTTTGTCCTCCTCTGTTGATCTAGGCGACGTTCCTGCGTCTCCTCTATTATACAGGAAACCCGGGCGCTGCGAGACGCCCGGGGTTCCGAACCATATGGCAAGTCCCTTTCGGAACCAAACCGACTTCAGGAACAAACTTTCATTAACCTTCTTCTTCAGAAGTATCGAAGTCCTTGCCCGCGGCCAGAGCGGCCTTCTTCTCTGCCATATTCTTCCGCACGGTCATAGCGCAGGAGATCACGGTGATGATCAGGAAGCCCATAGCGATGGGACGGGTCAGGAACACGCTCCAGCTGCCGTGGCCGGCCTGCAGCGCCTGGCGCAGGTTCACCTCGAACATGGCGCCGACGATGAAACCGATGATCAGCGGCGTGCTCGGGATCTTCAGGAACTTGAAAAGAAGTCCCAGCAGACCGAAGAACAGGATGCACTGCACGTCGAAGACGCGGCTGTTGGCGGAATAGCCGCCCACGCAGCACATGACCACGATGCAGGGAAGCAGGATGTGCTTCGGGACATCAAGCAGTTTGACGAAGACCGGAAGGCCCAGTCTCTCGAAGATCACCATGCAGACCGAGGAGATGATCAGCGCGAGGTAGATACCGTAGACATACTGTCCGGACTTGTTGAAGATCAGCGGACCGGGGCTGATGGCGTGCACCTGGAGGCCGCCCAGGAAGATGGCGGACACGGTGTTGCCCGGGATACCCATGCAGAGCAGCGGGATCATGGAGCCGCCGATGGTGGCGTTGTTGGCGCACTCGGAAGCAATGACACCGTCGATGATGCCGGTACCGAACTTCTCCGGATACTTGGAACGGTTCCGGATCGCGGTGTAGGCCAGAAGACCGGAGGTGGAGCCGCCGATGCCGGGCAGGATGCCGATGCCGATACCGATGATGGCGGAGATGATGGTGTTCGGGATCTGCTGCATGAACTCCGCCACGGAGATGCCGTAACCCTTCAGCTTATATTTCTTCTTCTCCATGACATCCGCCAGGTGGTCCCTGTCGAAGCCGGCGAGGATGATGTCGGTGATCGCGAAGACACCGATCAGAAGAACTGTAATGTCAAAGCCGGACATCAGCTGGTAGTTGCCGAAGGTAAAGCGGACCACCGCATCGATGGGCGCCATGCCGACAAAGGAAAGGGTGATGCCGATAATGCCGGCGATCAGGCCGTTCAGCATGTCCTTGCCGGAAAGGGAGGCGATGATGGACAGAGCGAAGACCGCGACCGCGAAGTAGTCAGCCGCGCTGAAAAGAAGGCAGACCTTGGCCAGCAGCGGGGAGACGAACATCAGGGCAAAGATACCGAGAATAGAACCCAGGAAGGAGTACAGGATACCGACGCCGAGAGCGCGGCCCGCCTCGCCTTTCTCCGCCATGGGACCGCCGTCGAACACGGTGGAGATGGAGGAGGGAGTTCCGGGGATCTTTAAGAGGATGGCGGAGATCAGGCCGCCGGAAATGCCGCCCATGTAAAGGCCGCAGAGAAGCGCGAGACCCTGGGTGGTCTCCATGCCGAAGGTCAGCGGCAGGAACAGAACCACCGCCATGGTGGCGGAGAGGCCCGGAATGGAACCGAAGATGATTCCGATGACCGTCCCGAACCAGATCAGGAAGATACACATGGGAGTAAAAGTATTGGCAAACGCTTCAGCGATCATATTGGCTGGTACCATTTATCTGTTCCTCCCTTCTCAGAATCCGATGATGCCCTTGGGAAGCGGCATCTTGATGACGTAGTTAAAGAGCGCGCTCACCGCGATCGGCATAATCACGGAAATGACAGCAAAGAGCGGGATGTTGCGGTTCTTGCTGTTCGCGAACCAGTTCATCAGCGCGAACAGGAACAGGATGCTGGATACGATGAAGCCCACTTTTTCAAAGGCCAGCATGTAGACCAGGATGATCAGGATGGTCACGACACCGCCGACGGTGCTGGAGTCGCTCTTCTGCTTTTTATCGGCATCCGGATCATGTCTTGTGAGAGTGATAATCAGCTTGGCGGCGGACACTACGATGAGGCAGCCTGCGATGAAAGCCGGCACATAACCTGAACCGACGTCGCTCGCGATCTTATGCTTCACGCCCTGGGACTGGATGAACATGAAAACACCGAAAGCGAGAAAAAGTACGGCGGTCAGGAGATTACGCTGTTTATTTGTCATACTCATATTCTCCTTATAATAAAACCGCCCGGCCCGCAGCGGGTCGGGCGGTTTTGTCGTCAGTTACTGCAGGTTCGCCTTCAGGTCTGCCACTTCCTGCGGATCCTCGACGTTCATGGTCGCGGCATCGCGGTAGTAGGGCTCAGCGTAGTACTTCTTCAGGGTCGCTGCGAATTCCGGATCCTCGGTCACTTCCTTGCAAAGGGCGGAGAGCTTGTCGACGATCGCCTGGTCCGTGCCCTTCGGGAACTTCACTTCGTACTTCTTCGCGTTGACAACATCGTAACCCTGATCCTTGAAGGTCGGGAAGTCAATGCCGTCGACTTTCTCGTTTGCCATGACACCGAGGCAGATCAGGTCGCCCGCTTCAATGTAGTCAGCAACGTTCATGTAGTTGTAGGCACCAAGCTCGACCTGGCCGCCCAGAAGAGCCGCAAGACGGTCGCCGGTGGAGGTTCCGACGTCGATGTTGTCGAACTGCACGCCGGCCAGGGTCTGGAGACGGTTGCCGACATACTCAGTGGTGGAACCGAACACGGTGGAGTAGCGGAGCTTGCCGGGGTTGGCCTTTGCGTCCTCGATCATGCCGGGCAGATCAGTCCAGCCTCTGGAATACTGCTTGTACTGACCGGTGGGAGAAACCGCGCACAGAGCGTAGGTCTGGTCGAGAGCGACGGTGCAGCAGTTGGTGAAGTCATCGGTGTAGGAGAACTCGGCGGTGCCGGTGGCTTCCTGAACCAGGGAGGCGCCGGTGTGGTTAAAGAGGATGGTGTAGCCGTCGGGCTTCTTGCTCATGACGTCCATCGCTGCGACCATGCCGGATCCGCCGGTCAGGTTCGTGACGACGAAGGTACCGCCGGTCTTCTTCGCGATCTGATCGAACAGGGCGCGGCAGTAGGTGTCGGTGTCGCCGCCTGCGTTGTATGGAACGGTAACGTTGACGGTGCCCTTCGGCCAGTCGGTCTCAGCAGCAGCGGCGGGAGCGGCAGCCTCGGCAGCCTTTGTCTCCGCGGCAGGAGCAGCGGTGGCAGCCGTGGTGGAGCTGGAGGAGGAACCGCCGCAGGCGGTCAGGGCAGCCAGGGAAAGAGCAAGAGCAGCAGCAAACAGTTTTCTCATGGTAGAACTCCTTTCATATGGTTTGTTCGGTTTGGTTCGATGTTTCGAGCAGCTGTGTTAACTTGTTACATTTTTAATGCTTGATTTCTGTTTCTGATTACATACTACACCATGTTGTAACATGTTTCAAGCTATTTTTAAAACTTTGTAACATTGCACAATTCTGCAGCAGACTTTTTGTGCATGATTCCTTAAATGTTCCTCGCGGAACCAGCTGCAGCGGGGCCTTTGATACAGGCCCCGCTTTTGTTTCTGTCAGCTCATGGTGTGAAAGGGGACAAAAATGATGTTCAGATCAGGCCTCCGGAAACCGGTGATCAATAGTCATACATTCCGACAGGCTTTCTGTCCGGCTTCTTGGTATCCGTGTAGGTCTTCGCCGTGGTGTAATCGATATCGTTGATGGGCCAGGTGGGCTTTTCACCTCTCATGATCTCAAGGACGCCCATCGCCGCGTGGTAGGACGCGCGCATCGCCGCTTCTTCGGTGTTGCCGCCGATGTGCGGATACATGATGCAGTTGTCAAGCTCAAGCAGCGGGTTCTTCGGATCCACGGGCTCCTTTGCCAGAGCATCGATACCTGCGCCCCGGATGACGCCGTTCTTCAGGGCGTCATACAGATCGGCCTCGTTGACCAGCGCGCCGCGGGCGGTGTTGATCAGGAAAGCGTCCTTCTTCATCATGCCCAGAGTCTCTTTGTTGATCATGCCCCTGGTGACAGGCGTGTTCGGCGCGTGCAGGGTGACATAGTCGCTCTCCTTGAAGATCCTGTCGAGGTCACGGACCACTTCCACGCCGTCCGGGAAATCAGACGCGGGCTTATAGGGATCATAGGCAAGGACGTTCATCTCGAAGGCAAGCATACGCTTCGCGACACGGCTTCCGATGTTGCCGCAGCCGATGATTCCGAGGGTCTTGCCGTTGAGGGTGTTCTTGCGGATCTTCAGCTTTGCGTAGTAGAAATTATCTACCCACGTCTTTCTGTGCTTCTCAACATCGCGGCTCAGCTCCAGCATCAGAAGGATCGCGGTCTCGGCGACAGAGGTGCTGTTGGCGACCGGGGCATACAGCGCGGCAACGCCGTTCTCATGGCAGGCCTTCACGTCCAGGGCGTCAAAGCCGGCGCCGTGGCGCACGATGACCTTCAGATTCGGGTTGCACTCGATGATGTCCCTGTTGGTGGGCGTGATGCGGACGATCATAGCATCCGGCTGATATTTCAGCATGTCCGCCTTGACATCCTCCGGTTCAAAACCTCTTCCGTCGATCAGGGTGACCCCTGCGTCCTCCAGAAGCTTCCTTGCGTCCGGCTTAATTTCCTGCGGTAAAAGACAAGTCCATCCCATGATACTCTCCTTTCATTTATATGCCAGTTTATCTGACAGATTTATCGGAATAATATGTCAAGTAGTATGATTTTGCCAGTTATTCCAGCAATAACCACCAGTTTTCCAGCAGTTTTTATGTTTTTTTCAGCAATACCTTTCCATCGCATTCACTGCCGCTTATATTTACATCTTCGCGGCGGTCTCACGGATCAGAGCTTCGGTCGGGTTCTTCCGGTTGATGGCGGAGACCTCGCAGATCAGCTTGAAGAGGTTCACCTTTTCCTCCGCCGCGACAGTCTTGAAGGTCTTCAGGAAACTGGAGTGGCAGCCGGAAATGCCCAGGGTCAGGTCGATCGGTGTGACCGGGTTGTGGTAGCCGCGCTTCGCCATGGCCGGCTGCAGACGGGAATCGATGAAGTCGAGCATGCCGAAGAGATCGACGTACTTCATCTCGCCGTAGCGCTGCATGATGGCCACGCAGATCTCCGTTGCCAGGTTTCCCGCACTCCTGGCCATGCCCATCAGGCCGCAGTCCAGGATATCCGCTCCGGTCTCATAGGCCGCGATGGCGTTGGCAGCAGAGAGGCCCAGGTTGTTGTGGCAGTGGAAAGCGACCGGGATCTTCACGGCAGCCTTCAGTTTCTTCGTGTACTCCGCGACCTGGTCCGGAGTCATGGTTCCCGCGGAGTCCATGATGGTGATCTCGTCAAGACCGGCCTCTTCCAGCTTCTTCGCCTCTTCCGCCAGCTCGTCCGGGGTCAGGAGATATGCCTTCATCAGGGAGTAGAACGCCTGCAGGCCGGCTTTTTTGATGTCCTTCACCGGCTGGACGGAGATGTCCGCGTCACCCGCGTCCGCGCCCACGCGGAGGAACTTCAGGCCGTTGTCCTTCGCCTTCTGGACGTTGTAGTCACGGTAGCGCTTCGCGTTCAGGAACATGCCGAGCATGGAGCCGCGGTCCATATACTTCTTGGCGATCTCCAGATAAGTGTCATCTGTTTCCGCCGCGGTGAAACCAGCCACCTCGTAGGCGCCGATGCCGCCTGCGTTTCCGAACTCTACGATCGGCACGCCTGCTGCTGTCAGGCCGTCCAGCACCATATCGGTGATCTCGGCGTCAAAGCCCTTGCCCACCACATTTGCTCCGTCTCTCAGAGTGCAGTCCATTAATGTCACGCCCATGATTTATTCCTCTCTTTCGCCGTTTTTGGATTTTACCGGGTCATGTCCGGCAGACTCTTTTTCTTTCTGTATTTATTATATTTTCTACGATCAACAATGTCTAACAGTAAAAAATTAAATTTGCGACAACACAAAAATTGTAAAGCGGCAGGTCGGATGACCTGCCGCTTTTCCTGGCTGCACACCCCCGCAGGCCATGCCCCGGGTCATTCAGCTTTCGCTTTCTTCTTTTCTTTATACTCCCTGTATAAGGGCGCGAACAGAGAGACGATCGATACGACAAGGAGCACGATGCAGATCGGGCTGCTCAGCAGATCCCGGACTGTTCCGGCCGCAGATCCTTTATTGATCATAATGGCGCGGCCCAGTCCGCCTTCGGCGATCCTTCCGAGGATCAGGCCCAGAACGACCGGCGTGATGTCGAACTCAAACTTGATCAGGAAGTAGCCGATCAGGCCGAACAGGATCATGACATAGACATCCACCATGTTGTTGCTGATGGCGAAGGATCCGATGGTACAGAGCACCACGATCACCGGCGCCAGAAGATAGATCGGGACTCTTGCGATAAACGCGAAGTATTTCGCGCAGCTGATGCCGATGATCATAAAGAACAGGTTCGCGAAGAACATTCCGGCCATGACCGGGTAAATGACCTTCGCCTGTACGGTAAACAGATCGTTACCCGGCAGAAGGCCGTGGACCATCATGCCGCCCAGCATGACCGCGCATGCTGTGCTGCCCGGGATTCCCAGGGTCAGCATGGGGATCAGCGCGCCGCCGGTGACGGTGTTGTTCGAACATTCTGTTGCCGCGATGCCTTCCCGGATGCCCGTTCCGAACAGCTCCGGATGCTTGGAAGCCCTGCGGGCCTCATTGTAGCTGATGAACGCCGCGATGCTGCCGCCTGCGCCGGGGATGATGCCGACGATGATTCCTATGATCGAGGAACGGATATAGGTCAGCGGATAGCGGAAAATGTCCTTCGGCGTGAACTTCGCAGGCTTCAGGTTCTTGATCAGCTCATCGTCGACGATCGCGTTGTTGCTGCTGGAGACCAGCTGCAGGACCTGGGAGATGGAGAACAGTCCTATCATGACGACGATCATGGAAAGTCCCGTCTGCAGGTACGCAATCTTGAAAGTATATCTCGCATATCCGACAAAGGAATCCATTCCCACCGTGCTGGCCAGAAGACCGATCAGGCCGCTGATCAGTCCCTTCAACATGTTCTTGGAAGAAAGGGACGCAATGATCGTGAGACCGAAGATCGCGATCATGAAGTTTTCGATCGGTCCGAACTTCAGAGAGAACTTCGCGATGGCGGGGGCCATGGTGAAAAGAGCCACCAGGCTGAAGACGCCGCCCCAGAAGGACGCGATGGCGGCCTCCATCAGAGCTTCATTTGCCCGGCCCTGCTTTGTCATCGGATATCCGTCAAAGATCGTCGCCGCGGCGCCGGGGGTTCCCGGTGTCGAGAGAAGGATCGCGGTGATGCTGCCGCCGTAGAGCGAGCCGCAGAAAATAGAGACCATCAGAAGAAGCGCGGGGGTAGGATCCATTCCGTAAGTGATCGGAAGAAGGATCGCGATTCCCATCGTCCCGGAAAGTCCGGGAAGCGCCCCGAAGACGATTCCCAGCACTGTTCCGATCAGTGTTGTAATGAGGTTGACCGGCTGGACTGCCAGAGCGAACCCCATCAGTATATTTGATAACATGTTTACTCTCCCCTTATCTGAAAATCAGGCCGGCCGGCAGCGGCACAAACAGCAGATTCTTGAATACATACCAGATCAGCAGTGTGACGATAAGCGCTGAAGCGACTATGAAGATCGCCGGTTTTTTATTCTCCGCGCTGATCTTTCCGGGATAGAGGAGCCATCCGGAAACGATGGTGAACAGAATGGTCGAGATCACAAATCCAATCACTGCCATTCCGATGCTGTACAGAATAATCAGGCCGGTCATGATCGCGATGGTCTTTTTCTGGCTGTCAGAAAGCTGGCCTTCTTTTTCCGTCCCTGCCGCTTTTCCGCGGAAACCGCGCAGTACCAGAAGAGCACACAGCACCATTCCCGCTGTGCAGATCAGCCGGGGAAAATAAGCGGACTGCTTCGGAAAACTAAGCGACTGCATGAACGCCGCGGCAAACAACAGGAATAGAAGGATTCCTGAAGCCCTGTCCTTTTTCGCCATTTTTACACTCCTGTATTATTTCGCGATTCCCTGGGCCTCGCAGTACTTCTTGTAGCTCTCATACTGTTCTTCGATGAAGGCCGTCGTATCCGCCGGGTTCTTGTAGTCGATGCACTTGTCCAGGCCGAGCGCCGCGCACTCCTCGATGAAGCCCGGATCCTTTTCGCAAAGCTCAAAGACTGCGGAAATGTAGTCAACAACATCCTGCGGGGTTCCTGCCTTGTACGCATAACCGCGGATCGTGCTGGTGATGGACATCGTCATGCCGAGGTCCTTGCTGGTCGGTACGCCGTCGACATAGGGGACATCGCCGAAGGTGCAGACATACTTCGCGCTTCCGTCTCTGACCATCTGGTTGGTCTCAAGCAAAGTCTCACAGTAGAGGTCGACGTGCTCTCCGAGGAAGCCGGTCTTGGCATCAGCGCTTCCGTCGAACGGAACCAGCTCCACCTGCATGCCGTTCTCCTCGAAGAAGGACATGGTAGCGAAGTAGTTCGCGTTGTTGACGCCGGAAGTGGAAACAGTGAGCTCGCCCGGATGATCCTTCACGTACTGAAGGAAGGTATCCACATCGGAGAATCTGGAATCGTTCGCGCGGAACACCAGAGCGTAGGGCACCTGGTCCTGAAGGGAAACGAAGCTGAGATCTTTTCTGAAGTCATAGCTGGCAGCGCCGGTGATATCGCTGGTCATTGCGCCGACCGCGAAGGAGATCAGAGTGGTGCCGTCTGCCGGAGCGCCGAGGGCCTGGGTGACAGCGACAGAGCCGCCTGCGCCGGTGACATTCTGGACGACCAGCGGGACATCGATATAATTCTGCGCGTACTTCAGGAGAAGTCTTGCTGCGGTATCCACACCGCCGCCCGCGGAATAACCGACGTAGCAGGTGATGGTGCTGGTCGGGAAGTCTGCCGGCTTCTCCGGAAGGCCTTCGGTATTAGCTGCTGCAGCCTTGGTCTCTGCTGCTGCCGCCGCCGCGGTCGTCTCCGCTGCCGCAGGTGCCGCGGTGGTCTCTGCCGGCTTGGAGCTGCCTCCACAGGCTGCAAGAGAAGCTGTCATAGCTGCCGCAAGAAACATAGCTGCGATTTTCCTGATTTTCATTTCTTTCCCTCCTGTTTTTAAATAATTCAGTCTGTCAGTTCCTTCGGTATCTGTTTCGTCATTCTGTAAATATCTTCTTCCGGAATCCCGGCCTCCGCCAGTTTTCCGCAGAATTCTGAATATCCTCTGACCGGATCAACATTTCCGGCCTGTCCCAGATCTGTCGACAGGTAGATCCTGTCGCAGCCCAGTTCTTTGATCTGTCCTGCGATGTAGGGGATCGAGCACTTGCCGCTCAGGACATGCGTATAGGAGTATTCGATATACGCTCCTTTTGCCCTGGCTTCTCTCAGGTCACTGACGTCCGCCTGACAGACCGGAAGCGAAACATGTGTCAGCACATATTTCCTGACGCCTGCGTCTCTGCAGATCTCCGCAAGTCTGAGCGAATCCTCTGTCCCGATATGTCCCGAACCGAAAGTGAGGTCATACTTTTTCACCAGGTCGATCACGTCCCCCACTTCTTTTCGAAGCTTTCCGTCTTCGTCAAAAACAGTGATCCCTTTTTCCAGGCACGGCTTATGATTCTCTTCCATGTATCTTCTGGCGTCCAGTGTGGGAAGCCACACATATTGGATCCCCATCTTCGCCGCCGCCTCAACGGCGTCAGGATTGATGCCCCCGACCGTCCTGTTCAGCGCGATGCCGGAAAAGATCTTCAGGTCAGGAAACTCGTTCTTCAGAGCCGCCGCTCTTCCCGCCGTGGGAAAAACATGGCTCTTGATCATCACACCCCCCATCCCCGCTCCGGATGCCAGAACAGCAAGCTCGTGGTCCGTCACCTTGCGGGCGATCACGTCCGGAGACGTATGGATGTGCAGATCATAACAACCCCTGATATCAAACTTCATGTCCTCATCTCCGTCAATTTCTTCTGTTTTACCGATTTTCAACATCATAGTAACATTACGTCGGTACAATGTATAACAGTATATTTTTTAGTATCTGACAACACATTTATTGTTATCCGTTGCTCTTTCCGGCACCCGGTGGTACGATAATGCCAGGAGTTTCTTTTTGCAGGCTGAAAGGAGCGGAAGATATGAACCTCAGGAGCATCGACTATTTTCTTATCGTAGCGGAAGAACTGAACGTGACCCGGGCCGCGGAGCGGCTGGTCATCAGCCAGCAGGCCCTCTCCAGCCACATAAAGCGCCTGGAAGACGAATACAACGTGGAACTGTTCTACCGGAAGCCGGTCTTCCGCCTGACCCCCGCCGGACAGCAGATGGTCTTTTTCGGAAAGCAGATCCTGCAGTCAGAAGCATCCATGCGGGCTGCCTTCTCAGACATCACAGAAAATGCCCGGGCCACCCTCCGGCTCGGCATCTCGCGGCTGAGAGGAAATGTGTTCTTTCCCCTGATCTGGGAGCGCTTCGGACCGGAACACCCGAACATCTCCGTGGAACTGGTCGACGGAAACAGCCAGAAACTGGAAGACCTTCTCCAGTCCGGAAAGCTGGACCTCTACATCGGCCTCGACGCGCCGGAGGGCCTGAACCAGCAGCGCATCCCCCTGGCGGAGGAACGCCTTCAATGCTGTTTTACAGAGAGTCTTCTGAAAAAATATCTTCCGGATACCTGGGAGGAAGTGCTCCGGTCCTTCTCCGAGGGGGCGGATCTTCTGAAGATCATGCACCTTCCGCTGATCACGCTGCGGCAGGGGAACCGGCTCCGGGCGGTCCTGGACCAGTTCCTCTCCCACTACATCAGCCCCCAGTATCTGCTGCAGTGCGAACAGCAGGACCTTATCTACAACTCCGCGAAGCGCGGTCTGGGCGTCGGCATCCTTTCCCCCGTGTCCCTGTTCCGTCATTCCGGAGAAAAAGATGATCCTGACGACCCCTTCCACACCTTCCCGCTGCGGAACAACATCCCGGCCAATGTCACCTGGCTCGTATACCGCTCCGACTATGCCCTGACAGGCTTCCAGAAGGACTTTATCCGGGACGTCCGGTCCGTATTCCGGACCTACGCAAAGACCGTGACGAAAAACTATTCCCCGGGTTCAGGTTCCTGAACTCATGTGACAGGAAATAGTCATTGTTTTATTTTGTCACATCTGGGCAAAGAGACCCCTGATGTGGTATGTTGATATTGCTTTTAAATCTTCAAAAGGGAAAGGAGAAGGATGGATATGAAAATGAGAAAAATTTTTGCGGCCGGAGCCGCGTCTCTGATGCTCATCGTGCTCATGTCGATGACGGCGTTCGCCGGCTGGAAAAGCGACGGGGGCGGCTGGTGGTATGAAAAGAGCGGCGGCGGCTATTACACCAACACCCTGGTCACCCTGGAGGATGGAAAGTATGCCTTCGGTCCCGACGGCTACATGATGTCGAACGCCTGGGTAAAGGCCGGCGGCAAATGGTATTATCTCGGACAGACCGGCATGGCAGTGACAAACAGATGGGTAGGAAACTATTATCTGGGCGGTGACGGCGTCATGCTGACCAACACCTGGACCCCCGACGGCTACTATGTAGGCGCGGACGGCGCGTGGGACGCCAGCAAGGGCCGGCAGACCAGCGGAGGCTCGACAATCTCCGACATCGTCCCGGGCTATTACAGCTCGGTGGGCATCTCCGGCGACACACAAAACTACAGGACCGATCTCTTTGCCCACTATACAGGTTCCGGAATGGAGCTCCAGTTCGGCCACTATGAGGCCTCCGGTTCTCCCTACGGCCTGTACGACTCCGTAAACCCCAACGGGGACAACCTGACGCTCTATATGGACAACGGCGTTCTCAAGGGGAAGAGCTCCATCTCCGGGAACAGCTACAAGGTCGAGGTCAGCGGAGATACCATTACGATCTACTGGAGAAGCGTGACCTGGAACCACAGCAGCAACAGGATCGTCGTCAAGCTGAAATACGGTGAAAGCGGCGCCGTCGGCTGACAATTATCACCTGCACACATATCACTTACACACAGAAAGGCCCGGGAAAACGACAGGCATCGTTTTCCCGGGCCTTTTTTATGACGCTGCAGGCAGCTCCCGGATTTTAATGATCACTTATGTTTTGCATTGGGAGTATGTTCCTGAATATAGTTCAGCACAAAATCGAAATCCATATTGTCAGCATAGACCTGGTTCTTCCCCAGCATCTCGTTGACCTTGATAACATTGTAGTTTCGCTTTGCAACGACCTCCTTCACCTTGCTGAACTCGGAGTACATGCTGTTCCGCGTCGCCGCCAGCATACCGGCGCCGATGGTGGAGATCCTGCCGGATGCGATGCCTGCCAGAACGGTGATCCAGCCCATTGCCTGGCCCTTCTTGACCTGGCTCTTCAGCTGTCTGTGCTCCACACCCTCTTCATCCATCGCAAAAACCACGACATATCTCCATCCATAGGAGGCAGCGACAATGATGTAGCTCAGGATACTGACCGGTCCGAATAAAATGGCGAAACACATCACCGCATATTTACAGTCGTCCCACTCGGGAATCGCAATGCCGTCCCCGGAAGCAAGGCTCATGATCATCATCAGCAGCATCACTGCAATGAAGGCCATTCCCAGCACCTTCCAGACCAGGATCAGGATCGTGGGATTCCTGATCATGTCAAATTCATAGACCCAGCGGTATTTTCCGTCGGTGCACAGATAAATATTCTCTGAAATCTTCTGTCCTTCGATCAGTCCTTCTTCTCCCCCCGGGAACTGTCCCGGATCCTCCGCACGGGATTCCGGAAGCATGACCGGCATTCCGCAGTTGTCGCAGAACTTTGACCCCTCGGTCAGCTGCGCTCCGCATTTCTCACAATACACCCTTTTTCCTCCCTTTCTTACTTAATTAATAAAGTTCTTTTTGTAAAGTCTGTCCGTCTGGGGCATCACTGCCGTTCTCTTTGCAGTTATGATACCGCTCTGCTGCATCTCTGACAACAGTTTAATGCTTCCCGGAAAAGCTTGTCAGCCGTGCCTTGTCAATGTCAATGACATTTTTATGTCACTGCATCTTTCTTCTCTTGATGCCACGGGTATACCGGTCTATGATGAATCCAACGGTAAAGTACTGCATCTGCGCAAGCAAGAACAGACCCTGAGGGAGGTGCGAATGTTTTCCGAAAGACTGAACCTGCTGATGACCCAGCTGAACGCCTCCGGCGCCCAGATCGCAAAACACGCTGGTTTTGACAGGACAAATGTAAGCAGGCTTCGAAGCGGTGCCAGGACTCCCTCATCCGACGGACCCACGGCAGAAAAGCTGATCGGAGGTATTTACCTGTTTGCCGACAGCAAAAACTGCATGGACCTCCTCTGCCGGATCATCGACATATCCCCGGACACCTCTGCTGAAGAAATCAGAAGCGCTCTTTCGGACTGGCTGTTCGGCGGAGAAGAAAAACAGCCCTTACGCTCCGGGCGTCCGAAAAAAGCCGCTGCCTGCCGCACTTTCGGAGAACGCCTGGACGCCGCCATGTCTCTGGCTGAACTGTCCAACATCCGGCTGAGCCAGCTGATCAACGTGGACGCGTCCCTCATCAGCCGCTACCGCACCGGCGTCCGCACGCCCCGCGCCAATCCCGACATGACTTCTAATCTCGCAAATGTTCTGTGGAACCGCATCCTGAAAAACGGTAAAAAGGCCGAACTTGCCCATATGATGCGTTTCCCGGAGTCTGAGACGGATGTATCCTATTTTCTGGACTGGCTCTGCGATTTTGACGCCTTCCAGGAAATCAGTGTTTCCTCCGCGGAGGACCTCCTGGACGCCTTCGATTCCTACACCGCGGAAACCGGTATTCCCCTTCCCTCATTTGAAGAAGCAGTTCCGCAGAACCTCATCCGGGACACACGGCCTGTTTATTCCGGCACCACCGGCTTTCAGGAGGCGGTGATCAGGTTTCTCGGGACCGCAGTCCAGGAGCAGGCAAAAGAGCTCTGGCTGTATTCCGACCAGAATATGGACTGGATGGTTTCTGATCCTGAGTTCCTCCGGAAATGGGCTTCCCTGATGAGTGCCTGCGTCAAAAACGGGACCAGGATCCGAATTATCCACAATGTGGACCGGAA
Source organism: Stomatobaculum sp. (assembly GCA_017449925.1). The sequence goes on from JAFSYO010000085.1 coordinate 94,847, forward strand.
CCTGGACGAAATGAACACCGCGATCACCAGCTGGCTTCCTCTTTATATGTCCGGCAGGATCGAGTCCTATTTCAATCAGAAGGTAAAAGACGGCCGGTTTTCCCATACGCTTTTTCTGAATCCCGGTAGGATGAGCATCGCAGCATGCCATGTCGTTGGGACCGAAGCCGCGGGACTTTATTATTACTATACGGAAGAGGCCCCTCTGGAGCTGTGCCGTTCTTCCTTCCTGAAACTGATGGAAAACGCGAAGCCTCTGCTCCGTATCAATCCTCCCGGCACTCTGGAAAACCGGGGTTCTGATCTTACCCTGATCCAGAGCACACTTTCCATTTCCACCATGCCCGAGGAATTAGTTCGAAGCTTCGATTCTCCGGAGCTCTATGAGGAGTGGATCCGCAGAAAAGAGCTTCTCCGCCAGCATCTTATCTCCTCCCATTTCACGGAATGTATTGCCCTGGCAGATGACGCAGATCTGGTCAGGGGCAAAGCTCCCGTGGAAGAAATCCCCGGAACAGAAGGTCTGTATTACACCCCGGAACAGTACGCGCTGCACATCAGGAACATTCTCCTGCTGTCGGACAAATATCCCGGCTACCGTTTTTATATTCTTCCGGAGATCCCCTTCCGGAACATCCGCCTTCTGATCGGCGAAGAGAACGTGAATGTGACCCGGTCCGTTTCTCCTTACCTGTCCATGAGCTTTACCCACCCGCTCATGTGCCGCGCTTTCCAGGGCTACGCCGAACACATGAAAGACCAGTACAAGGAAGACCGCTTCACGGTGCGCCGCCATCTCGAGAACCGCTTCCTGTAATATAAAGGAGCAGCCGCGCATCAGCGAGGCTGCTCCTTTTAGTATATCTGGTCAGTGCTCAGGCTCAGAAATCATACATTCCGACAGGCTTTCTGTCCGGCTTCTTGGTGTCCGTGTAGGTCTTCGCCGTGGTGTAGTCCACGTCGTTGATGGGCCAGGTGGGCTTTTCACCTCTCATGATCTCAAGGATGCCCATCGCCGCGTGGTAGGACGCGCGCATCGCCGCTTCTTCGGTGTTGCCGCCGATGTGCGGATACATGATGCAGTTGTCAAGCTCAAGCAGCGGGTTCTTCGGGTCGACGGGCTCTTTCGCCAGGGCGTCGATGCCCGCGCCGCGGATGACGTGGTTCTTCAGCGCATCATACAGATCAGCCTCGTTGACCAGCGCGCCGCGGGCGGTGTTGATCAGGAACGCATCCTTCTTCATCATGCCCAGAGTCTCTTTGTTGATCATGCCCCTGGTGACAGGCGTGTTCGGCGCGTGCAGGGAGACATAGTCGCTCTCCTTGAAGATCCTGTCGAGGTCACGGACCACTTCCACGCCCTCCGGGAAATCCGCCGCGGGCTTATAGGGGTCATAGCACATGACGTTCATCTCGAAAGCAAGCATACGCTTCGCGACACGGCTTCCGATGTTGCCGCAGCCGATGATGCCGAGGGTCTTGCCGTTGAGGGTGTTCTTGCGGATCTTCAGCTTCGCATAGTAAAAATCATCCACCCACATCTTTCTGTGTCTCTCAACATCGCGGCTCATCTCCAGCATCAGAAGGATCGCGGTCTCGGCGACGGAGGTGCTGTTGGCGACCGGCGCATAGAGGGCGGCAACGCCGTTGTCATGGCAGGCCTTCACATCCAGTGCGTCAAAGCCGGCGCCGTGGCGTACGATGACCTTCAGGTTCGGGTTGCACTCGATGATGTCCCTGTTGATGGGGGTGATGCGGACGATCATTCCGTCGGGCTGATACTGCAGCATATCTGCCTTGACGTCCTCCGGTTCAAAACCTCTTCCGTCGATCAGGGTGACTCCTGCGTCCTCCAGAAGCTTCCTTGCGTCCTTCTTGATCTCCTGCGGTAAAAGCACACTCCAGCCCATAGTAATTCTCCCTTCTGCCGGGCCTCTGCCGGCTCCTCTGTCATTTATATTGTTTTCAGGATGATATCCGCCTGCTGTCTGCGGTACTGCGCGGTCTTCTCAGGTGCGGTACACGTCGTCGATGATCTCGAATCCCTTTTCCTGGATGGTCTTGTCGACCCAGCTGCGGTTGATGGTGCCCTGACGGGTCTTCTCGAGCTTGCCGGTATCCGCTTCGCAGAACTTCTTCGCGTCGACAAGAATGGTGGCCGCGTCGTTTCTCGGAATGACGATAACGCCGTCCGGGTCAGCCAGGATGATGTCGCCCGGCTCAACGCTGATGCCGCCGCAGGCGATCGGGACGTTCACTTCGCCCGGTCCCTCTTTGTAGGGGCCGCCCGGGGTGGTGCCGGTAGCGTATACCGGGAAATCCCACTTGCCGATCTCGTCGATGTCTCTGATCGGTCCGTCCAGGACGATTCCTGCAACCTTCTTTACCAGGTACAGATAAGCCATCATGACCTCGCCCATCAGAGCACGGGTGTTGTCTTCTTCGTTGGAGACGACCAGGACATCACCTTCATGGCAGAGGTTCAGGGCAGCGTGAAGAGCAAGGTTGTCGCCGGCGCGGCACTTGACGGTGAAAGCCGGTCCCACCATCATCTGGTCCTTGGGGCTGGACACCAGGTGGATCCTGGGGTTCATCGCGCAGCTTCTGCCCATGCAGTCCGCCGTGTTGGAAGCCGGGATATTCTTGAACTGCATCATGATCTCCGGATCGGGCATCTTTCTCTGAAGGTAAATCCTCTTTCCTACTGCCATGTCTTTTTCCTCCTGAATTTGGATTTTGTTATTATCTTTCTGACTCTGATTTCTGTTCCTTGTTTCTATTTTTGTTCTTGTTTCTGTTTCTGGGTACATCATACACCCGTTTGTAACATGTTTCAAGTACTAATTTTAAATTTGTAACATTGTACAAAAAATGATTCCTTTTTTGTATATTTTCACAAGAAGTCCCGCGGAACGTTTGTCTAAGCGGGGGATCAGCCTCCCGCTGAGGCAAAAAACGCCGGGGAGTTTTCGGCTCCCCGGCAGTGTTTCAAATATTTCCTGTTGTCTTTATTCACCGCTTCTCGCGGTGACGATCCTGATCTCTTTCTGTTTCGGGTCATAGCGGTCCAGGTCGCTCAGCTTCAGCTGATGCCGGCTCTTTTCCCTGAAGCGGTCGTAATAGCGCGTCACCGCCCCCACCATCAGAAGCTGCAGGATACTGAGCTGGCAGAGGGCCGTCGCGGTGATGTTCATCGCATTGCCCGCCGCCCGGGCAGGTGTCAGAAGACAGATATCCGCATAGCTTCCGAGGAGCGATTCCGGAACGGATGTGATCAGGATCACCTTCGCGCCGGCCTTCTGCGCCAGCATCATGGCATCTCCTGTGCTCTTTGCCTGTCCGTCATAGCTGACGGTGATCAGGACGTCCCCTGCTCCGAGATTCGCCGCCGTGCGGAGCTGCAGGAGGTTGTCGCTGACGCTGCAGGCATCAAAGCCCATATTCATAAAGAGACCGACCGCAGACTGGGCCACCCCTCCGGCACTTCCGCTGGCAGCCAGCATGATAAAACGTGCTTTTCCCACCGCTTCCACTGCTTCTTCCAGCGCTGAGTTGTCCAGGTTCATCAGGCAGCTGTGCAGCGCATTTTCGCTGAACTGCATCATCTTCTGTTTGATCACGTTCACGCTGTCGCTGCGGGTGATGCCGATGTCGCCTTCCAGAGCGACCGCCTGCTGCTGCATGTGGAACTTCATGTCGGCCAGACCGCTGTAGCCTATCATCTGGCAGAAACGGGTCACCGTCGCCACGCTGGTCCCGATCTTTTCCGCCATATCATAGATGCTCATTTCCAGCGCCGCCTGTTCATCCTGCAGGAGAAAATCCGCGATCCGCTGCTGCGTCGCGTTGAATTTCGGTCTGTAAAGCCCGATCCTGGAACTCAGTTCGCTCTGGCCTTCAATAATTGTCTTCTTTTTATTCATCGAGCTCTCTCCCCTCCCGGCAAGGTAACGCGTTTCCGAATATCTGCTGTACTATGATAACATGATACATGGAACACGTTACATTTGTAAAGGGAGAATCCGCTCTTTTTGCTTCAGAAAAGAAAAGAGCGCCCCGGGGCGCCCTTTTCTTTTGTCACCGGGATCCGGTCCCGGCAGGAAACTGTATTTATCCGTTGACCGCCAGGAAGTCCTGTCCGGCCTTGGTCTCGCCGGTGTGCAGCGGCTTGATGGAGGCGTAGTCGTCGGTGTTGGTGATGAGCATCGGCGTGGTAAGCTTGTAGCCGGCGGCCTTGATGCCTTCCATGTCGAAGGTGATGAGCTTGTCGCCCTTCTTCACCTGGTCGCCTTCCTTCACGTGAGCCTCAAAGAACCTGCCTCCCAGGTTCACCGTGTCAATACCGATGTGCAGCAGGATCTCAAGGTCATCGGCAGCGGCAAGACCCACGGCGTGCTTTGTGTCGAAGACCATGGAAACTTCCGCGTCGCAGGGAGCGTAGAGAACGCCCTCGGCGGGCTCGATGGCCGCGCCGTCGCCCATGGCGCCGGAGGCAAAGCCCTCATCCTCGACTTCGGAGAGAAGCAGCATCTTACCGTTCATGTGAGCGCCCAGGACCTGGTCCTTCTTCTTCGGCTTCGGCGGTGCTGCCGGAGCGGCTGCCGCAGGTGCCGGAGCGGTGTCGACAAAGATGCTCTCCGGAACTTCTCCGGCGCGGACCTTCTCAACGAACTCCTCAAAGTTGGACTTCACGATGGTGACGGACGGTCCGTAGATGACCTGGATGCCGTTGCCCTTTACTACGATGCCGGAAGCTCCGGTCTCCTTCAGGAGCACCTGATCCACGTTTGCGGCATCCTTCAGGGTGAGACGCAGTCTGGTGGCGCAGCAGTCGATATCGCCGTCCAGGTTGTTCAGGCCGCCGATACCGCGGAGAATATTGGAGGACTTGACGTCATAGTCCGCGTTCGCATTGACAGCGGCCTTTCCGCCGGCCACGCCGACGCCGGTCTTCTGACGGTACTCGTCCTTGGAAACAAGGTGCGCCTCTTCGTCGTCTCCCTCGCGGCCCGGGGTCTTCAGATCCCACTTCAGGATGAAGAAACGGAACACGAAGAAATACAGTGCGAAGTAGAACGCCAGCACCGGAAGCAGCATCATCCAGTTGGATTTTGCCTGGCCCGGCAGGACGCCGTAGAGGATCAGGTCGATCAGACCGTCGGAGAAGGTGGTTCCGACGCAGATCTTCAGCGCGTGGCAGATAGCGAAGGCCAGCCCCGCGAATCCAACGTGGATCGCGAACAGCGCCGGAGCAAGGAACAGGAAGGTGAACTCGATGGGCTCCGTGACGCCGGTCAGGAAAGAAGTCAGGGCGACGGAGAACAGAAGGGAACCGACCACTTTCTTCTTCTCGGGACGGGCGCAGGAATACATGGCCAGAGCAGCGCCGGGAAGTCCGCCCATCATGAAGGGATACTTACCGGTGAGGAAGCGGCAGGCGTCCACGGAGAACTTCGTCGTGTTCGGGGAAGCAAGCTCCGCAAAGAAGATATTCTGCGCGCCCATGACGGTGTTGCCGTCGATGACAGCCGTGCCGCCGACACCGGTCTGCCAGAAGGGCATGTAGAAGATGTGGTGCAGACCGAAGGGAATCAGCGCACGCTCGATACAGCCGTAAATAAAGGTACCGAACAGACCGGAGGCCTGGACAATGCCGCCCAGGGCGAAGATCACGTTCTGGATGATGGGCCATACTACATAGAGGATGGCGCCGGCCACGATACCGAAGACCATGCAGACGATCGGTACGAAACGGGTGCCTGCGAAGAAGGACAGGGCGTCCGGAAGCTGCGTCTTGTAGAAGCGGTTGCAGAGCGACGCAGCGCAGAGACCGGCGATAATACCGCCGAACACACCCATCTGGAGCGTCTGGATGCCCAGCATGGAGGCGATGGCACCCTCTTTCACGTGGGGAGCCACGGCGCCGTCCACGATGGAGCCGTCAATGGTGAGCAGCGTGTTGATGGTGGTCAGCATGATCAGGTAGAAGATCGCGGAACCTAAGACCGCGACGCCCTTTTCCTTCTGGGCCATGCCCAGGGCTACCGCCAGGGCGAAGACCAGCGCCAGGTTTCCGAAGATCGCGTTTCCTGCGGAGTTCAGCATCATGAAGAAGTTGTAGATCAGGGCTCCTTCGTGCAGCACGCCGGACAGGCCGTAGGTCGCGATGGTTGTCGGGTTGGTGAATGAGCTTCCGATACCGAGCAGAATGCCGGCGAAGGGAAGAACTGCGATGGGCAGGAACAGTGACTTACCTACCTGCTGGGCAGCAGCAAATACTGAGCTTCCGCCTGATTGCTTAGCCATAATGAATCCCCCTTTTTGATCTCTTGGACTGGTTTTCCAGTGTCAGTACGTCTATTATATCATCATTTGCTTTCATGTTATACGTTCAAAAGCACATAAAGTTTCAGAAACAAAAAGAAAAGGCCCCGGCCGCCTGTATGGCGCCGGAGCCGTTTTTCGTCTTCCTGCATAAAATGTCAGCCTGCGAACATCATTCCGTCAAAAATCTCAGGTGCTTCGATGCCGTTCACTGTCTGGGGCCATTCGGTGCTGTCCAGATCCACCCGGATGCAGCGGCCGTCCTTCACCAGGAACCACACCGTACTGATCCCGTTGGTGCGGTAGAAGGTGATCTCCGTTCCCTCCGGCAGCGCCGCGGTCCCCTTGGGGGCAAGGGTCTCCGGATCCGCCGTCGGGAATTTCATATTCTGGTTCAGTTTCAGCTTCATCTCAGGTCCGGTCTTGATCTCGTACCAGTCATGCTGATTCACCAGGGAACCGTCGTCTTTCAGCGTAAAGACAGCGGATCCGGAATAGGTGCTCAGGAGATCCATCCGGTCCGAAAGCCAGATGTTGTCAGGATCCGTGAGCAGGATCTGACGGACATACTCCTCGGAGCGGTCCTCCTCGTGGGCCTTTTCATAGTCATATTCGGTCCACTGATACTCTCCTACCGTCCGGTGGTCGGTGTCCATGGCGCCGAGCTTCTGGACGACCTTCGGGGCTGCCCCGTTCAGGTCCAGTACGTAGAGCGTCGTATAGTCATTGTCTTCACTGGAGATGAGGAAGAGCCAGTATTTCCCGTCCCTGCTGAGAAGATACGGCCGGAAGCTGTAGCCGTACTGTTTGATGACGGTCTCCTTTCCGTCCATCGTCAGCTTGATGTTTTCGTAGGCGCCGTATTCTCCCTCTTCGTAATAGATCATGAGGCTGCTCATCTTTCCGTTCCGGCGGAACCGGATCTCGTCATAGGGCAGGTACTCGCGGCCCCAGGCGGCCGCCGCGTTCTGGTATTTTCCGGTGAAGATCTCCGGATGCTCGGAGAACAGGAGCTCTGCCGTAAACATGCCGGAAGCAAAGGAGCTGATGTCATAGGGACTGAACCAGAAACGGACACCCTCCTGCTCGATTGTAAAGCTGTAGGTATCTGCCTTCTTTTCCTTCAGGATCCGGTCGATGTTCTCCTTATCCAGGTCATACTTCATTCCCTCTTCCGCGGAGAGCGCCGGTCCAAGAAGCTCCGGCAGGGCGGACGTATCCTTGATCACATCCTCCAGTTTGATCTCTTTCCCGGTCTTCGTGTCAAAATTGTATCCGCCGTAGAAATAATCCGGGTGCGCGCCGCCGTAGTACATATCCACCCTGGAAACGAAGGAAAGGACCTCCGTGTCCGCGCGGCGCACATCATTGCTGCCGTTCTCGTAGAGCACCATATCCGGGTAGCTCTTGAACAGATCCTCGGTGCCCGCTGTGTACTCCTTCAGATCCTTTTTCAGTCTGTCATAGCGGTCCTTGTGGAATTGCTCCAGCGTCTTTTCCAGCTCCGGGAAGCTTTTCGCGTCTTCCGGGTCGAGATAGAGGGCATAATCTTCTACAGAAGCATATTCCTGATAGCCGTCTCCCTTTATCGCCGGATCATACCAGCTGTGGCTCCGGTAACTGCTCTCGAGATGCAGGGGGCTTGCGGGGCCGCTCTCTTCCTTCTTTTCTTCCGCTGCCGCTGCCTCTTCCTTCTGCTCCTCCGCAGCTGCTGCCTCTTCCTTATTCTCTTCCGCTGCCGCTGCCTCTTCTTTCTGTTCCTCCGCAGCCGCCGCTTCTTCCTTCTGCTCTTCGGCTGCCGGCAGTTCTCTCTTCACATCCGCAGCCGCATCTTCCTTCACGGCAAAGGTCCGGGCCGCCGTAGTCCCCTGTGCCGCCTGACTGGTGGAACTGCTGTCTGAGCTGCCGCAGCCTGCCGCCAGCGCCGCCGCCAGAAGAGTAATTCCAAGCAGCTTCAGTCCGTTTTTCTTCATATTTCTTCCTCCCTTTTTACTGCTGTCCGCCGTAGAACACCTGGACCAGCGGTGAATTTCTGTCAAGGAGCAGCGTCTTGTTCCCGTTCTTCAGGGAAGCCTTCGCCGCATCCAGGGAACGCACGAAATTATAGAACTCCGCCTTGCCCGCGTCGTTGTATGCATTGGATAATATCTGCATGTACTGGGCTTCTCCTTCTGCCTTCAGGACTTCCGCATCCTTCTTTGCGCCGGAGAGCATCACGGAGACCTCCCGGTCTGTATTGTTCCGGATCTTCTGGGCCTCAGAGTTACCCTGGGCCGTATAGGAAGCAGCGATATTGTTGCGCTCGGAGATCATTCTCTCGTACACTGCCTGTTTGTTGTCGTCCGGCATATCCAGGGACTTCGTCTCCACCGCCAGGACCTCGATACCGTATTCCTTCAGGGAGTTCCCGATGTTCGCGGTGATGTCCTGGGCCAGCTTTCCATTCCGGTTCTCGATGATATCCGACTGGTCCATGTTGGAGATCACGGATTTTAAAGAGGAGAACACCGAGGCGGAAATTCTGGACTGGGCCTGGGCCACCTGACCGTTCAGGTAACGGGTAAAGCGCACCGGGTCGCTGATGTGCCAGAGCACAAAGGCGTCCGCGATCATAGTCTTATTGTCGCGGGTGATGACGTCAGACTTCGGGATATCATAGAGCTGGAGGCACTTCGGCAGAGAATCCGCCTCCTGGATCACGGGGATCTTGAAGGAGATGCCCGGCGTATCCACCACCCGGACGATCTCTCCGAACTGTTTGATCATCTTGTATTCGTTGGGATAGGTCACGACCACTCCCGATGCCGCTCCTCCGAGAAGAAGCAGCAGAAGCAGAAACGCGATTCCTTTTTTCATGGTCCGCTCCTCCTTTCTCACTGTCCTGCGGGCGCCGCCGCGCCGCTCTCCGGGGCCGCCGGCGCCGAGAAGCTGTCCAGCGGCAGCAG
>JAFSYO010000086.1 GCA_017449925.1 Stomatobaculum sp.
AAATATCCGGCAGCCGGGGGCACGTGATTAGTGTTGGTTTTCTTTCGTGTGTTCTCTCTCAGGTGTTCTGTTTTCCGCTTCATACAGGCCGTTAATATTTCGTTCGGCAACGGCAAGGTCCCGGGCTTCATCGCGGATCTTCCGGTATTCAGCATAAGCCTGCCTCTTTTCCGCAAGCAGCCTTGAGTACTCTGCATTCAGGTCTTTCACCTTCGGGAGCTTTCTCACGCCAAATTCATCGAACGCTTCCTTCGCCGCTTTGTGAATCGTCAGTTCTTCCCGGTGGGCTTCAAAGAACTTTTTGCTGTAACCGGCTTTTCTGTACGCCTCATAAGTGTTCCGGGTTTTCACGTAGTTGATGATGTGTTTCTTCAGCTCAGCGATTTCCTTAAGCCGTTCTTCATCAGCTCGGATCCGGGAAAGGATATTGTCCCGCTGTTTTGTTATTTCAAAAGCCAGGCTCTGAAGTTCTTCCATATCTTTGATTCCGTGATCCCTTAGGAACAGGAGGGTCTTTGACATCTGTTTCAGGTTGTAGACCGTTGCCCATCGGGCGTAGCCTGCACCTTTCTCCTGCAGTTTCTTCTGGACATCGATCAGGAGGTTCATGGAACGGCGTTCCCTCGGAGGGATACGACGGGGCAGGCCGGATCTTCTTTCCGAATCCTTTCCACTTTCGAAAATAGCCCGGATATCTTTTTCCTGGTATCCTTCCCGAAGGGAATCAAGCCTGAGGAAGACCTTCTGGTCTTTTCCCTTCACTGAGATATGCTTCCCGTATTTGATCTCATAACCGGCTTCCTCCAGGTTACGAAGGAAACCTGCAAAATCTTCCGGCTTCTTCGAGAGCGCCACATCGATATCACCGCAGATCAAGTCACGGAAACTCTCACGTTTGGGGAACAGTGTCCGTTTTTTTCTCTCCGAATATGGAGCGGGGGTGATGACAGACAGTCCGTTTTCCAGACAGATGAGGTCGCTTAACTTCTGCAATGCCAGTCCGGAGCGCCGGAAATCCCGGAACTTTTTCGTGCCATCCATGGAGACGGAATTGTAAACTATATGGTTGTGTACGTGGGCCCGGTCCGTGTGCGTTGCGACGATGAAGGCATACTTCCCCTTGGTGAACCGCATCGCGAGCTCACGGCCGAGGCGGTTTGCTTCCTCGGGAGTCACTTCACCGGGCTTGAATGACTGACGGATCTGGTAGGCGATCACATCGTTCTGCTGTGACCTCCCGGTCTTCTGGTAATATTCCCGCTTCTGCAGCATGAACTCTTCGTCTACGGTATAGGGGTCGCAGCCGTAAGAGGTGACCAGTTCTCCCTTCGCCGTCTTCTCCGGGTTCTTCGCGTAATCCGTCCGGTCGTTCAGACTCCTCGCCACACTCCGCCCCTTGCCGGCATGCAGCGCGATGAGTCTTGTGGCTGCCATGTCTCACCTTCCTCCTCAAATTTTTATCGTATCTCGGAGAGCCTCTCGACGATCTCCCTTGTCAATTCCCAGATCCTTTCCTGGTTTTCCTTCATGTCGTTGATATAATCCTCGTAAAAGCTCCCGGTGGTATTGGCCCGCTTCGCGATCTGGTTCAGGTTGTTGCTGCTTCTGCGGAGCAGGGAAGTAAGTTCCCGCACCTCAGGCAGATCCAGTTTTACCACGATTCCGTCGAGGGCCATCTTCCGGATATAGGCACTGCGGTTTCTGATCCCAGCCTCTTCCATCCTTCGATGGATCTGGTCAAACTCCTCCGGCGTCAGAAGTACATGGATCTCTTTGCTTCTCTCTTTCATACGCGCTCCCTCTCCTCCTGTTCCCGGAAGCCCCGGCACCGTGCCGCCGGCTTGTCGCTTTCATGGAAGAGGATCTTCTCCCTCTGCTCATTCAGCGTGCCAAGGACCGAATCCCTCTCTACTTTTTTCTCCGCCGCCTCCGCGTCCCAGCTCATCCGCCGGAGGATCTCACCGGGTCCGGGAGCGGAAAGGTTGTTGATGATCCCGTCGAAGCTGTTGTCATTCTGTTCAACGATATCCTCCACCGTGCGGAGCGCTGCTCTTTTCGGATCGTTCTCCGGGAAGCGTTCCGGGTGGAGGATGATCTCCACCCGGTCGCTGACCTGCGGGTCATCAAAGACCACGCCGTTCAGCCATTCTTCACACTCATGCCAGCCACCCATGGTCATCACATTGCCGTAAGCGCCAAAGAAACGTAGATTGTCTTCCGTACTTTCCAGGGTATCCAGGACATATCCGGCAGCTTCCATCGCCGCAACGAGCTGGTCTTTTTCCGCCGGATGATCATGCAGCGGCTCTGTGTGGACTTCATCCCATTTACTCATTGCTTGCCTCCTTTCCATCGCCCTCATCGTCATAGACCGTAAAGTCAACACCGGCGAAATCGGTATCGGTCGTGTTCTCCAGTTTCTTCACCATGCTCCTGCACTGGGTGATCAGCTCATCGTCCTGCATCATCCCCATCTCATTCATGAGGGACAGGATCGCCGTGCGGCGGGAGGACGTGTCAAAAGCGCGGAGCAGTGTGATCTCTTCAACAGTAAACATCAGCGGGTCTCCTCCTTCTGTTTATTCGGTTTTCGTGCGGCTTTGGTTTCCCTGGGGTTGGTTTTTGTGGTCTTCAGATCCTCCAGGACGGATTGCTTTTCGGATGATCTTTCTTCCGCTGCGGTAAGCGCAGCTTCCTTCCGGTCGATCGCTTCATGGAGGGCACCGATCTGTTCCCGGGACATATTCAGGTATTCTGTTTCAAAAAGCCCATAGCGGATATCCCGCACTGCGGCTGCAGTTTCTGCCTGTTCCAGTTCCTTCTGCCAGCCTGCGAAGGAAACGGCCTGTGAGAGGACCGGCTCAAGTTTCCGGAGCTCAGGTTCCGGCATCAGATCCCAGATATCCTTTCCATCGGAGTGGATCGTAAAGCCCTCACCATCATCATGCTTAGACACTTCATAAAAAAGCTTCACCGGTTCTCCATGGATCTCGCAGGTCAGGGTATGCTCTGCCGTGCGGACCACCGGGAAATACTGCGAATCAATACACTGGATATTCCTTACATCATCCGCTGTCAGATGCTCCCAGGCTTTTTCTTTCTGAAGCTCCGCCAGGTGACCGTCGATCGTCGTGATCAGTTCGTCCGCCGCTTTCCGAATCCGGTCCAGGGAGGCTTTCAGCTCAGAAGTATCTTTGCCGGCGGACCAGCCTGCGATGTAGGCAAAGCTGTAATCGCTGGTCTCGATCCCATAATGCTGCGCCACGGTATAGGCGACGGATTCGGCTTCTACCTCCTTCGCATTTCGGGTAAGGCGCGGTTCCTCCAGCGGCAGTTCCTTCGGATCCATTGAATGAAGTTTCTGGTGCGTCATCTCATGGATCAGGGTCTTGATGGTCTGGACCTGGCTCATGCCTTCCTGCAGGGCGATCCGGTGGTCCACTGTGTGGTAATAGCCCTTCGCACCGGAATCGATCTGCTCAAAACCGATGGGGACCGGGCAGGAACGCTTCAGGGCTTCGAAGAATATTTCGTACTGCTGCACATCGCCAGTGAGCTCATTCACGCCGATGGAGGGAAGCGGGCGGCCGTCGGTCTGGGAGACATCAAAGACGTTCACTACCTTGAAGGCCGGCACCATGATCTCCTTCAGCTCCGTTGCCTTCGTCCCGTCCGGATTCATCCTGGCCTGACCGGTGGCGGGGTCGATGACATCGACTTCCATCTTTTTCCTGTAAGGCGTCGGAGCCAGGATGCGGATACCCTGTTCGCCTTTCTGCACCTGGCGGCCGAACTGCTTCTTCCAGGCAGTGTAACCAGCCACCAGGGTGGCGTCCGGCTTCTGCATGGCGATGAGGATCGTGTTATTCAGCGAATAGTTATGGAACTTTGCCATACAGTTCAGGAACGTTTTGAACTTGTCACTTTCCATATAACTGATGATGCCGGCTTCCAGCTTTTCGGTGATCTCCCTGACCTTCTCGAACTGGGAAGGGAAGTTACCTTGCGTCTTTTCCACCATGAGGTCTCTCCTTTCCAGCCTTTGCCAGTAACTCCGGACTGACCTTTGGACCGGATTCTGATCCCGGCTGTAATTCTTCCAGTTTTTTCAAAACGGAAGCGTGGTCCTGCACATGGGCCCGCTGCGCTTCTTTGTCGTAGCAGTAGATATAGCTGTAATCACCGCGGAAAGGAGTGAGGCGCATTAAATATTCATATGCCTCGGTCTCGATCCTAAAACCGAAGCTCCGGAAATCCTCAGACAGCGCCGCTTCATTTCCATGCTCGCCACAGAAGTGGACCATGCTGCGAAGATCCGAAAGCGGATTGCCCTTTTTCCGAAGCGTGTTTACGACATAGTCCAGTTCTTCCTTAAAGGGCTGCCGGTTCAGCTCCTCCTTATGGGGCCACCAGCTGGTCCAGAACTCCATCCCACTGCTGCCGGTATCAAAACGCAGGTGGCCGATACACCCGCGCTCGGCATCTTTCCCGGAATCTGAATAGAGCCAGTCCCTCTGCTCTGCGGGGACCGGCTCCACAATGATCTTCATCTTCTTTTTTCTGCTCATAACCGCACCCACAGCCTCCGTTCCTTCGCGCTCCTGCTGAGATTTTCGAGGCGGATACCGTCAAAGGGCGGGACGAGCATGATCGCCAGCCGGCCTTTATCCACCTCATAGGTGACGCTCCCTTCAGGATCTTCTCTTATGAACCTGCATACTTCCGGATATCTTTTTGCAAACGACGCAAGCCTCCGCTTGAATGCTGAGTTGTGGGTGAACACCTTGAAAAACGCGTCGGATTCATTCGTGAGGAGGATCGTCTCTTTTTCACACTTTAAAAGTCTGCTCATTCGTCTCCTTTCATCTGTCGAACTTCAGGGAAAAACCGGGTCTTCCATCCTCTTCTGTGGAGAGCAGGAGATCCGCGTTATAGGTCTTGCCGGTCTTCCGGCTTCTGCAGTCTTTCAGTTTCACACGGCCGTCCCTGAGAAGCTTCTCCACGATCTGGGACGTCAGCCGCTTCCCGATCTTTGTGAAATACGCGTTGTCCTTCCACAGTACGAACCGGCACTCCCGGTTGCTGCAGAACCACCCTTTCTGTCTTTCCAGTACCTCTGCCCCGCAGTGCGGGCAGGTGCCGATCACCTTGTTTCTGCTCATCAGTGCATCTGCTCCTACCACTTTTTCATAGGTCGTTACCAGGTTTGCGATCATCCCTTTGATTCCGGACATGAACTCACTGCCTTCCATCTCACCGTGCTCCACCTGCAGGAGCTTCTGCTCCCATTCCGCGGTCATGGAAGCAGACCTGATCTGCTCCGGCATGACGGTGATCAGGGAGCTGCCCTTTTCGGTGGCAATGAGCTGCCGGGTCTTCCTGTCACCCTTCCGCTCAATGAAGCCGCGCTGTACCAGCTTTTCTATGGTGGCTGCACGGGTGGCCGGAGTTCCCAGACCTTTGCGTTCCGCTTCGTCCGGTGTTTCATCGGCGCCGGCTGTCTCCATTGCGGAGAGAAGCGTGTCCTCTGAGACGTTTTGTCAAGGGGAAACGTGGATTGTTTTACCCGGTTTGTTTCAGCGCTTCTTCCTGAATCACCCGCTTCAGCCGGTCCTCGGCAGACATCTGGCCTTCGTGATCGAAGAAGACCTTCACCTTATACGTTGTCTGGCCCAACTTCATATCGAAACTGCCATCCGGCAGTTTCTGATCAATGGGGATGATTTCATTCTTATTTTCCATAGGCATCTCCTTTCTTGAAAATGGGGAGATGCCAGAAGGCATCCCCCCGGAGGATTGATGAAGGCTCATTACTCGCCATCCTCATCATCGAAATCTTCATCGTCAGGATCATCCTCGGTATCCCAAGTGAAGCGGTCAAG
>JAFSYO010000087.1 GCA_017449925.1 Stomatobaculum sp.
ATCAGCGAAGCCACGAAGAAGAAGGTCCGGAAAGCTATGATGGAACTGGGCTATGTGCCTCCGAAGCAGAAGCACACCGTCTCCTCCGGCACATTTCACGACACAAGAATATCCGGCGGAGCCGCAGTGCCTCAGAGCGCAGCTTTCCGCCGGATTGGGATCGTGCTTCCTCCCGTCCAGAGCAAGATGCAGGAGAATTCATTTTTTCTCGAAGTGATCAAAGGGATCAGCAGCTGCTGCAACCAGAGATCCTGCTCCGTCTCCCTTGTGAACGGCAGTTCTCCGGAAGAACTGCGGTCCGCTGTACGCTACTTGTTCTCAGAAAATTCTCCCGACGGAATGATCCTGCTCTATTCCCACAAAAATGATCCTGTAACAGAGGATCTCATCTCCTCCGGCGTTCCCTTCATCCTGGTCGGGAAATACGCCTCCGAAGAAGGGGATCAGAGTTTTATTGACAATGACAACATTGCCGCAGCAAGGGAAGCCGCAGCCTATCTCGCGGGGCTTGGACACACAAAGATCGGCTTCTTAAGCAACCGGTCCGAGGAACAGTTCAATGCGGACCGGAAGGCAGGATATCTTCTGGCCCTTGCGGAGCATGCTCTGCCCATACGCCCGGAGTGGATCCTGGAGTCTGACGGGACGGAGGAAAGGACCGAGGAGCTTCTGGGTCAGTTTCTTTCCCTTCCGGAACTCCCCTCGGCGCTTCTGGCAGCGGATGACCTCCTGGCGGTGCTCACCATGCGGCAGGTTCTGGCGAAAGGCCTGCGGATCCCGGAGGATCTTTCCATCGTGTCCTTCAATGACTCCCTGCTCTCACGGATCACGCTCCCCGCGCTGACTTCCGTGGACGTGCAGGCGGAGCGCCTGGGAGTGGAAGCCGCGGCGCAGCTTCTTATGCGGCTGGATCATCCGGACCTGCCGGCGAACAAAGTGATCGTCCCCCACCGTCTGGTGATCAGGGAAAGCTGCACCGCTGTCAGTACGTCCTGACCGCCGTTCACTCCGCCCGCCGGAATTCTCCGGAGCCGGAAGTCATCCTGGTCGATCCAGCCTCTTTCATAAGTTGTCGTCTCCCTGGACCAGAGGGACGAAAACTCCTGGTCTTCGGTGGCGAGGTCCAGATTGTGGAAAAAGATCCCGCACTCTTCGCAGAGGGATTTTACTCCCGCAAGATTATAGGCAAAAAGATCCGTATCTTCCGGAAGGCGGAGGTCCGCCGTGACCTCCAGCTGCGGTCTGGAGCCCGGCTCCCGCACAAAGGCATCTATATTCTTCACATCAGCCGGGATCCCGAAGTTAAAATATTTGTTGAAGGTCTTTGTCGTCGATTCGCCGTCCTGGGCGGGCGCCATGACAAAGCAGCTGAAGTCCTTTATCTCCGGCGTGATCCCCAAGGTCTCAAAAAGAAATGCCGCAGCGGCTTCGTCCAGCTCCGCTTTTCAGCGGTCCAGGTAGACCGCACCGGACACAGTATTGACCGTAATGCCTGTTGCATCGCCATCTTTCCGGATCACTCCGGAGGCGTAGTCGGTGAGATACCTTCCGGGACCGGGGGCATAGTCGATATACGCCTTGCAGTTCTCCAGCTCCGCGCCCGGCATGTTCTCATCCACCCACGCCTGCATCATCTCTTTCCCTTTTTCAGTGACCTGTTTTTCAAGGCCATCATCGATCTTATTGTCCTCGCACCCGGAAAGACAGAGAACCGCTGACAGAAGGATCACCAGACTTGCAAATACTTTTTTCATAAAATTCCTCCCTGATACAGTAATCCCGCAGTGTTCTGCCTCTGTTCAGCAGGACGCTGCGGGAATGATGTTTACTGTTTTACCGCTGCAATACTGCCATCTTGTCGCCGGCCTGACTGCTCATTCTTTATGATCACCAAGCGCCCGGAGCGGATCCTTCAATGCCTCCCTGCAGACTGGGGTAAGGGATGGGATCATGTCCATATCAGCTGTACCTGCGAAGATCAAACCCGGGCTGACCGCCGACTTCCGGTCTTTCTCAAGCTTCCGATCCGGCACAAATCCATTACGCATGAGCCGATGCTGGAAGCCATTGATATACGCAAATATCTGGCGGAATACGGGAGCAGTGTGAACGAGGACGGAAGCCGCATCCTGGAGTCCGTCTCCTGCGGGGGAGAATCCGGCCCAAAAGCCCGTACCTGTGATTACGGCTGGGTCCTGAATACACATATCCAATGCGTGGAATACAGCGTCCCCTTCCATTTCCACCAGACAGGTGCCAGGCTCCGCAGATCTGTCCCGGACGGACATGGAGGTCACATTCTGAAAATCTACGAAATCCCGCGGGAATACCAGCATACACAGGCAGAAAAAGCAGGACTGGACTATGGCGGGGGGATTGAGATCCCTGCCTGCCTTTCAGCCGACAGTCTTTCTATATGTAAAGAGCCAGAAGAAGAGGGAAGCAATTAAACCTGGTATTCATCTGATCAGGTATATTATCTATGGATACTTTCTTGCTCATCTAAGGTTTAATAGTATACTCG
>JAFSYO010000013.1 GCA_017449925.1 Stomatobaculum sp.
GTGCGGCCGCTGTGGATGCTGGAGCTCAGCGTGTCCTTTTCGTTCATGAAGAGGCCGATGCAGTAGTTGAACGCGCTCAGGAACAGGACGTTCTCGGAGACGCCGAACTTCTGGCAGTAACCTTTCAGCTTGCTCCGGCTGATCTGGTAGAAGTGGTCGCGGAGCTTCGCATTGTGCCCGTGGGCCAGGTCATAGCAGTCCCTGCGGGTAAGGATGCTCTTTCTTACGCGGAAATCCTTCGTCAGCTCCTGGAAGTACTCGATATTCTTGCCGCGCATTCCGGCGGCATCCTTCGCCTTGTAGACCAGGACGTACTCGTAGTAGCTGTAGCCCTCGAACTCGAGCTTTTCGCCGAGGTACAGACGGTTCAGATCCTCGAAGATGATATTCAGGCTCATGCCGTCGCCGATGATGTGGGCAAGGTCGAAGAAGAAGTAGCGGTTCTCTTCGGTGCGGACGATGCAGGTGTGGTACAGCAGTTCTCCCTGCTCGTACATGAAGGGCTTCACCATGGTCGGGAATTCTTCCTGCCACTGGGCTTCCGTCATGTCGATGACCGGGATCTCCACAGCGCGGCTGTCGTCACGGAAGTTCATGTAGACGCCGTTCTCATCCTTCTGGATGATGTCCTTCATCTCCGGATGTACCTCGAAGAGGTCCTTGATGGCCTGGACCAGGCGGTCAAGATCCACATCGGGATCCAGCTTCCAGCAGAAGGGCAGGTTGGAAGTGGTGTTGCCGCGCATGACGTAAGCGAAGTACATCTGCAGAGTGGTGAGAGGATAGACCTTGCGGACACTGTAGTCGATGGTCTCCGCGTTCATCTTCTCGTGGTACAGCTTTTCCAGCTCCAGAACGGTGGGGTGCTTCACCAGGTCGTCCAGAGTCATGCTGAGCTTCAGGGCATCGTAGATGGAGGAAAGAAGCATGATGCTGCCCATGGAGTCCAGGCCTGCCTCGTAGAAATCCATATCCGTGCCGAAATCCCTGTGGCCAAGCTGTGCCGCCGCGATCTCGTAGAGGGTCTTCTGGATATCTGTCTCGGGAAGACGCATGACCTCGCGGGTCTCTTTCGTCTGCTTCAGCTCCTCGAAGAAAGCAGAGCGGATGATCTTCTTGGAAGAGGTCTTCTTAAAGGGTTTCTTCCGGGAGTGGCTGCGCAGGATCCGCTTGTAGCTGGGAAGCTTCTCGTTGATCTTCTGCACCACTTCCTCGACCGCGGCTTCCACGTCCCGGATGCCGTGATCCTCTGCGTACTTGAAGTTCGGATAGATCTCGGCGCAGATCATGTCGTTGTCGCCGTAGATCAGCACGTCCTCGGTCAGGGGCTCGTCCACGAACATGTTCTCCAGTTCCTCCGGCGCCACGTTCTCGCCGTTGGAGAGGATGATCAGATTCTTCACGCGGCCGGTGAGGTACAGGAAATTGTCCTCATCCAGATAGCCGAGGTCGCCGGTGCGGAGCCATCCGTCCTCAGTGAGGGCGGATGCGGTATTTTCCGGATCCTTGTAGTAGCCCATCATGACAGAGGGGCTCTTCACCTGGATCTCGCCGTCGATGACGCGGACTTCGCAGCACTGCACCAGATGGCCGACGGAAGCAATCTTATCGGTTCTTGTCCAGTCCGGGACAGAGATCTTCGGGGAGCACTCGGACATACCGTAGCCCTGCTGGATCGGGATGCCAAGCTCGTAGTAGTGGTTCGCCAGCTCCGGCGCAAGATATCCGCCGCCGCAGACCAGTCTGTTCAGGCGGTGGCCCAGCACCTGGTGCGCCGCTTCTCTGCCGGTCATGCCCGGATTGGCGGTCATGAGACTCTGGATGCGGTTGTAGAGAGCCTTTGCCAGCATCGGCACCATGCGGATCACGGTGGGCTGGAAGTGCTGGATGCCCTGGGCGATCTTGGAAAGCTCCGGATTCAGGGCGACATTGCCGCCGTAGCGGGCGGTCAGCAGGATGTCGCAGGTGATGCAGAACACGTGGTGGATGGGCAGAACGTTCAGGGTGGTATCCTGAGAAGCGTCGCCCGGCTCATCATCGTTGAAGACGTTGTCCGTCAGGTTTCCGTGGCTCAGCATGACTCCCTTGCCCTTTCCGGTGGTGCCGGAGGTGAAGAGGATCATGGCGAGATCCTCGGGCTTCGTGTCAGGCTTGACATAAGGAACGGTGGCATACTCTGCGAGAATGTCCTCGGAGCACGGCACGTTCTTGCCCTGCTGCAGGCAGTAGATGGCGGAAAGAGCCGGGCACCGGTCTTCAATGCCCTGGATGCGGCGCGCAAAGTCCCAGTTGTAGAACAGCACGTCCACGTCGGAACGGTTCAGGTTGTCGGAAAGGGTCTCAAAATCCAGCTGGACATCCAGCGGGACGCTGACAGCGCCGCCGGCCATCAGGCCAAACATCAGGGCAATGTAGTGGGGGCCGGCGCTTCCCAGAAGACCGACCTTGATGGGATGGCCGACTTTGCGGCTGGTCTCCGCGGCCCACATGGCGAAAGCATGGCATTCCGCGCCCAGGTGGCGGTAGGTGACATCATAGATGGAATCGTTTCTCTCATAGCGGAGAAATACTCTGTCGGCGAACTCTTCGCACGCCTGGTCTAAAAGATCTGTAAGGGTATGGATGTTTTCATGCAGCAGTACGGGAACCTTGGTCTTCTTCATAATTATTTTAAAACCTCCTTGACGATGAGGGAGTGAAATGATAGTATCGAGATACTTTCGTTCCAACAGAGACAATAGTATCATTAAAATGTGGAAACGCAAGGGGCTGACTGAAAGTGGTACGGCGTGCAGACGAAAATATCAAAGATACCGCTTGTTAAAATTGTATCATTCAAAAACGTGCTGCACAAGAGAAAAAACGGCAAAATCAAAGGAGCGTCTGTACTATGAGACGGAGACAGGAAACAACAGATATGCTGAAGGAGAGCATGGGCGACGCGCTGCTCTCTTTAATGGAAGAAAAGCCGCTGGAAAAGATCACGATCGAAGAAATGACAGCAAAGGCGGACGTGGGCCGCGTCACCTATTTCCGCTATTTTAAATCGAAGGATGAGGTCCTGGCCTTCAAGTTCAGGAAGCTCTGGGAGCGTTATTGCACGGAGAACGGGAAAGTGGACCTCCGGGAGCGGTCCTTTGCGGCAAGGGAGTATTTTGCCTTTTCGCTGGGTATGCGTGACACCATCGACCTCGTGTACGAGCGGGGACACCAGGAGGCCTTCCTGAGGGCTGTCCTGGAGGTGATCCGGAGCTATTACGAAGTCAGCGACACGGCAGCGGAGTATGCCCGGAGCTACTACGCCTACGGCCTGTTCGGCCTTTTCAATACCTGGGTGCGCCACGGGTACCAGGAGACTCCGGAGGAAATGGCGAACATCTTCATGGGGATCAAATAACTGAAAGCGTCCTGAACATGATATAATCAGGAGGACATAACGAAAACAGCACATAACGGAAATTGCTATGGAGGAATCAATATTATGGAAGAAACAACAAACGGAGGCTTGAAATTCTGCGAGAACTGCGGCGCCAGACTCCAGCCCGGCGCGAAGTTCTGTGACAACTGCGGACAGAAGATCGTCTATGCAGGAGAGCCCGTGTTCCCGCCCGTCCCCGCGGAGGAAGCGCAGAAACAGGAGCAGGCCCAGGGATTCCCGGAAGAGGAGCAGGCCCAGCAGGGAAGCGCGTACCAGCAGAACGATTATCAGCAGAATAACTATCAGCAGAGCGCACAGCAGGGTGCGGGCCGGCCGTCATCCAATGCGGTCCTTCCCGCGAAAC